>NZ_JAFCLX010000061.1:0-40834 GCF_018130205.1 Bradyrhizobium sp. AUGA SZCCT0222
AACGACCTCCCATAAACCCCGCAACGCCCGCCTCGATCGCCCCATCTTAATCGAGGCACCGAGACTTACGACCCATAACCCCAGGGAGTAGTTTTGCGGAAGGTCTCTACAACCGAGTTTCATGGAGAGATCACGCGGTATGGGTCCCCCGATGCGCAATTGCGCATCTGCGTTCGCCGGGACGACGATTCACAGGGTGCCATATGCCCCCCAAAAACAGTCCAATCCGGCCAAAACCCTATACTTAACAAACCCGTAATGGCCCGGACCGAAACCGCCTTGATCCGACCAAAAAGCCGTTGTTGGTTGACCGCGCCGGAGCCCGGGACGCCGATTCACATGATTTTGGCGGTTGATAGCGAGAAGGATCGCAAATGCGCAGGAATCTCACCTTTCTCCTCGGCACGGTCACCGGCGCCTGTTTGACCTTTCTGGTCGCCGGACCGCAGGGGACGCATCTGGTTGCGGCCGCCAAGGCTGCGGCCCGCACCGACGGCACCTATTCGCAGCTCAATCTGTTCGGGGACGTGTTCGAGCGCATTCGCAGCAGCTATGTCGAGAAGCCCGACGATTCCAAGCTGATGGAGGGCGCCATCAACGGCATGATCTCCTCGCTCGATCCGCATTCGCGCTACATGAATGCGAAGGGCTGGAGCGACATGCAGGAGACCACGAATGGCGAATTTGGCGGGCTCGGCATCGAGGTGACGATGGATGACGGCCTCGTCAAGGTGGTGGCGCCGATCGACGACACGCCCGCCGCCAAGGCCGGCATCATGTCGGGCGATCTGATCACGCAGATCGACGATGATTCCATTCAGGGGATGACGCTCGATCAGGCCGTCAGCAAGATGAAGGGGCCAGCCAACAGCAAGATCCGCCTGAAGATCGTTCGCAAGGGCGCGGATACGCCGGTCGAGGTCGCGATCGTGCGCGAAATCATCCGGGTGCGGCCGGTGCGCTTCCGCACCGAGGGCGGCGATATCGGCTATATCAGGATTACCAGCTTCAACGAGCAGACCACCGACGGCCTGCGCAAGGCGATCGGTGAGATTACAAAGTCGATCCCGTCCGACAAGCTCGTGGGCTACGTCATCGATCTGCGCAACAATCCGGGCGGCTTGCTCGATCAGGCGGTGTCGGTGTCGAGCGCCTTCATGGGGCGGGGCGAGGTGGTCTCGACCCGTGGCCGGACGCCGGAGGAAACCCAGCGTTTCGTCGCGCGCGGCGGCGATCTGACCAAAGGCAAGCCGCTCGTCGTGCTGATCAACGGCGGATCGGCATCGGCGTCCGAGATCGTGGCCGGCGCCTTGCGCGACCACAAGCGCGCCACCATCATCGGCACGCGTTCGTTCGGCAAGGGCTCGGTGCAGACGATTATTCCGCTCGGCAAGTCCAACGGCGCGCTGGCATTGACGACCGCGCGCTATTTTACGCCGTCCGGAAAATCGATCCAGGCCCAGGGTGTCACGCCTGACATCGAGGTGCTGCAGGACGTGCCGGACGAGTTGAAGAGCCGTGCCGAGCTGAAGGGCGAAGCGTCGATGCGCGGGCACCTGGCCGCCGACGGCGCCGAGCAGACCGGTTCGCAATCCTACGTGCCGCCGTCCGAAAAGGACGACAAGGCGCTCGGCGCCGCCTACAATCTGCTGCGCGGGGTCACCGTCAACGCCAATGCGCCGGCGGTTGCGGCGAAGCGGCCGGTGCCGAACTAGAGCGTCCTCAAACGAAGAAGACCCGTCTAGGCGGCGGGCTTGCGCCTGCGGGAGCCCACAGGGCTCGCGGCGGCAGGCATCGGCCGGTGCGCGAGCAGCAGGGGCTTGATGTCGGCGCCGGGTCGTGGCGGGCTGAACAGATAGCCCTGCATCTCCGAACAGCCGAGCGCGCGCAGCAATTCGCGCTGCTGCTCGGTCTCGACCCCTTCCGCGGTCGTCGTCATGTGGCGCGCGGCGGCGATGTTCACGACAGCCTCGACGATGCTGGCCGACCCTTCCGGCTCGGCGATATCGGTGACGAAGCAGCGGTCGATCTTGATCTTGTCAAACGGGAAGCGCTTCAGATAGCTCAGCGAGGAATAGCCGGTCCCGAAATCGTCGAGCGCGATTCTGACCCCGATGGCGCGAAGCTGGTGCAGGATGGCAAGCGCCGCATCGTCGTCGCGGATCAGCACCGCTTCGGTGATCTCGAGTTCCAGCCGGCCCGCGGCCAGGCCCGACGCCCCAAGCGCTGCCATCACCTTCAGCGCCAGCGTGCCGCTCTTGAACTGTACCGGCGAAACGTTGACCGCAAGGCGGACATCGTCCGGCCAGGTGGAGGCCTCGGCGCACGCCGTGGTCAGCACCCACTCGCCGAGCTGGTTGATCAGGCCGGTCTCTTCGGCGATCGGCACGAAGTCGGCCGGCGAGATGATGCCGCGCTCCGGATGGCGCCAGCGCACCAGCGCTTCGCAGCCGGTGATCCTGCCGTCCCCGAGGTCCAGACACGGCTGGTAGTAAACCTCGAAGCCGCCATCGATGATGGCCTGTCGCAGGTCCATTTCCAGCACGCGGCGGGCGCGCACCTGGGCGTCCATTTCCGGCTGGAAGAAGCGATGGGTGCGGCGGCCGGCGGCCTTGGCGGCGTACATCGCCAGATCCGCGTTCTTCAGGATCTGGTCGAGGTCGGAACCATCCTGCGGCGCCAGCGCGATGCCGATCGAGGCGTCGGTGGTCACCTGATGGCCGAGGCATTCGTAAGGAGCGCGGATCGCATCATAGATGCGGCGGGTGAGTTCGGTGACATCGTCGGCGCCCGTCACCCCGGTCTGCACGATGGCGAATTCGTCGCCGCCGAGCCTCGCCACGAAATCGGTCTCGCGCACGCAAGCACGCAGGCTGACCGCGACGGCCTTGAGCAACTCGTCGCCGATCATGTGTCCGAGCGAGTCGTTGATGCTCTTGAACTCGTCGATGTCGATATAGAGCACCGCAAGCTGCCGGTCGGCCGCGACGTGAGGCAGTTCCTGCTTGAGTTGTTCGTGGAACAGGGTGCGGTTCGGCAGGTCGGTCAGCGCGTCGTAATGGGCGAGGTGGGTGATGCGTTCCTCGGCCTGGCGTTGTTCGGTAACGTCTTCATGGGTGGCCACCCATCCGCCGTCCGCCAGCGGTTCGTTGACGACCTGGACCGAACGTCCGTCGGGGGTCGTGATGATCATCGCGTTGCGCTGCCCGACGTCGCGCAGCACCCGCACGACGTAGCGGTCGACGTCGCCGGTGAACGATCCGGTCTGTTTTCGATGCGCGATCACGTCGCGGAAGCTGCAGCCCGGCTTCACGATCTCGGCCGACAGGCCGTACATGTCGAGATAGCGCTGGTTGCAGATGACGAGGCGCTGCGAGGAATCGAACAGCAGCAGGCCTTGCGTCATGTTGTTGACGGCGGTGTCGAGCCGCTGTTTTTCCAGCGTCAGCCGCTGCTGCGACGCGCGATGCTGCTGCAAGAGCTTGCGCACAACCAGGAACAGCAGGATGGCGATCGCCGCCACGGACAATCCGGCCACCGCGATCAGGATGGAGATTTGCGCGCGCCAGTCGGCCAGCGCCGCCGCGGTGGTCGTCGCTGCGACGATCACGATCGGAAATTTGCTCAGCGCGCGCGAGGAGATCACCCGGTGCTCGCCGTCGAGCGGGCTGGTCAGACGGGAGGTGGTATTGGCGCGCTCGAACACAAGCCGCTGGCTGGCCGGGCCGGACTTGAAGTTCTTGCCGATCATCTCGGCGACATGCGGATAACGGGCGAGCAGCGTGCCGTCGCGGTGGTGCATGGCGATCGCGGCATCCGATCCGAGCGCCACCGAAGCGAAGAATTTCTCGAAATTGGCGGGTTCGATGCCGCGGCCGATGGCGCCGAGGAATTCGCCGTTCGGCCCCGTGACCTTGCGCGCGATCACTGTGGTCCAGACGCCGGTGACACGGCTGTAGACCGGCTCGATCACCACGGTCGGCGATTCCGGCCCGGACTTGAAGGTCTTGAAATAGGCCCGGTCCGCGACGTTGACGGGCGGGGCGGGCCAGGCCGCCGACGAATTGATCAGTCTGCCCTCGACGTCGAAGACGTTGACACCGCCGACATAGGACACCGCCTCGATCTTGGACTTCAGCATCAGATGGATTTCCTCGCTCGACATCCGGCGCCGGAAATGTTCCGTCGTCGTGATCAAGCTGGATCGGATGAAGCTGATCAGGTCCTTCTGGACCACCTCCAAATCCTCGAGTTGCTGGTCGAAATGGCGGGCCAGCAGCAGCACGGTGTTTTCCAGCTCGCGTTCGCTGTTGCGCAGCGCGCGTTCGCGGAAATTGCCGGCCATGATGGTCGCGCCGATCGCGATCGTGGCGATCAGCAGCACGCCGCCCAGGATCAGCCATCGGATCGGACCGCCGCGAAAGATGGGCTTGATCTTGAATGAGGCGGTGTTGATTGAACCCATTGAACGAGATCGCTGCCAGCAAATAATCCCGAAAGCAGTATTGCGTGCTTCCGGCCCGTGACTTTGCTACCGCGCCGAGATGGAATTGACGTTAGCAAGTCTGGTTAACGAAACGTTAGCCAGGTAGCGAATGCTGCCGATGACAACCTCGGCAGGGCCTAGTTCCGAAGGGGTGCGTGGGGTGGGCGGAACATGATCGCAACGATGGCGGCGGCGATGACGTTGGCGGCGACGCCGGCCAGGATCGGCAGCGTATAATCGCCCGTGAGATCGAATACGTAGCCGGCGGTGCTGGGACCGATCAGGGTGCCGAACGCGACGCTGGTGTAGAGGATGCCGATGATGCCGCTGACATGGCGCCCGCCGAAATGATCCATCACAACGGCCGGAAGTACCGCAACCCACGCGCCGTAGACCATGCCGTAGATGAAGGCGAATCCGGCAAGCTGCCAGAAACTCGTCGAGATCAACCAGATTGCGAGAGCGAGCGCCATGCCGATGAACAGCAGCAGCAGGGCGGTTTGGCGGCCGATCCGGTCGGCGAGCCCGCCGAGGAAGAAGCGGCCGGCGGTAGAACCGATGCCGATGATTCCGAGCAGCAGCACCGCGGAGGAGGCCGCAACGCCGTGATCCCCGGCATAGGGAACGAGGTGCACGAACGGCACGAACAGGCCGAACGAGCAGATCAGGCAGGCGGCATAAAGCGCAACGAAGTGTGGTGAGCGGATCGCCTCGCTGACCGTGGCGCCCTGCGCCTGCGCCGGGATGGCGCCCGGCAGGACCGCATCGCCGTCGGGGTTGAGACCGCGCGCGCGCGGATCGTTCTCCAGCAGCAGCGCCATCCCGCCGCCAACGACGGCGGCGATGGCGCCGAGCGCCAGGTAAGCGCCGCGCCATCCCAGCGTCTCGATCAGGAGCGTCGCCAGCGGCGGCATCACCAGTGTGCCGACGCCGATGCCGCTCACGGCAAGACCGGAGGCAAAGCCGCGCCGCCGTACGAACCACCGCTGCACCGCGCCGACCGCGGGCACATAGGCGCAGCCGATGCCAAGTCCGACACCGAGGCCGTAAGCGGTATAGACCTCGAGCAAATTGCGTGCGGCACCCGCCGCGGCGAGCCCGAGGCCGATCAGCAGCATGCCTGCCAGCGCGAGGCGGCGGGAGCCGTAGCGGTCGGCGAGGGGGCCACTGACGATGCCCAAGGCAAAATAGAGAAAGCCCGCGAGCGAAAACACCAGCGAGACCGAGCCGCGCGAGGCGCCAAAATCGCGCTGCAGCGATTCCAGGAACGCGCTGAACGTATAGGCGCAGCCGAAGCCGACGAAGGTTACGGCGAATGCGGCTGCCACGACGAACCAGCCGTAGAAAATCCTCGTACGGGACCAGGTTGCCTCGTGGCTCATGGCGGGTTCCTCTCGAACGGGTTGCGGGGCAAACACCAGTATATTAGTTATATTGGTGTCTCTTGCTGTCAACCGGTAAATATGCTTTACTGGTGTCGATGTCGCGAGAATCAAAAAAGTTCGGCGTTCCGGACGAGCTGGCCAATCTCTATGATTTCGCCAATACGCTCGACGTCAGGCACTTCACGCATCACGGCGTGCCGCATCCGCAAGGCGATGAACTGACCAGCGCGCGGGAGCTCGCGAGGTGGATGTCGCAGCGCGGGCTGGCGCCCACCAGCGCGAAGATCACGCCGGCGATGTTTGCAACCGCGATCGAACTGCGGACGTTGGTGCGCGACTATCTGCAGTGCGATCCGCTGGAGCGGCGCGGAAACAAGGATGCGGTTCGCGCGCTGAGCAAAGCGCTGAAATATTTTCCGTTGGCCGTGGCGGCAGGGGATGACGGCATGGTGCTGCGGGCGGCGCGCGAAGATGCGCTCGCGGGACTATCGCCGATTGTCGCAGAACTCTATGACGGCTCGAGAAATGGAACTCTTGATCGGCTGAAAACGTGCGCGTCTGACGAATGCCGCCGGGTGTTTTTCGACCGCTCGAAACCATCGACGCGGCGCTGGTGCATGTCATCGCTGTGCGGGAACCGGATGAAGACACGCAGCTATCGCGAGCGGCAACGCAACGCCGGATAAATCACATCGCACGGAGAATCAGGTTCCATTTCCGGAACTGCAGAAATTGCCGCCTCACGCGAATGGAGGTGGAACTATTTGCCGGCCTGCGCGCGCTGAAACCAACTCTTTACCATCTAACATCATGAAAGTGTTCAGGCGTGCTGCTGGCACGTAGTTTGCGAGTTCTCATCGCTTGCAAAGTTTGTCATCGCGTTTGTGCGTACACAGGTGAGGGCGTCATGAAAAAGATGTTGAAGGAATTCATTGCGGACGAAAGCGGCGCGACCGCGATCGAGTACGGGTTGATCGCTGCGGGCATCGCGCTTGCGATCATCGCTGCAGTTCAGGGCGTCGGAGGCAAGCTTGCCACCAACTTTGGCAAAATCAGCACGTCGCTCAAGTGATTTGACGTGAGCACGGACAAGCGTGGCGACCGCAGGGCTTCGGCTCGACCGGCGGACTGATCAGTCCCCGGCGCGGTAATGTCCGGACTTGCCGCCCTTTTTCTCGACCAGATGAATGCCTTCGATCCGCACACCGCGCTCGACTGCCTTGATCATGTCGTAGATCGTCAGGCACGCGACCGACACCGCCGTCAGCGCTTCCATCTCGACGCCGGTCGGCCCGGTGACCTTCACGGTGGCGCGGACGACGCAGCCGGGCAATTTCCTGTCGGGCGTGATGTCGAGCGTGACCTTCGATAGCGCCAGCGGATGGCACAGCGGGATCAAATCCGAGGTGCGCTTGGCCGCCATGATGCCGGCAATACGGGCGGTGCCGAGCACGTCGCCCTTTTTGGCGTTACCGGAGACGATCAGTTCGAGCGTCGCCTTGCTCATGACCACGCGGCCTTCGGTCACGGCTGTGCGTTCGGTGGCGGGTTTGGCCGACACGTCGACCATTCGCGCTTCGCCCGATGCATCGATGTGGGTGAGGGCGCCGCCTTTGGAAACCTTCCGCGCCATCGCCTAGCGCGTCCCGGTGGCGCGCGGCACGTCGGTACGGGCCAGTAACGCCCGCGTTGCCACCGTGACGTCGGCCTGGCGCATCAGGCTTTCGCCGACCAGGAAGGTCGCCATGCCGACGCGCGCGAGGCGCGCAAGGTCTGCCGGAGTAAAGATGCCGCTTTCACCGACCATCAGGCGATCCCCAGGGATCAGCGGCGCGAGCGCCTCGCTGGTCACCAGCGTGGTTTCGAAGGTGCGCAAATTTCGGTTATTGACGCCGATCATCGGCGAGCGAAGCTTTAGCGCGCGATCGAGCTCAGCGCGGTCGTGGATTTCGATCAGCACGTCCATGCCATGCGCGATGGCGGCATCTTCCAGATCCCTGGCCGTGCCGTCATCAAGTGCGGCCATGATGATCAGGATGCAGTCAGCGCCATGGGCGCGGGCCTCGACCACCTGATAGGTGTCGAACAGGAAATCCTTGCGCAGCACCGGCAAATTGGTCGCCGCACGTGCCGCGACCATGAAATCGAGATGGCCCTGGAATGACGGCGTATCGGTCAGGATCGACAGACACGCCGCCCCGCCGGCTTCATAGGCTTTTGCCAATGCCGGCGGATCGAAATCGGCGCGGATCAGCCCCTTGGAGGGCGAAGCCTTTTTCACTTCGGCGATCAGCGCATAGTCACCGCGATCAAGCTTTTCACGGATCGCGCGCAAGAAGCCGCGCGGCGGCGGCGCGGCTTTGGCCAGTGCTTCCAGGCTTGCCAGCGGATGCGCACGCTTGGCGGCGGCGATCTCCTCGCGCTTGTAAGTCTCGATCTTGCTCAGGATGTCGGACATGTCAGGCGCTCCCGCGGTCAGCCGTTGGACACCGCGATCAAATGCTTGAGTTTTGCAGCTGCGGCACCGCCGTCGAGCGATTTGGTGCCCAGCGCGACGCCTTCCTTCAAATCCCTGGCGCGGCCGGCGACGATCAGCGCCGCCGCGGCGTTCAGGAGAGCGACGTCGCGATACGCGCTCGGCTTGCCGTTGAGCACGCTTTGCAGCGCCACTGCGTTGGCGTCGGCATCACCGCCCTTCAACGCTTCGCCGCCGACGCGGGCGAGGCCGGCCTCTTCCGGTGTCACCTCGAAGGTGCGGATATTGCCGTTCTCGAGGCTCGCGACAAAGCTCGGGCCGGTGAGGGTAATTTCGTCGAGACCGTCGGAGCCGTGCACCACCCAGACCGACTCGGAGCCGAGGTTCTTCAGCACCTGCGCCAGCGGCTGCACCCAGTGCCTCGAGAATACGCCGACCATTTGCCGCTTGACGCCGGCCGGGTTGGACAGCGGCCCGAGCAGGTTGAAGATCGTACGCGTGGCGAGTTCGACCCGGGTCGGGCCGACGTTCTTCATGGCCGGATGGTGGGCGGGCGCGAACATGAATCCGATGCCGGCTTCCTGTACGCAACGGCCGACCTGGGCGGGTGAAAGGTCGATCCTGACACCGAGCGAGGCCAATACGTCGGCCGCCCCGGAGCGCGAAGACAGCGCGCGGTTGCCGTGTTTTGCGACGGGCACGCCGGCGCCCGCGACAATGAAGGAGGCGCAGGTCGACACGTTCACCGACCCGGAACCGTCGCCACCGGTGCCGACCACGTCGACGGCCTCAGCCGGCGCCTTGACCCGCAGCATCTTGCCGCGCATCGCCGACACCGCGCCGGTGATCTCGTCGACCGTCTCGCCGCGCACCCGCAGCGCCATCAATAGTCCGCCCATCTGCGAAGGCGTCGCCTCGCCGGACATCATGCTGTCGAAGGCGGAGGCGGCCTCCTCACGCGACAGCGTCGCACCGGTGGCGACTTTTCCGATGATAGATTTGAGGTCGTCCATCGCGTTGCTTTCAGGATTGGGACGTCTTTATCTCTTGAGCATGACCTTCGAGCAAACGCTACGCGCTTGTCGAGGGAAAACCGGTGCCCACGTCCCGGATCATGCTCAGTTGCTGTTCGCGCCCGTCACCTGTGCGAAGGCCGCCTGGTTGATGGTCGTGCCGATCTCTGACTCGATCTTCGTGACGTACTGTGCGACCTGTTCGTCGGTGAGGCCCCGCAGCAATGTCTCCTTCAGTTTCTTGACCTCGTCGGCAGCGACGTTGACCGAGGGCATGCTGACATCGGTGACGCGGTACACGATCCACTCGCTGCCCCCGGCGCCGGCGGTTTGTCCGACGCCATCCTTGGCGGTGCGAAACGCCGCGGTGATGAGGCTCGAGGGCACGCCGGATGGAGCGGCGTCGCGCCGGAAGCCGGTTGCGGTTTCGAACTTCGAGCCGATCGACGCGGCTTCTTCGGCCAAGGTGCCGCCACGCTCGAGCTTGCCGACCATCTCGGTCGCCTTCGCGCGCAGCTTGCTCGATATCTGGTCTTCGCGCCACTTGGTTTCGACCTGGGCGCGGACCTCGTCGAGATTGCGTTCACGCGACGGCGTAACGCCGATAACGTCGTACCAGACATAGCCGCCGGCAAACTGGATCGGATCGTTGTCGACGCCGACATTGCTTGCGAAGGCTTGCGAGACCACGTCGAGACCACGCGGAATATTGCCGACCGGCCGGCCGTCAGGGCCGCGGCCGGAGCGGTCGACGGCCTCGATGGTGACTGCGCTCAGTCCGAGCTTCTGGGCGGCTTCGACCACGCTGGCGCCGCCGCCACGCTCGTCTTCCATCTTGTTGTGGAGTTCGGCGACTTTGCTGCGCGCCCGCTCGGTCGCGATCTCCTTTTTGATCTGCGCTGCGACACTTTCATAGGAAGGCGTCGTAGCCGGTTCGATCTTGCCGACCTTGACCAGCGCCACGACGAACTGGCCTTTTATCGGCTGGCTCACCTCGCCGGAGGACAGCGCGAACGCCGCGTCGGCGATGGCCGGATCGATGATGGCGGATTTTGCCGTCATGCCGAGGTCAACAAGATTAGCGTTGTGTTCCTTGGCGACGTCGTCGAACGACATTCCGGATGTGATGCGGCTGCGCGCGGTGAGCGCTTCCTCGGCGTTTTGAAACACCATCTGCTGCACTTCGCGCTTCTCGGGCGTACCGATCCGGTTACGGCTCTGTTCAAATACCTTCTTCGCATCCTCGTCGGAGACTTCGGACCATTTGCCGATTTCCTCGGGGCTGATCACGATGAACGATAGTTTGCGAAATTCGGGTGCGCGGAACTGGGTCTTGTGGTCTTCGAAATAGGCGGCGAGCGTCTCGGGCGAGGGCGTGTCGATGGCGCCGGCCTGCGCGGCGTCGAGTTTGATGTAGTCGACCGACCGCTGCTCGTTCTGGAACCGGGTCAAGGCATCGATCATGAGCTTCGGCGGCTCGAGCCCGGCCGTGACGGTGTCCGCGATCTGGCGCCGCAAGCCCAGGCGCCGCCGCTCGGCGAGGTAGCGCTGCTCGGTGTAACCGAACTGGCGGATCGTGGCCTGGAAGCGCGCCGGATCGAAATTGCCGCCCAATCCCTTGAAGGCGGGATCGTTGTAGATAACCCGCATGGCCTCGGCATCCGACTGGGCAAGGCCCATGCGCCGCGCCTCCTCGTCGAGGGCGGCTTCCGCGATGGTCTGCTGCAGCACCTGACGATCAAGCCCAAACAAGCGGGCCTGCTCCTGGGTCAGCGGCCGGCCGAACTGACGGCCCAGTTGCTGGAGCTTGTCGGTGTAGATCTGGCGGAATTGCTCGGTCGAGATCTCGGTCTTGCCGATCTTGGCCAGCGTCGACTGCCCAAAGCCCTTGAAGATGTCGGCGATGCCCCAGACAGCAAAGCTGAGAATCAGCACGCCCATCACGACGCTCATGATGGCCTTGCCGAGCCAGTTTGATGAGGCTTTGCGTATTCCTCGAAGCATGGGTCCAACTTGTTTTGTAGGAGGGGAACCGGGTGATACCCAAGGCGGTTTCCGATTGGAATACCGCAACAGGGCGTCTACCCGAGTTGATATCGCATCATAAAGTGGCAGTCGCCCCCCCGCAACCTCGGTTCGGGCCCTAGCAACCTCGGTTGCGTGCCCGTAACCTCGCCAATTGAAGCGGTTAACGGCTCAGAGATCATTTGAAGCGGTGTCTGGAACTGGTGGCGCGCCTCTGCTAGCGGAGGGGGACCCCATTTTCGAGAGAAAATCGACATGCCCGACGCCATTCGGCACCTGATTGCCGGCAACTGGAAAATGAACGGCCTCAAGTCCTCGCTGGCCGAATTTGAGGCGATGCGCGAAGGTGCCGCAGCGGTGGCCGCCAAGGCCGACCTGCTGGTCTGCCCGCCGGCGACGCTGATCGCGGGCTTTGCCGATAAGGCGAAGGGCTCAAAAATCGCCGTCGGCGCCCAGGATTGCCACCCGAAGGCCTCGGGCGCCCATACCGGCGACCTCTCGGCTGAAATGCTGGCCGATGCCGGCGCCAGCGCCATCATTGTGGGCCATTCCGAACGGCGCGCCGATCATGGCGAAACCGATGCCCTGGTCCGGCAGAAGGCGGAAGCCGCCTGGCGGGCGGGACTGACGGCCATCGTTTGTATCGGCGAAACCCAGGGCCAGCGCGACGCCGGGCAAACCCTGGACATCTGCGGAGGCCAGCTCAAAGGCTCGCTGCCGGACGGATCGACCTCAGCCAATCTGGTGGTGGCCTATGAGCCGGTCTGGGCGATCGGCACCGGGCTGACCCCGACGGCAAAAGATGTCGAGCAAGTTCATGCGTTTATCCGGGGTGTTCTCACCGACCGATTTAAGGCTGAGGGCGGCAAGATCCGGATTCTCTATGGCGGTTCGGTCAAGCCATCCAATGCGGCCGAACTGATGGCGGTCGCCAACGTCAACGGTGCACTGGTCGGCGGCGCCAGCCTGAAGGCGGCGGACTTTTTGGCGATCGCAGCGGGATGCTAGCCTTGCGCGGGGGCGTTGTTCTGCAGGCGCTTCCAGTAGAACATCGTGCCCGTCATGCCGCCGAGGGGCTTGTACGCATAGTCCGGAATGATCCCGGCCAACTTGAAGCCGACACGCTCGTATAATCCGGACGCGCCTTCGTCGTCGGCGGTGTCGAGCACAAGCAGCCAGCGCCCATGATCGATCGCCACGCGCTCGGCCGCGTATAGCAGCGCCTTCGCCACGCCGCGGCCGCGATGGCTGACCCGCGTCATCATCTTGATGATTTCCGCCCGGTGTGGCTGGTTGAGCGCAAGGTCCAGCACCAGCGTTACCGTTCCGACCAGTTGGTCGCCGTCGAAGGCGCCCAGAATGATCCGTTCTCCGCGCGCCGCCGCGGCCAGCGATTTCTCCCAGAAGGCATTTGCGACCTCCTGGTGCAGCGGATGCATGAAGTTGACCGAGCCGCCATGGGCCACCGCTTCGATCAGTATCTCGCTGAGGCTCGCGCGGATATCGGGCGACGGGCTCAAGGGTTTGATTTCGATATCAGGCATGTCGTTCAGCCTCGTTTCCTGGCCGCACGGGCCTGCTTGATCTCTGCAATCCGCTCGACATCCTCGATCTGGAGATGGCGGCCGCGTTCGAGAATTTCCAACGTGTACTCTTCATAAGTGAGCCCGAGCCGTTCAGCCTTTTGAATACGAAAGGCGACGATGCCGGGTGAGAGGTTGTGCCACGCCCTGCGGTGCGCAGCCTTCCAGTAGAAGTAATTTCCGATTCCCCCATCACCCCATTCCGGCCTGTGCCTATCGTCGAGAGGTGGGCCGCCATTGTGGCCGGCCGCAATAGTGTTGTCGGGGGACGCTTGTTCGATCGCGGTGCTCTTGAGGGTGACCTCCGGCATCGTTGCTAGCTCCGGGCCAGCGCCACGACATAGGTGCAGGGTGCTGCGCTCTCGTTGGCGAAGGTCGTCTCCGCGGGCGGACCGAATCCGAGGCAATCGCCGGTGCCAAGAAGATACCGTTCGCCGGCCTCGATGATCACGAGCGCGCCGGCCTGTACCCAGACCACCTGACGGATATGCGCATAGGACGAAGCCGGCAGCGTGACGCGCTGGCGTGCCGGCAATTCGACCCTGATGACTTCGAGCGGATGATCGGGGCGATTGAATACCTGTGTGCGCAGGTAGCCGGTTTCGGGATCGCGCCAGACCGGCTGTTCGCCGGCACGCGAAAGGCGCTCGCCCTGGCCCTCGGCGCGCAGCATCAGGCCGGCAAGCGTGAGGTCGAAGGCGCTTGCGAGCCGAACCAGCACCACCGCGGTCGGGCTGACCTCGGCGCGTTCGATCTTGCTGATGGTCGCCTTCGAGACCCCCGAGCGTTCGGCGAGATCGGCCAGCGACCAGCCGCGGCTGTCGCGCTCGAGACGCAGGCGCTGCGCCAGCCGGTTGCTCAGATCGTCTACAATAGTATCCATATGTCCATTATAAGAGAAGTCGGCCGCCGTTCGCAAGCTGGAAATGTCGCGACTTCGTGCGCCTTCGCAGCTTGTTGGAAAGCCTGCGGCAATTATCTCCGGTGCAGCTGTTGGGGGTGACAATGCCCCGTCCGATCGTGTAACACCGCGCAACTTCAGGAAAACCCGCAAGCTCAATAGTGCAGCCGAAGCCCGGCGCTCATCGCTTGTGACGGAAGGTTAGAAATGCAGGCCGTCGTTATTGTCGTTCACCTCATGATCGTTGCCGTGCTGATCGGCGCGGTATTGCTGCAGAAATCCGAAGGCGGCGGCCTTGGCATGGGCGGCGGCGCCGGCTTCATGTCGAGCCGCGGAACCTCCAATCTGTTGACGCGGATGACCGCGATTTTGGCGGCAGGCTTCTTTGTCACCAGCCTGTATTTGGCCTGGTCCGCGGGCCTCGATCGCAAGCCAAGCTCGATTCTCACGGGCCCCGCGATGCCGTCCCAGCCCGGAGGGGCGCCGATCGCGCCGCCGACCAGCGGCGGCGTTCTGGATACGCTGAAGAAGGTTGATGAACAGCAGAGTCCGCCGGCGCCATCGGGCCCGCAAGCTCCGCGTTCGCAATAAAGCAGGGTGGCTATGCAGGACGGCGACTACCGTCCTGCATCAGAACTTCCCATCAATGCTCTGATATCGCTTTAAATTTCACGTCACCCACAGCCCGGCAAAATGTTCGCTCTGGCGAACGATTCGTTTTGGCGAATCGGAGCAGTGGCCTTAAAGGTTGAGTCCCATGGCGCGGTACATATTCATCACCGGCGGCGTGGTTTCTTCGCTCGGCAAAGGTCTGGCTTCAGCGGCACTCGGTGCGCTGTTGCAGGCTCGCGGGTACAAGGTCCGTCTCCGCAAACTCGACCCCTACCTCAACCTCGATCCCGGAACGATGTCGCCGTATCAGCACGGCGAAGTGTTCGTGACCGACGACGGCGCCGAGACCGATCTCGATCTCGGCCATTACGAGCGCTTTACGGGGCGTCCGGCCACCAGGGCCGACAACATCACCACCGGGCGCATCTATCAGGACATCATCACCAAGGAACGCCGCGGCGATTATCTGGGGGCGACGATCCAGGTGGTGCCGCACGTCACCAACGCGATCAAAGAGTTCGTCCTCTCCGGCAATGACGAATATGATTTCGTGCTGGTGGAGATCGGCGGCACCGTCGGTGACATCGAGGGCCTGCCGTTCTTTGAAGCCATCCGTCAGCTCAAGAACGAATTGCCGCGCGAGCACGCGGTTTACATTCATCTGACGCTGCTGCCGTTCATCCCGAGCGCCGGCGAGCTGAAGACCAAGCCGACCCAGCATTCGGTCAAGGAGCTGCGTTCGATCGGCATCCAGCCGGATATCCTGCTGTGCCGCACCGACCGCGAGATTCCGAAGGAAGAGCGGCGCAAGCTCGGTCTGTTCTGCAACGTGCGCGAAAGCGCGGTTATCGAGGCGAGGGACGTCGACAACATCTACGCGGTGCCGCAAGCCTACCACGAGGCCGGCCTCGATGACGAAGTGCTGGCCGCGTTCGGCATCGCGCCGAAGATCCCGCCCGCGATGCAAAGCTGGAACGACATCAACGAGCGGGTGCGCAACCCCGAAGGCGCGGTCACCATCGCCATCGTCGGCAAATATACCGGCATGAAGGATGCGTACAAATCGCTGATCGAGGCGCTGTCGCATGGCGGCATCGCCAACAAGGTGAAGGTCAATCTCGACTGGATCGAGAGCGAGGTGTTCGAGCACGAGGATCCAGCTCCGTTCCTCGAACACGTCAACGGCATCCTGGTGCCCGGCGGGTTTGGTCAGCGCGGCGCCGAGGGGAAAATCCGCGCGGCGCAGTTCGCCCGTGTCCGCGACGTGCCGTATTTCGGCATCTGCTTCGGCATGCAGATGGCGGTCATCGAAGCCGCGCGCAATCTCGTCGGCATCGAGGACGCCAATTCCACCGAGTTCGGTCCGACCAAAGAACCGCTGGTCGGCCTGATGACGGAATGGCTGCGCGGCAACGAGCTCGAGAAGCGGTCGAAGGCGGGTGATCTTGGCGGCACCATGCGGCTCGGCGCCTATCCCGCGGCGCTTACCCGCGGCAGCCGGGTATCCGAAGTCTATGGCGGGGCCACCGAGATTTCGGAGCGCCACCGTCACCGCTACGAGGTCAACACCGCCTACAAGGATCGCCTCGAACAGCACGGCCTGCGCTTCTCGGGCCTGTCGCCCGACGGCGTGCTGCCGGAGATCGTCGAATATGAGGACCATCCCTGGTTCATCGGCGTGCAATTCCACCCCGAACTGAAATCGCGCCCGTTCGAGCCGCATCCCTTGTTCGCATCGTTCATTCAGGCGGCGGTGGTGCAGTCGCGGCTGGTGTAGTGGCGGGCGGCCTTTGACGAACGCGCCAATTGTTGCGACAAACCGCTTCCGTGACCTGCAAGAACAACAATCAGGGGAGTGAAGCTGATGATTATGGAAATGCGTGTCTATCGCTGTCTGCCGGGCCGTCTGCCGGCGCTGATGAAGCGCTTCGATACGCTGACGCTGAAACTGTGGGACAAGCACGGCATCAAGCAGGCCGGTTTCTACACCACGCTGATCGGGACCTCGAACCAGGAACTGACCTATTTCGTCGCCTGGGACTCGCTCGCGGACCGCGAAAAGAAATGGACGGCATTTCAGTCCGATCCCGATTGGATCGCCGGCCGCGCCAAGAGCGAAGAGGACGGCCAGATCATCGACAACATCGTCAGCCAGTTGCTGGTGCCGACGGCGTTCTCCTCGGTGAAGTAACCAGCGGCGCAACCCTGACATTCCGGGGGTAAACAGGGTTGATCCTGATGGCGCGGACCGGCATGGTCCGCGTCAGGCAAGAAGGAAATGCCCTTGAACGCGAACATTTCTGCTGCGCCCATTGTGACGGTAGGCCCGGTCAAATTCGGCAATGCTTTGCCGATTTCGATCATCGCCGGCCCATGCCAGCTCGAAAGCCGCAGCCATGCGCTTGAAGTGGCGAGCGCGCTGAAGGAGATCGCAGGGCGCCTCGGAATCGGGCTCGTCTACAAGACTTCGTTCGACAAGGCCAACCGCACCAGCGTTTCGGCCGCGCGCGGCATCGGGCTTACGCAGGCGCTGCCGATCTTCGCCGAGATACGTTCCTCGCTCGGACTGCCCGTGCTGACCGACGTGCACGAGGCTTCGCAATGCGCCGAGGTGGCGCAGGCGGTGGACGTGCTGCAGATCCCGGCGTTCCTGTGCCGTCAGACCGACCTGCTGACGGCGGCGGCGGCGACCGGCAAAATCGTCAACGTCAAGAAGGGGCAGTTTCTGGCGCCGTGGGACATGGCCAACGTCGTCAGCAAGATCACATCAGGCGGCAATCCGAACGTGCTGGTCACCGAACGCGGCGCATCCTTTGGCTACAACACGCTGGTGTCTGATATGCGCGCGCTGCCGATTATGGCGCGCACCACAGGCGCGCCCGTGATCTTTGATGCCACCCATTCAGTGCAGCAGCCGGGCGGGAAGGGCACTTCATCCGGTGGCGAGCGCGAATTCGTGCCGGTGCTGGCACGCGCGGCCGTCGCGGTCGGGGTGGCCGGCGTGTTCATCGAGACTCATCCCGACCCTGACAACGCGCCGTCAGACGGACCCAACATGATGCCGCTGCGCGAGTTCGAAGCGCTGGTAAAAACCCTGATGGAGTTCGACGCGCTGTCCAAGCGCGGAGCGCGCCAGTGAGGCTGATATCACGGTGACCGCATCCAGCCGCCTGCCGCCGGCGCTCAACATCATTACGCTCGCGACCTTTTCGGCAAGCCTGTCCGCCCGTGCACTCGATCCGGTGTTGCCGCACGTCGCCGAGGATTTCTCCATCAGCATCGCCACGGCGGCCGGTTTCGCCGCCGTCTTTGCCTTTGCCTTTGCCATCATCCAGCCCGTGCTCGGTGCGGTCGCCGACATCTTCGGCAAGGCGCGCCTGATGATCGTGTGCCTGATGCTATTGGGCATCGCCAACATTCTCGGCGCGGTGGCGACATCGTTTCCGTTGTTGTTTGCAAGCCGCATCCTTGCCGGTATCGGCTCAGGCGGCGTGTTTCCGATTGCGCTCGGGCTCACCAGCGATCTCGTCGGGCCCGAGAAACGCCAAATCGCGATGGGGCGCACGCTGGCCGGCGCCATGACCGGCAATCTGCTGGGTGCTTCGGTATCCGGCCTGATCGGCGACTTTCTCGGCTGGCGCGGCGTGCTCGCCGTTCTCGGCCTGATCGTGGTTGTGGCCTCGGTCGTGGTGGCAATCGCCTTTCGCGGCGCGGCGTTGACGCGTCCGCCGCGGACCAGCCTGTCGGCGCTCAAGCAAGGCTATCGCACGATTTTCACCAACCCGAATGCGCGCATCTGCTACTCGGCCGTCTTCATCGAAGGCTGCTGCGTGCTCGGGCTGTTTCCCTTCATTGCCGCGTTCCTGTTCGAGCTCGGCGAAACCTCGCTATCGATCGCGGGCATCGTGATCGCGGGATTTGCGGTCGGCGGTCTTTTCTACACCATGACGGTATCGCGCTTCCTGCCGCGAATTGGTGTCAGCGGCATGATGATGACGGGTGCCGCCATGGTCGGCCTGCAACTCATCGGTGTCGCGATGGGACCGCAGTGGAAGCTGCAAACGCTCAGCCTGATTTTCATGGGCTGGGGCTTCTACATGATCCACGGCAGCCTGCAGGTATTCGCCAGCGAATTGTCCGTGGAAGCGCGCGCGACCGCGTTGTCGCTGCATGCGTTCTTTTTCTTTATGGGCCAGACGCTCGGCCCCATCGCCTACGGCTTCGGTATCCAGCACGCCGGCAAGGTTCCGACCTTGCTCACCGCGGCGGCCATCATGGTTGCGCTCGGAATTGTCTGCGCGCGATTGCTGAAGCAGACCCGGCCGGCGGATGCGCGGCCGGGCTAGCTTCGTATCGAGCCCTCGCTATTCCATCTTGATTCCCGCGTCGGTGATCACCTTGCGCCAGCGCGCGATCTCTTCAGTGACGAAGCCGCGGAATTCCTCCGGGCTGCTGCCCATCGGCACGATGCCCTGTTCGACCAGTTTTGCCTGCAATGCGGGGTCGGCCAGCGCCTTCTTCGCCTCGGCGGAGACGCGGTCGACGATCTCCTTCGGCGTGCCCGCCGGTGCGATGATTCCGGCCCAGGTGCCGGACACGAAATCCGGCACGCCCTGTTCCGCCATCGTCGGCACGTCGGGTGCCGCCGGAATGCGCTCTTTCGCGGTGACGACGATCGCCTTGGCGTTGCCGGAGCGCACCTGCGGCATCAGCGGACCAACGATGTCGAACATCACGTTGATTTGCCCGCCGACGGTATCCTGCAGTGCGCCGGCCGTGCCCTTGTACGGAATGTGCTGCATTTTGATGCCGGTGCGGCTCATGAACATCTCCATGGTGAGATGTGCCGCAGCGCCGATGCCGCTCGACGCAAAATTGAGCTCGCCCGGCTTCGCCTTTGCGAGCGCGATCAGCTCTTTCAAATTGTTGGCCGGCACCGAGGGATGCGCGATCATGATCAGCGGTGCGACGCTCATCAGCGAGACGTAGCTGAAGTCCTTCAGCGTGTCGTAGGGCAGTTTTGGATTGAGCGTGGCATTTGCCGCATGCGCCGCGATCACGGTGCCGAACGTGTAGCCGTCGGGCGCGGCCTTGGCGACGACGTCGGTGCCGATGATGGCGTTGGCGCCTGGCTTGTTCTCGAAGACGATGGGCTGGCCGAGCGCCTCGGAGATCTTTTGCCCGACGAGGCGGGCCATCAGGTCGGTGTAGCCGCCCGGCGTGTAGGGAACGACCATGCGGATCGACCGGTTCGGCCAGCCTTGTGCCCAGGCGCCGCCTGAGCAGCTCAGCAGAAGCGCGAACGCTGCAAGAGCGCGGAACAGATATTTCATGATGTCGTTTCCTCAACAGCGCCAGCGTCTGAGATGCGCGGCGCTTCCTGCGGGCAGGCTACATCATATGGACGTGAGTGAGATAGGTGTCGAGGCAACGTCTCTTGTTGCACAAGGTGCATGGCTAGCCGTCTGACGCGGGTGTGCAATGCACGCCGGAGTGCACGTGCGACGGCTCAGGATCAATGGGTTCACGCCCTGGCTGTGACGCCTCGCGCTAGTTTCCCATCGCCTCCGCCAGCAAGGCCTGCGCCTGCCTGGTCGCTTCGGCAAATGACGGCTGCTGCGGCGCGCGCTCGGTAAAGCATTTCTTGTAGGCGTCTTCGCCCTTTTGCCTGAGATCGCCGAGCTTGTCGTAGGACTTCCTGTCGATGCGTTTGGACTGCAGATCGTCGGCGGCCTTGTCGGCCTTCTTGTCGTAATCCGCCTTGATCGCAACGCAGGCCGGGACCTCCACCTTGGGCTTGATCGATCCATAGGCGACGTAGACCTTGCCGTTGGCCAGCGCTGAAACGAACACCTCGTCTGCGGCCTCGGGGACGGCGTCCTGGGTTCGCCCGCCCAGCATCGCAAAGGCTGACGTGGCGGAGGCGGGTTTGGCGATCGGCAATTCGTTGAAGTTCACGACCGCCGCATCGGTCGAGATCGCCTGGGTGTAGAAGCTTTCGTCCTTGAGCGCGGCGCCGATCTGTTGCGGCACGTTCTTGAGTTTCTTGCCCCACCAGTCCTTGTGCGCGCGCAGCCAGCGCTCGAACATCGGCTGCGTCGTCACGATGATATGAGACTTCGGCTCGACATATTGGCCGTCGCGGCCGTTCTGGCCGGCCTTCTCGCCGTTGTCGCCCAACTCGGAGTCGAAGCGCACGCCGTCGAGCAGGCCAAAGCCCATGTCGCCCTTGGACAAGGCATCGAGATTAAGCTTGGCCGTTCCAAATCCCTTGCGACCGGATTCGGCGACAATCGGCGCGAGCTTCGCCAGCAGGTCAGCGCGCAGCTTTTCCGCAGCCTTGAAGGCCTCGTCGTCCTTCTTGTCCGCGTACATTTTCGTGATTTTCGCGATCGCGGCGTCGCGGGCCGCGATGTAGCGGTCCTCGGGCGAGGGCTGTGCCGCTGAGGCATTCGAAAGCATCAGAACGACGCACGGCGCGGCGGCAAGTCGGATGAAGGCGGCGAGGGGCTTTTGCATGGGCGGTTGTCGGGATAATTAGCCGTTAGGTTCAACCCCGGCCGCGATAGGGCGCGACGCCCTGGTCGGGCACCCATACGCCCTTGGGCAGCTTGCCGGTCTGCCAGAACACGTCGATCGGGATGCCGCCGCGCGGATACCAGTAGCCGCCGATGCGCAACCATTTCGGCTTGATCTCGCCTGCGATCCGCTTTCCGATCGAGACCGTGCAATCCTCATGGAACGCGCCGTGATTGCGAAAACTCGCGACATAGAGTTTTAGCGATTTGGATTCCAGCAGCCATTGGCCCGGCACGTAATCGATCACCAGATGGGCGAAATCCGGCTGTCCCGTCACCGGGCAGAGCGAGGTGAATTCGGGCGCCGTGAACCGCACCAGATAATTGGTGTCCTTTTGCGGATTGGGCACCCGGTCCAGCGTCGCCTTTTCGGGACTGTCCGGCCATTCCACGGCGCGGCCGAGTTGCAATGATTTTTTGGCCATCATGATCGTCCTGTTGCGACCGCTGACATGGACGCATCAGGGGTGGCCGTCAACCGTCAGCGCGACGCGGGATCTGAGAGAAAGCGCACCAGTGCCGTTCGCTCGGTGGCATCTTCGATCCCGCGCATCGACATCCACAGCCCCGGAAACATCTCGGCGGGATCGGCCAGGAAGGCTTCCAGACGCGGCATATCCCAGCGCAAACCATCATCGCGCGCCTTGCGCAGCACCGGCGAATAGTCGAACGCCGGATCGCCCGCGACCACACGTCCGGCCACGCCGGCAAGATTGGGGCCGGGCAGGCCGCGCTCAGTGGGATCAAGGCTGTGGCAGGCCCGGCATGGCGCGAACAGCCGCGCGCCGTTTTCGTCCGCCGAGGCGGGGGCGGCAGCCAGCATCGGCAGCAGCAACAGGAATGCGTACCATTTCACGCAGGCGCGACCGTCTGGATCACGACCAGGCGGTTATTGCCGGACTCGCCGCCCCAGGTCTCGCCAGGCTTGCCGTCGAGCTGCCGCACATTCGCGCCGGCCTTGTCGCTCGGGAACGCGTTGAATTTCTCGGTCACGGGATCGAAGCGCACGATCGCGTTGGCGCCGAAATCGGTAAGCCACACCTTGTCCTTGTCGTCGACATAGACCGCATAGGTGCGCGGGTTGTCGCCGGGCAGCTTCCAGGCCTTCCAGGAGCCATCAGAAGGATCGTGCATCGACACGTTGCCGCTGTTCCATTCGCTGACCCAGATCCGGCCCTTGGAATCCGACCACACCCGCCGCGCGCCCTGATTGGGCGTCGGCGGGTCCACCACGGTGGCATTGCCGGTCGCCGGATCAATCTTCGCGATGTGATTGCCGGCGAGCGAGGCGTACCAGATGTCACCCTTCGGCGTGATGGTCATGCCATAGGTGCCGCGGCCGCGCGGCGACTTGAACACCGTCATGTCGCCCGATTTCGGGTCGAGCCGGCCATAGATGCCGGACTGGCCGGTGAACCAGTAGATGCCGTTTTTGTCGAACACCGCGGTGTTGAGGTTGGCATAGGCCTCGTTCTCGGGCAGGCGAAACAGCGTCACCTTGTGATCGCCGGGGTCGACGCGGGCGATGGCGTTCTGCCCGCCTTCGGTGACCCAGGGCGCGCCATCGGGGCCGATGATGACGCCATGGGGAGCGGCGCCCTTGCCGAGGTCGACCAGCTTGTACGACCCGTCGCGCGGATCGAGCCGGCCCAGCGTGCCGTTGCGCTGGCCGCAGAACCACATCGTGCCATCGGGCGCCGGCGTGACGTCGCGCGAGCCCATGCCTGCGGCGACCGGATAATATTTGACCCGGAACGGGCTCTCCTGGGCATCCGCAAAGCGCGCAAGCGCAGGCGTGGCTAAAATTCCGGCAGCGGAAGTTTTGAGAAACTGGCGGCGATTCATTGCGTTACCCCGGTTCTTGAACGAGAAGGTTTGGACGCGAAGATCAACCTCGAAACAGCATAGTCCTACCACATCCGCCCGTCAGGCGAACCCGGCAGACTAAGCGTTCACATTTGCTTGCGCGCCGTGTAAGACGCGCCCAAATCCAGCCCCGGAACCATCCAGGAAAGTGCAAGACATGACCGCCATCATCGACATCATCGGCCGCGAAATCCTCGATAGCCGTGGCAATCCCACCGTTGAGGTCGATGTGGTGCTGGAAGACGGCTCGATCGGCCGCGCCGCGGTGCCCTCGGGCGCGTCCACCGGCGCGCATGAGGCGGTGGAACTGCGGGACGGTGACAAGAAGCGCTATCTCGGCAAGGGTGTGCAGAAGGCGGTCGAGGCCATCAACGGCGAAATCTTCGAGGCGCTCGCTGACCGTCCGGTCGAAGAACAAGTCCAGATCGACCAGGTCATGATTGATCTCGACGGCACGCCCAACAAGAGCCGGTTAGGGGCCAACGCCATCCTCGGCGTTTCCTTGGCCTGCGCCAAGGCGGCCGCGGAATCCTTCGACATGCCGCTCTATCGCTATGTCGGCGGCACCTCGGCGCGCACTCTGCCGGTGCCGATGATGAACATCATCAATGGCGGCGTGCACGCCGACAACCCGATCGACTTCCAGGAGTTCATGATCCTCCCGGTGGGAGCGGCGAGTTTCGCCGAGGCGCTGCGCTGCGGCGCTGAAATCTTCCATACCCTGAAGGGCGAGCTGAAGAAGGCCGGCCACAACACCAATGTCGGCGACGAGGGCGGTTTCGCGCCCAACCTGCCGTCGGCGGATGCCGCGCTCGAATTCGTCGTCAGCGCGATCGGCAAGGCCGGCTACAGCGCGGGCAGCGACGTCATGCTCGGCCTCGATTGCGCCGCGACCGAGTTCTTCAAGGATGGCAATTACGTCTATGGCGGCGAGAACAAGACCCGTTCGCGCTCCGAACAGGCGAAATATCTCGCCGACCTCGTCGCGCGCTATCCGATCGTCACGATCGAGGACGGCATGTCGGAAGACGACATGGACGGCTGGAAGGAATTGACCGACCTCGTCGGCAAGAAGTGCCAGCTGGTCGGCGACGATCTGTTCGTCACCAACGTCACAAGGCTCGCCGATGGCATCAAGAACGGCCGCGCCAATTCGATCCTGATCAAGGTCAACCAGATCGGCACGCTGACCGAGACGCTGTCCGCCGTCGAACTGGCGCACAAATACGGCTACACCTCGGTCATGTCGCACCGTTCCGGCGAGACCGAGGATTCCACCATCGCCGACCTCGCGGTCGCCACCAATTGCGGCCAGATCAAAACCGGGTCCTTGGCGCGCTCCGACCGCACCGCCAAGTACAATCAATTGCTGCGCATCGAGCAGCAATTGGGCGCGCAGGCGAAATACGCGGGGCGGGCGGCGCTGAAGGCGCTGGCGTAAAGCTAGCGCGCTGCAGCAAGCCGGCTGGATGGTTTGCTGCCCGGCGGTTTCGCGGCAACCTGGCGCTTGGCCGTGCTGGCCTTGGCCTTGCTGGGCTTGGCCTGAGCGACTTGTTTCTGGCGTTTCTTCGCATCGGCGGCCGCCGTCTTCGTTCCGCCGCGGCGGGACGCATATTCCGGGCCGTCGATCGGGCCGACATGCGGTGGATCGAAGGCGAGATACGGTCGGCCGATCCCGAACTGCTTTCCGTTCGCATCGACCCATTTCCACAGCGTTTCGGTCGAAGCCCATCGCTGCGAGCGATTGACGCCATTGACGCTCACGATATCGGCGGCAAGCCCGCGGCCATAGCCGCCGCGGAGACTGCCGCCGTGAAATGACCGGTTGGCCGCCGCCTTCAGGCCGCTTGCGATCGATTGACGGTAGTCGTCGCGGAAGGCGCTGGTGATACCGGGTCTCAGTCCGGCGGCCTCGGCGGCGTAAAGCGTATGAAACAGCTTCATCTTGAAGCTGCGATCCATGCCGCCGATCACGTAGTCCATCATCGGCATGCCGACTCGTTCCGCCGCCTTGGGATCCTTCCAGGTGAAATCGTTGTCGACGAGCTTGGTAAAGCTTCTGGTGACCGTCACCAGTTTGCCCTTCCTCTTGATCGTCACTTTCCTGAGCTCACGCTCCTTGGTGGTGTCCTCCTTGGGCGTCCGCTGGTAAAGCGCCCACAGAAACTGGTCGATGCAGGCCTCTGCCAACTGGCATTCGCCGACAAGCTCGACGCGGCCGGGCGTCGTTGCGGCGGCGGCCATGCCTGCGGTTGGCGCCGCGATGGTCGGGATTTCCGGCGGCAGAATTTCCGCCGGATCGCTGAGCGCGGCCACGACGATGGTTTGCTGCTTGTCCGGGGCGGCTGTGGCTGCGACGGCCACTTCCGGGTTGGCCGTGCTTGCGATTGGCGCCTGGACGGTTGGGACTACCGGCGGCAGAGTTTGCGCCGGATCGGTCAGCGCGGCCACGACAATGGTTTGCTGTTTGTCCGGGGCGGCTGTGGCGGCGACGGCCACCTCCGGATTGGCCGTGCTTGCGGTTGGCCGCTGGACGGTCGGGACTACCGGCGGCAGAACTTCCGCCGGATCGCCCAGTGCGGCCACGACGATGGTTTGCTGCTTGTCCGGGGCAGCTGCGGCGTCGATCGCCACCTCCGCCAGAAGTTCGGCGGCCTTTGCCGTGTCAGCACTCTTGATGATCGGATTGCCTGTCGTAACGGCTGGATGGCCCGTCGCGGATGCCCGCGGTGCGGCCATCAGGGCGGCGTTGGCGGCAAGAGATGGTGCGAGGCGGTCCACGACGCGCACCGCGTTGACCTTCTCGGTGCCGGTCAAGCCGACGACCGCAAACCACACCACAAGTCCGCCCGTGAAAACGAGCGTGGGCCACATCTCGGTGGCAAGCCGACGCGGGTTCATGATTCCAGCCTCCGAGGCTCGAGTCAGTTCACAGCTAAGCACGCGACACCGCCAATGTTTCGGCTCACAATGTGGGCGTGCAAGGGCGGAAACGGTTGTCACAGCACGGTTTCCGGGAACTGTTGCCGGAGTGCAACGCGCCGGCCGACCCTGGTTCGGGCGTTCTTCGCTGCGCAATTTGATTGAAATTGCCGATACCGGTGGACATCACCGCCGGCCGCGACCATATCGCTGACACCAAGCGCGGATCGGCAACAGGTTGCCTAACCGCCGGCAGGGAGGAAACAAGTATGAGTGACGGCAAGACCGGGCTGCAACTTCGTTCGCTATTGAAGAAGAGCGGTGAACTCGAGCTATCGCTGGCCAGCGTCCCGACTCCAGAACCGGCCGACGATGAAGTCGTGGTTCGCGTCGAGGCCTCGCCGATCAATCCGTCCGATCTCGGGCTTCTGATCGGCCCCGCCGACATGTCGACGGCCAAGGTCTCGGGCACCAAGGACCAGCCCGTGGTCACCGCGAAGATGCCGGAAGCGGTGATGCGGATGATGGGGGCGCGGCTCGATCAGTCGCTGCCGGTCGGCAATGAGGGCGCCGGCACCGTGATCCGGACCGGATCATCCGATGCCGCCAAGGCGCTGATGGGCAAGACGGTCTCGATCATCGGCGGCGCGATGTATTCGCAATTCCGCACCATGAAGGTGAGGGACGTGATGGAGCTTCCCGCCGGCACCACCGCCGCCGACGGCGCGTCCTGGTTCGTCAATCCGCTGACCGCGCTCGGCATGACCGAGACCATGCGGCGCGAAAATCACAAGGCGCTGGTGCATACCGCAGCCGCCTCGAACCTCGGCCAGATGCTCAACAAGATCTGCATCAAGGACGGCATCGGCCTCGTCAACATCGTGCGCAGCAAGGAGCAGGCCGATATCCTGCACAAGATCGGCGCCAAATATGTCGTCGATTCCACCGCCGACGGCTTCATGGACGATCTCACCAATGCGCTGGTGGAGACCGGCGCCACGATCGCCTTCGATGCCATCGGCGGCGGCAAGCTTGCGGGCCAGATCCTCACTTGCATGGAGGCGGCGGCCAACAAGACCGCCAAGGAATACAGCCGCTACGGCTCGAATGTATTTAAGCAGGTCTATATCTACGGCAGCCTCAACACCGCTCCGACCGAGTTGAGCCGCGCGTTCGGCTTGACCTGGGCGGTCGGTGGCTGGCTGCTCACGCCGTTCCTGCAGAAGATCGGGCCGGCCGACATCGGCAAACTGCGCCAGCGCGTCGCCTCCGAACTCAAGACCACGTTCGCCAGCCACTACACCAAGGTGGTGTCGTTGCAGGAGACGCTCGATATTGCCAATATCGACGTCTACAACAAGCGCGCCACCGGCGAGAAATTCCTGATCAATCCGAACAAGGGCTGATAAGGCTCCCGCCAGCAAAGAGACAAACAGGCCGTCCGTATGGGCGGCCTGTTTTACTTAGCCTCAGTTACGCAAACGCTGCGTTTCCAGAATTGCTCATTTCATGCACTTGCATCCTTGTGCCGATGTGGCGTAAGTGAGCGCCGGCGCTTCAGCTTCAAAAGGGAATTCCAATGGCTCACACGATCGTCACCATCGTCGGCTCGCTCCGCAAGGAGAGCTTTTCTCTCAAGATCGCCAATGCCCTGGCCAAGCTCGCGCCGGCCTCGCTGAAGCTCGACGTCACCACGCTGGAGGGGATCTCCTTCTTCAACCAGGATCTGGAAGCCGCCCCGCCGGCCGACTGGCTCGCGTTCCGCGAAAAACTGCAGAAGTCGAACGGCGTGCTGTTCGTGACGCCGGAATATAATCGTTCTATCCCAGGCGTCCTGAAGAACGCCATCGACGTCGGCTCGCGCCCCTATGGCAAGAGCTCGTTCCTCGGCAAGCCGGTCGGCATTGTCAGCAACTCGCCGGGAGCGCTCGGCGGCGTCAGCGCGGCCAAGCATCTGCAGAACATCCTGCCGGGCATCTCCGGTCCGATTCTGGGCCAGCCCGAGATCTACCTGAATGGCGTCGGCGACGCCTTCGACGACAAGGGCGCGCTCACCAAGGAAGCCCTGCAGAAGACGCTGCAACAGTATATCGATGCATTCGCGGCCTTTATCGAAAAGCAGAACCGCTAAGCCGAACCCTCAGCGTCATTGCGAGCGAAGCGAAGCAATCCATCTATCCGTTATGCCGTGCTATGGATTGCTTCGCTGCGCTCGCAATGACGGGGTGTCGGAGACACCCAGTTTCCGTCATCTTAGGATTCAATTAACCTGACCGTCGCATCTTGGCGTCATGGTCTCCCGCACCCGACTGAAATCGATACTGACCGGGCTCGCCCTCTACACGATGGCGGCGCTGATGGTCGGCTATTTCGGCGTCAACGCCTATACCGGCAAATACGGGCTCAACGCGCGGCAGGAGCTCGATCAGGAGATCATCGCGCTGACGTCCGAATTGGCGCGGCTGAAGCGGGAACGGGCCCAGGGTGAGCAGCGCGTTTCGCTGCTCCGCTCGGACCGGGTCGACCCTGACATGCTGGACGAGCGCGCACGCTTCCAGCTCGACTACGCCAACCCCCGCGACCTGATCAAGGTCCTCAAGCCGAACTAGCTTTCAGGGTATTTGCAGGCTGCTTGCCGCTCGCGCGCCCCGACTGTTACGCCGGGATGACGGCCGACCGGATTCCGCAAATTTCAAAATCTCGCGATATCGATTACAAAAATGTCGCGCCGCGTTGCACTGCGGCATAGCAATATTTTCTCCAGCGCACGCAATCCTTTCACGGCGGTTTGAGTTGGGTTAGAGAGGCTGATCTTCTCTCTCATCCGGAATTGCCATGGCCGTACCCAAAAAAACCGTCACCAAGGAAGCAGGGCAGGAAAATGGGAAAGAGAAGGGTCAACAGAAGGGCTTCGCCGCCCCACCGGAATTCACCAAGGCACAGGAACTGGCAGCCCTTCGGGACATGCTGCTGATCCGCCGTTTCGAGGAAAAGGCCGGGCAGCTCTACGGCATGGGCGCGATCGGCGGCTTCTGCCATCTCTATATCGGCCAGGAAGCCATCGTGGTCGGCATGCAGATGGCCTTGAAAAAAGGCGATCAGGTCATAACCGGATACCGCGACCACGGGCATATGCTGGCCTGCGGGATGGAAGCCAAGGGCGTGATGGCCGAACTGACCGGACGCCAGGGCGGCTATTCCAAGGGCAAGGGCGGCTCCATGCACATGTTCAGCAAGGAGCAGAATTTCTACGGCGGCCACGGCATCGTCGGCGCCCAGGTTTCGCTCGGAACGGGTTTGGCCTTCGCCAACCGCTATCGCGGCAATGATTTCGTCAGCCTCGCTTATTTCGGCGACGGCGCCTCCAACCAGGGGCAGGTCTATGAGAGCTTCAACATGGCGGAGCTGTGGAAGCTGCCGGTGATCTACATCATCGAGAACAACCGCTACGCCATGGGCACGTCGGTGACGCGCTCGTCCGCCCAGACCGATTTCTCCAAGCGCGGCATTTCCTTCAACATCCCCGGCGAACAGGTCGATGGCATGGACGTGCGCGCGGTGAAGGCCGCCGGCGACAAGGCGGTGGCCCATTGCCGCGCCGGCAAGGGGCCGTTCATCCTGGAAATGCAGACCTATCGCTACCGCGGCCATTCGATGTCGGATCCGGCGAAGTACCGGACCCGCGAGGAGGTCGAAAAGGTCCGCCACGACCAGGATCCGATCGAGCAGGTGCGCAATCGCCTGCTGGCGGCCAAGGTCACCGAGCAGGAATTGAAGGCCATCGACGCCGAAGTGCGCGAGATCGTCAATGAGTCGGCGGATTTCGCCCAGCACGATCCCGAGCCCGATGCGTCGGAGCTCTGGACCGACGTCTATCGTTGATACGCGTCCAACGACGTAGCGCAGAACAAAACTAAAGAGTGATCCCGGGAGCTGATATGCCCATTCAAGTATTGATGCCTGCGCTTTCGCCAACCATGGAGAAGGGCAACCTTGCCAAATGGCTGAAGAAGGAAGGCGAGACGATCAAGTCGGGCGATGTCATCGCCGAGATCGAAACCGACAAGGCGACGATGGAAGTCGAGGCGACCGATGAGGGCACGCTCGGCAAGATATTGATCCCGGAAGGCACCAACGACGTCGCGGTCAACACGCCGATCGCGACCATTTTGGCTGACGGCGAAAGCGCCGCCGATCTCGGCAAGGCCGCGGCACCAGCTCCCGCGCCCAGTGTCGCGAAGGAAGTCGAGGAGTCCCGTTCGCCGGTCGGCGAAGGCAAGCCGATGATCTCGGCGCCGAAGGCGACCGCGGCACCCGTTGCCGTGGCCGAGCCCGATCCGGAAGTGCCTGAGGGCACCGAGATGATCTCCCAGACCATCCGCGAAGCGCTGCGCGACGCCATGGCCGAAGAGATGCGGCGCGACCCCGACGTGTTCATCATGGGCGAAGAGGTCGCCGAATATCAGGGCGCCTACAAGGTGACGCAGGGCCTGCTGCAGGAATTCGGCGCCAAGCGCGTGATCGATACGCCGATCACCGAGCATGGTTTTGCCGGCGTCGGCGTTGGCGCGGCGATGTCCGGCCTGAAGCCGATCGTTGAATTCATGACGTTCAATTTCGCGATGCAGGCGATCGACCAGATCATCAATTCGGCGGCCAAGACGCTGTACATGTCGGGCGGCCAGATGGGCTGCTCGATCGTGTTCCGCGGACCGAACGGCGCGGCGTCCCGCGTCGCCGCCCAGCACAGCCAGGATTATTCGGCCTGGTACTCGCAGATTCCGGGATTGAAAGTGGTCGCGCCGTTCTCGGCCGCTGACTACAAGGGCTTGCTGAAAGCCGCGATCCGCGATCCCAACCCGGTGATCTTCCTCGAAAACGAGATGCTGTACGGCCACACCGGCGAGGTCCCGAAACTCGACGACTACGTGATCCCGATCGGCAAGGCGCGCATCGTCCGCTCCGGCGGCCATGTCACGCTGATCTCCTGGTCGAACGGCATGAGCTATGCGCTCAAGGCCGCCGACGAGTTGGCAAAAGAAGGCATCGAGGCCGAGGTGATCGACCTGCGCACGCTGCGCCCGATGGACACCGACACGATCATCGCCTCGGTCAAGAAGACCGGCCGCGCGGTAACGGTGGAGGAGGGCTGGCAGCAGAGCGGTGTCGGCGCCGAGATCGCCGCCCGCATCATGGAGCACGCCTTCGACTATCTGGATGCGCCGGTGGCGCGGGTGTCGGGCAAGGACGTGCCGATGCCCTATGCGGCGAATTTGGAAAAGCTCGCATTGCCCAATGTGGCCGAGGTGGTCGCCGCCGCCAAAGCCGTTTCATACCGGTAGACTCCGATGGCCGGTCCCAAGGAGCAGCCCTTACCGCCCGACGTCATCGGTCGCGACGACGCGATCGAAGTGCTGCGCGCCTTCGTGGTCGATGGCGGGCTCTCGATCGCGTTCCAGCGAGCGTTCGAGGAGCCGGACATGTGGGGCCTGCTGCTGGTCGACATCGCGCGCCATGCGGCGAGGGCCTATGCGCGCGAAAGCGGCCACACCGAGGACGAGGCGCTGGCGCGTATCGTCGAAATGTTCGAAGCCGAGATCAATCGGCCGACTGACGTGGGTAACACCACGCTGCGGTCGCAACAGGGTCACTGACAATGCCGATCAACATTTTGATGCCCGCGCTGTCGCCGACGATGGAAAAGGGCAACCTTGCCAAGTGGCTCAAGAAAGAGGGCGACAAGGTCAAGTCCGGCGACGTGATCGCTGAGATCGAGACCGACAAGGCGACGATGGAAGTCGAAGCCGTCGATGAGGGCACGATCGCCAAGATCCTGGTGCCTGAAGGCACGCAGGACGTTCCGGTCAACGATGTCATCGCGGTCCTGGCCGGCGATGGCGAGGACGTGAAGGCGGCCGGAGCCGCGTCTGCGCCGGCAGCAAAAGCTGCACCTGCGCCCGCTGCGGCACCTGCCGCAGCCGCACCGGCGCCTGCCGCCGCGCCCGCGCCGAAGCCCGCAGCAACCGGGCCGACGCAGGCTGCCGCGCCGGCGGCGGCTTCCGCCCCGCAAGCCGCAACTCCTCAAGCCAATGGCCACGCCCGGGTGTTCTCGTCACCGCTCGCCCGGCGTTTGGCAAAAGAAGCCGGCATCGAACTCGGGCGGATCAACGGCTCGGGTCCGCACGGCCGCATCGTCGCGCGCGACGTCGCGGACGCCAAATCCGGTAAGGGCCTCAAGGCGCCAGCCGCGGCCCCCGCCGCCGGACCCTCGGTCGCGCCGTCGATGTCGGACAAGCAGATCCTCGCGCTGTTCGAGGAGGGCTCCTACGAAGTCGTGCCGCATGACGGCATGCGCCGCACCATTGCGCAGCGCCTGACGGCGTCGGTGCAGACCGTGCCGCATTTCTACCTGACGATGGACTGCGACATCGGCAAACTGCTCGCCGCGCGCGAGGAGATCAATGCCGCCGCGCCAAAGGACAAGGAGAAGAAGCCGCTCTACAAGCTCTCGGTCAACGACTTCGTCATCAAGGCGATGGCGATCGCGCTGCAGCGGATTCCGAATTGCAACGTGAGCTGGACCGAAAGCGGCATGCTCAAGCACAAGCATTCCGACATCGGCGTTGCCGTGGCGATGCCGGGCGGCCTGATCACGCCGATCATCCGCAAGGCCGAAACCAAGTCGCTCTCTACCATCTCTGCCGAGATGAAGGATTTCGCCGCGCGCGCCCGCTCGCGCAAGCTGAAGCCCGACGAATACCAGGGCGGCACCACGGCGGTGTCCAACCTCGGCATGTTCGGCATCAAGGATTTCACCGCCGTGATCAACCCGCCGCACGCGACCATCCTCGCGGTCGGCACCAGCGAGGAGCGCGCGGTGGTGCGGGGCGGCAAGATCGAAGCCGCTCACATCATGAGCGTGACGCTGTCCTGCGATCACCGCGCCGTCGACGGCGCACTCGGCGCGGAGTTGATCGGCGCCTTCAAGATGCTGATCGAAAATCCTGTGATGATGATGGTGTGACCGTCGTCATTGCGAGCGCAGCGAAGCAATCCATTTCACCGCCGGAAACATGGATTGCTTCGTCGCAAGTGCTCCTCGCAATGACGGAAGCGAATAGTCCGGTTGAATGATGAGAATGAGCGCATGGCCGACACTTCCTTCGACGTCATCATCATCGGCTCCGGCCCCGGCGGCTATGTCACGGCGATCCGCGCCGCCCAGCTCGGCTTCAAGACCGCAATCGTGGAAAAATCCTATCTTGGCGGCATCTGCCTGAACTGGGGCTGCATCCCGACCAAGGCGCTGTTACGCTCGGCGGAAATCTACCACTACATGCAGCACGCCAAGGATTACGGCCTGTCGGTGGAAAAAGTGTCCTACGACCCCAAGGCCGTGGTGCAGCGCTCGCGCGGCGTCTCAAAGCGCCTCAATGACGGCGTCGGCTTCCTGATGAAGAAGAACAAGGTTTCGATCATCTGGGGCGACGCCTCGATCGACGCGCCGGGCAAGGTCACGGTGAAGAAATCCGCGGTCGAGGCGCCGAAGGGTACCTTGGGCGAGGGCGCCTATCAGGCCAAGCACATCATCGTCGCGACCGGCGCACGGCCGCGCGTGCTGCCGGGGCTGGAGCCCGACAAGAAGCTGGTCTGGACCTATTTCGAGGCGATGGTGCCGGACAAGATGCCGAAGTCGCTGCTGGTGGTCGGCTCCGGCGCGATCGGCATGGAGTTCGCTTCGTTCTTCCGCACCATGGGCTCCGAAGTGACTGTTGTCGAAGTGCTGCCGCAGATCCTGCCGGTGGAAGACGCCGAAATATCGAAGTTCGCCCACAAGGCGTTCGAGAAGCAGGGCATCAAGCTCCTCACCAATACCAAAGTCACAAAACTCGAGAAGAAGAGCGACAGCGTCATCGCCACCATCGACGACGGCAAGGGCAAGCCGCAGAGCATCGAAGTCGACCGGGTAATCTCGGCCGTCGGCGTCGTCGGCAATATCGAAAACCTCGGTCTGGAAAAACTCGGCGTCAAAACCGATCGCGGCTGCGTGGTGATCGACGGCTATGGCAAGACCAACGTACCCGGCATCTACGCCATCGGCGACGTCGCAGGCCCCCCGATGCTGGCGCACAAGGCCGAGCATGAGGGCGTGGTCTGCATCGAGGCGATCAAGGGCCTGCATCCGCACGCCATGGACAAGAACCTCATTCCCGGCTGCACCTATTGCCACCCGCAGGTCGCCTCCGTCGGACTTACCGAAGCGAAGGCGAAAGAGGGCGGCCGCGAAATCCGCGTCGGGCGTTTCCCGTTCGTCGGCAACGGCAAGGCGATCGCGCTCGGCGAGGACCAGGGCCTGGTCAAGGTGATCTTCGACAAGAAGACCGGACAATTGCTCGGCGCCCACATGATCGGCGCCGAGGTCACCGAACTGATCCAGGGTTACGTCGTGGCGATGAATCTGGAGACGACGGAGGAAGAGCTGATGCACACGATCTTCCCGCATCCGACGCTGTCTGAAATGATGAAGGAAGCGGTGCTCGATGCTTATGGCCGCGTGCTGAACATGTAGTGCCGGCGTCATTGCGAGCGAAGCGAAGCAATCCATCTATCCGCTCGCGGCGCCATGGATTGCTTCGTCGCTGCGCTCCTCGCAATGATGGGAGATAATCGGAACAAGAAAGAACAAAGCCCGTGAAAGACAACGACAACCTGACCATCGAACGTCCGACGTTCGTGACCCATCTCGAATGCGCGATGGAAGGCGATCATTATCCCGCCGACCAGATCCACAATCTCTCGAAAGCCAACAAGCCGCTGCTGGTGCGCTACGATCTTGCCGGCGTCAAGACGGCGCTGACCAAGGACGCGCTGGCGCAGCGGCCGGCCGACATGTGGCGCTACCGCGAGATGCTGCCGGTGCGCAAGGTCAGCGATATCGTCAGCCTCGGCGAGGTCACGACGCCGCTGATCCGGCTGCCGAAGCTCGGCAAAAAGCTCGGCGGCGGCGAGATCATCGTCAAGGACGAGGGCCGTCTTCCCACTGGTTCGTTCAAGGCCCGTGGCCTTGTGATGGCGGTGTCGATGGGCAAGGCGCTCGGCATCAAGCACATGGCGATGCCGACCAACGGCAATGCGGGCGCGGCGCTCGCCGCCTACGCCACCTCCTGCGGCATCAAGACCACGATCTTCTGCCCGGCCGATACGCCGGAGGTGAATGTCAGCGAGATCGAGCTGCAGGGCGCCACGGTCTATCGGGTCAACGGCCTGATTGACGACTGCGGCAAGATCGTCGGCGAAGGCAAGGCCAAGGCGGGCTGGTTCGACACTTCGACCCTGAAGGAGCCATACCGGATCGAAGGCAAGAAGACGATGGGGCTGGAGCTCGCCGAACAGCTCGGCTGGGAAGTGCCCGACGTGATCTTCTATCCGACCGGCGGCGGAACCGGCCTGATCGGGATGTGGAAGGCGTTCGCCGAACTCGAGGCCATCGGCTTCATCGGCTCAAAGCGCCCGCGCATGGTGGCGGTGCAGGCATCGGGCTGCGCGCCGATGGTGCGCGCCTTCGAGAACGGCACCGAGCACGCGCCGCGCTGGGAGGACGCCCACACGATTGCATCGGGTATTCGCGTGCCGCAGGCGGTCGGAGATTTTCTGATCCTGCGCGCGGTCCGCGAGAGCAAAGGTTTCGCCATTGCGGTCGATGACGAGAGGATTTCTGCTGCACTGGGCGAAGTCGCGCGCGAGGAAGGCTTTTTGTTGTGTCCGGAGGGCGCTGCGACCTATGCTGCGTACAAGCAAAGCCTTGCCGACGGCCGCGTCACGAAAAATGATCGTGTGATGCTGTTCAATTGTGCGACAGGGCTTAAGTATCCGTTGCCGCCGGTCACGCGCACGCTCGATCGTCATCAGCCGATCGACTACGCGCAATTCTAGGCCGTGCGAAACTATAGATCGTCATTGCGAGCGAAGCGAAGCAATCCATAGCGCGGCATCAGAAGCATGGATTGCTTCGTCGCTTCGCTCCTCGCAATGACGACAATGGTCGTTTTTAGGGAGGGGTTGATGCGAAGATTATTTCTGACGGCACTTGCGGTGTTGGCGTTCGGCGGCGCCGCGGTCGCGCAGAATTTTCCCTCGCGTCCCATCACCATCATCGTGCCGTTCTCCGCCGGCGGTCCGTCGGACGTGATGGCGCGAATCCTGGCCGAGCGCATGAAGACGACGCTCGGCGAGGTCGTCCAGATCGAGAATGTCACCGGCGCCGCCGGTTCGATCGGCGTCGGCCGCGTGGTACGATCAGCCCCTGACGGCTACACCATCAGCTTCGGCCATCTCGGCACCCACGTGGCCAACGGCGCAATCTACAAGCTCGGCTACGACCTCGTCACCGATCTTGAACCGGTCGTGCTGCTGCCGAGCAACACCATGATCGTCGTCAGCAAGAATGCGGTGCCCGCGAAATCGCTGAGCGAATTGCTGGCGTGGCTCAAGGCGAGGCCTGAGCCGGCGGCGACCGGCACCGCCGGCGCCGGATCGGGCAGTCACATCGCCGGGCTCTATTTCGAGAACGTCACCGGCATCAAGCTGCAATATGTGCCGTATCGCGGCACCGGGCCTGCCATGAACGATCTCGTCGCCGGGCAGATCGATATGATCGTCGATCAGCTCTCCAATTCGATCAACCAGGTGCGCGCCGGAAACATCCGAGGCTACGCCGTCACCGATACCAAGCGCTCGGAATCCGCCTCCGACATCCCGACCGCCGAAGAGGCGGGCCTGGGCGGGTTTCACATGACGCTGTGGTCGGGCTTGTGGGTACCGAAGGGTACGCCGAAGGAAATCGTGACCAGGCTGAATGCCGCCGCCGTCGAGGCATTGAACGATCCGGCGGTGCGCAAGCAGCTCGAAAACCTCGGCCTGCAAATGACGCCGAAGGACAAGCTGACGCCCGAAGCGCTCGGCGCCTGGCAGCAGGCGGAAATCGCAAAATGGTGGCCGATGATCAAGGCCGCGAATGTGAAGGTGGATTGAGCACCGTTGTCGTCCCGGCGAACGCCGGGACCCATAGCCACCGGCTGCAATTGTTGTGCGCGCTGGCCGTTATCTTTCTTTTCCAACAACACCAGCCGCGGCGTATGGGTCCCGGCGTTCGCCGGGACGACGGAAGGTCATTGCGCCGGTGTCGCCGCCACTGCTGACGGCGCCGCATTGCTCTCCTGCGTCACGACGCGCTCGCCGGTCTTTGCCGCCATCGCCCTGCCGCTGTCGAAGCGGACGCGGTAGACCGCCAGATTCTCGATCACGCGCTGGACATAGTTTCGCGTCTCGGAGAACGGAATGCGCTCGACCCAGTCGACCGGATCGACCTTGGGGTCGCGCGGATCGCCATACGCCTTGAGCCAGTCCCGCACCCGGCCGCGGCCGGCGTTGTAGCCGGCGAAGGTCATGATGTGGGAGCCCTTGTACTCGCTGAGCAGCGCGCTGAGTTCGCCGGCGCCCATTTGCGTGTTGTAGACGGGATCGGAAACCATCCGGTCCCAATCATATTTGACGCCAAAGCGCTTGGCGGTATCGCGTCCGGCCTCCGGGGTGATCTGCATCAACCCGACCGCATTGGCGTGAGACTTGTCGCGCTGGTCGAACGCGCTCTCGGTGCGCGCCACCGAATAGATCATGCTGTGCTCGATTTCGGGCGCGATCTGCTTGTGCGGCGGAATTCCGATGGTCGGGAACGCGTAATGGTCGAGCGCCAGCCCGCGGCCGAGCGAGGGTTTTCCGATCTGCAGCATCGCGCGGGCATCGTTGCGGCGGCCGGTGAGTTCGCCGAGCGCTTCGAGCAGGGTGACGTCGGAGCTCTGTTCGCCGAGATCGGTAACGAAATAGAGCACGACGTCGCGCTCGCCGATTTCGTACAGCATGTCGGCGGCGCGAACGCGTTCGTCGATGCTCGAAGCGTCGGCCGATGCGAGAGCCGGTGAGGGCGGGCGCAATTCGATCTTGTCGCGGCCAAGTTTTGCGTGCGCGAGCTGGCCGTAATAGGCGGTCGGGTAGCGTGCGGCTGCGTCATAGCTTGCGCGCATCATGTCGTTGTTGCCAAGGGTTTCGGCGGCCCGCCCGCGCCAGTAATTCGCCCGCGACAGCACGGTTGGATTGGCCTGGCCCTCGTCGATGCGGGCGAAATGCTCGCGCGCGCTAATGGGTTCATCGAGATAGCGCAGGGCGATCCAGCCGCACATGAAGTGGTAATCGGACCGGTAGTACTCGTTGGCAGGCGCGGCCGCGGGCTGGATGACCTGGTAGGCGGTCAGGAATTTGCCTTCATCGAGCAGCTTGCGGGCGAGCGAGCGCCGCTCGCGCCACCATTGATCGGTGTCCTGCAGCGCCATCGTCTCGGGCCGCGCCGCCAGCATCAGACGGGCCGCGTCATCAATGCGCTTCTCGGCGAGCATCCACTGGATCCGGCACAGCGTGTAGCCAAGATCGGCGCGCGCCTCGGCCGGGACGTCGTCGAGCGCATCCTTGGCCTTGTTCGATTTGCCCCTGACCGCGGCACAGGCCTTTACGATCGCCAGGTCGTCGTCGCCGAGGAGTTTTGCGGCGCGCTTCGCGCCTGCGAGATCCTTGGCGCCGATGCGTTTGTCCATGCGCGCGCGGTGGTCGTCGCGGGTGAGGAGGTCGCGGAACAGCTCCAGCACGTCGGGTTCGACGCGTTCCGACAATTCGTCCGATCGCCACGCGTCGCGCGCCAGCCGGCCCGCGCCGTCGCGATCGCCTTCACTGAGCTTGACGCGCGCGAGCGCCAGTTTGCCCCTGGCGCTGATAGGCGCCTCTCCGGTGAAGCCGCGCACCTTGGCCCCATCGGCGCGCTCCTGCCACAGCCGCGCTTCCACCCGCCGGCGCAGCTGCGCCGCGCTCGGCCATTCCGGATTGGCGGCGATGAAGGCGGCATAGCGGCCGAAATTCGCCGTGGTCTCGGAGTGGCGCAGGATGAACCATTCGACGAGCTTTTGGGCGGCCGGATCGGCGATCCTGTTGCGCGTCGCGGTCGCCTCGTCGGTCTTCGCCTTGCGCGCGAGATTGATTGCTTCCTTCACCAGTGCCAGATCGCCGGTCAGCGCTGGAGCGGCCTCTTTGGCGGTTTCCTTGGCAGTTTCCTTGGGAGCAGGGGCGTCCTTTACTCGCTTTGACTTCTTCTGCGCATCGGTATGTTTCGCGTTCTTCGCAAGTTTCGCGTGGCGGCGCTTTTCGCCCGCGGCGTTGCGTTGCGGACCAGCATCCTTTTTCGCATCGAGCGTTTTCTTCGCATCGTGCGGCTTCTTCGCATCGTGCGTTTTCTTGGCGGGTTGCTGTTTGGGATTGGTCCGCGCCGTCGCCTCGGGTGCGAACAGCGCGAGCGCGGTTGCGGCGAGAAGACAGGACAGTGAACGCAAGCAACGGTTCATTCCATGGTGCTCCCCTGCGAGTCACAAACCAAGAAATCGCACGTCACGTGCGGCCCGAGCCGTCCGAGAGGTAGCATGAGATCGATTAATCAATTGTCGCATCGGCGCAACAGCGCGCGGGAAACCGCGCGGTAGATGGAACCCGAAGGTCGATGGAATCCAGCAGGGCGGCTGACCTATTTGGGTGTCTGCAGTTCGTGCAGGCCCATTCGTCCGCTTGGGAGGGGCCTTCAGGTCGACGGGCCGCTTCAAGGCCGCAAGCCGGAACAGGCCAACGACCACGATTGCCGCGAGGACAATGCCGGCGGCGGAGAGCGCCAGTAGCGAGGTCCACATGGCAGCATCAATCTTGCTGCCCCGCGAACCGGAGGGGGACGGGCGGTGTTCCCAGAAACAAAACAAGCCGCCGTGATGTGGAACCAACATTTCCGATGCAACTTGATTCAATCCATCGGGCGATTACCGCTGATTTGCGTCCGATGCGGAATGACGGCCCCAGCCATTAGCCCCCTCCCACTGGGGCCGTTTCCTTGGGTACCGGTTTTCGCTCCCCAAAAACAGAAGATGCGGCCGCTCCGGAACGAATGACACTTGTGTCGGTTAGCGGACTCGCGGGGTAAGCTCAGATGAGCAAGCAAAGCGAAGATCTCAGAGACCAGGCCCGACGAGCAGCCCGCCTCGCGCTGACGATCAGCGACTTCGCGGCCTCGGTGAAACTGAAAAACTTGTCCAAACAGTACGACGCCGACGCCGAAAGGCTGGAGAAGATCGACAGTCCGGCGTCCGGCACGACGCGTGGTGACCTTCAAGAATGAGGGTATCTCCGGTTCAGGTTCGTCCCATGTACCCTTGGCAGTTTGGCGAATTCGACAATGTGATGGATGACGCGCTCAATATCGCGATGGACTATCTCATTCGCACCGACCAGGCCGTCGAATTCCGGGAGACGCAGACCGTGGCCGCAAACGCCATCGCGGACGCCTGGCGCGCAGGTGTACGCAGTCGCATGCGGCTTACCAACGTGGCGATAATGGCGGTCGAACAAAACCGCGATACATCGGGAAACCCTTAGCGTGCACCATCGCGGCCGATCGGGTGGCCAGGCGAGGGCCGGTTGAACAATAACGGCTTTCCGGGATTGGATAATCCAAGAGGTCACCGTGGTGATTTTTTGGCCCTTGTTGTGGAAGACGAGCTTCGCAAATTGTGATCACGTGTCGCATGCCGGATGATCTAGCCTTCGCAGAACATTCGAACGTTCATCACGGCGCGTAGCGCACGACGCCCTTGGCCGGCGTAGGAGCGGGTGACGTTGGAGAACTCGCCGTTGAATGCCGCTCATTGCGCCGTGCCATATCGCGCTGACGGCAGGTAACGTGCGACAAATCAACCCGACGGGCAAAGCAGTTCTGATTTACGGAAATCGTGTCAAGCCCCAAAATAAAAAATATTTCTGTTTACCAGAACACAAATCAGGTGCATATATTCGCCCATCCCGTCCTACTCAGAAGGGCGTCGGCCGTCGTCACGGACGTTGGACGGGTT
>NZ_JAFCLX010000062.1:0-40113 GCF_018130205.1 Bradyrhizobium sp. AUGA SZCCT0222
GAAGACCGGGTGCGCGCTGCACCCGCGGTCTCGCGTGCGGTTTGCACAAAACAAAATGCACACGAGCATACAGGGCAGCGGAGAACACCCGGCCTTCCCTGCGCAGTGGCTTTACGGCTTATGCCGTGCTCTCCCCGGAGACGAGTTCTTGGTTGACTCCGTCGCTGCCGTCCCCGCTTGCGCTTCACCGACAGCTTGACACCTGCAACGGGCGCCAGGACCACACGGTTTTGCCGTACGCTTATCCACGCCGTCGTCGAGGCGTAAACCAGCGTCCACCGCAACCCGTCCAACGTCCGTGACGACGGCCGACGCCCTCTGAGTGGGACGGGATGGCGATAGATGCGCACTGATTTGGGTCGGACGGCAACAGAAATATTTTTGATTTACAGAAATTTTCTACTTGACACGATTTCTGACAATCGGAATTGATTTGCCAGTCGGGTTGTTTTGTCGCACTCAACCGTCATTGCGAGGAGCGTAAGCGACGAAGCAATCCATCCCTCGGCTAGGCGCGCCATGGATTGCTTCGCTGCGCTCGCAATGACGCGGAGAGGACCGACATCCAAGTTAAGCTGTCATTCCGGGGCTCGCGAAGCGAGAGCCCGGAATCCATCGTGCAACGGAGCATGGGGCCTGATGGATTCCGGGCTCGCGCCAAGGCGGCGCGCCCCGGAATGACGGAGGAAGCGACGACCTAGCAGCCTGTTCCCCAGGGAACAGCGCCGGCCGGCCTTCCCTGCGATGTTCTCCGTCACAGGCAAGCCCATTCCGGGCGGCCGACACAGAGGGAACACGACCATGCCGATCTATCCTTGGAAGCCTTTCAACAAGCTGGATTACGCCGAACAACAATCCGAACTGACCCAGGACGATGCGCGCGACGGTTTTCAGAATCTCGGCAGCGGCAACAACTTTCACTTCCAGCTGACGGGGACCGCCCCCAAGCTCGTCAACGGCCAGGGCGGCAACGACACCATCATCCTGGACGGCAACTCCGCCGACACGGTGTTCGGCGGCTCCGGCAACGACACGATCGACGGCGGCGCGGGCAACGACACGCTCAAGGGCCAGGCGGGCGAGGACCACATCTTCGGCGGCGCCGGCGCGGACAACATCAGCGGCGGCAGCGACAACGACTATCTGGTCGGCGACAATGACGCTGTCGCGTCCAACCTGCATGGCATCGACACGATGTACGGCGGCAGCGGCGAAGACACGCTCTACGGCGGCGGCAAGGCCGACGTGATGTCGGGCGGCACGGGCAACGACAATTTCGTCTACTTCGTCGGCCTGGGCGCCGAGAACGAGAGCGCGGTCGGCGCCGCGGACCGGATCACCGACTTCCAGGTGGGCGACAAGATCGACGTGTCCTTCATGGACGCCGACGGCAATTCCGCCAACGGCAACAGCACCTTCACCTTCTCGTCCAGCGGCGCGACCACCCAGGCCGGCAAGTTCTGGTTCGAGACCCACGACGACGGCCAGCACGTATTCTTCAACATCAACGGCGGCGCGGCCGACATGGAGATCATCTCCACCAACAGCCACCAGTTCACGACCTCGGACTTTATTCTGTGAGGCGAGATCGTTCGGTGCGGTGAGTGCCGGATGGGACGGTGTGGACCGCTAGCTTTTACAAGCTGGCGGTCTACGTTTGGGAGGCGGGCAAGACATACGACCAAAGTGCTTGGCGCTACAGCAGTCAGGCAAATATAGTGAGGTGATCTCGCCGCGTCCTTTTCGTCTTTTGCATTTGTCCGAGCCGAACACTATGCTGACTGGCAGCTATTGGGTGCTTACATGCAAAACGAATGGACCAAGCCGCGCGAATACTCTTTTACTAACGCGGCCGGCGAAGTGTTCTATGAGATTGCATATTCGCGGCAGGACGTGAACACGTTTGCGAAGATGCACAAGGCGGTGAGCTACTCTCCCGTCGCCAACGACTTGTTGCAGCCGCAGCCGTCAAGGAAAGATGGGACGCCTAAATAGTTAGGCCCCTATAAGTATCGCTTTTCGAGATTAAAGTACTGCTCTAGATCAATCAGATTGACTGATAGGGTTCGATTTCCAGTCCTAACAAACAACTTCTCACCATCAGCGGCTCTCAGAATGCAAAGCTCCCGTCGTGCACCCACCACGATTCTCGCCACGACTCCGGCTTCATGATCGATGCGATTGATTTGGACCGAAGCACTAACACCACGCCCGTTCTGAAAGCACTTCTCGATCATGGACCGCAGATAGAGCTCCCATTCATCGAAATCGTACTTAGTTGCTCCCGGGATCAGCAAAAACTCGCGATTCAATCCCACAACCTTACCGTCGTCGGCAACGCCAATAAGCAGCGTCCCTCCACCACTATTCAAGTAAGCTGCCACGGTCTTCAGGCTAGATTGTAGGACGTCGGCGGAGAAGCATTTTTCTATGGGTTGCTTTCCTAGAACATGCTTCTTGACGTCTAAAACGAGCGATTCTTTAAATTCCAGACTCGCCCCTTCGCCTCTCGCTATCTCCGCACAAGTCAAATCGAGCAAGTTGCTGCTGAAAGCTGCTCGCACGATTCGACTATCATCGAGTCCACCCGTACCTATTGAAGGAGACAACTCCAAATTCCAAGCGTCCAATATTTCGCCGAGCTCGCCGAGAGCTTGCAGTACTAAACGATCACTCCATTGATACTCGTTGATCAACGTTGTCAGTGTCGTTTGCGTCGGCCTAGAAAGCGCTTCGACCAACGTCGCGGTAATCGGTGGCCGCATCATTGTCCCAAGCATAGTCACACCATCATGCGTCGGGCAATTTCTTCCGCTATGGATCGTCCGCGCATTTCCCAAAATCGTCCAGGGTCTACGTCCGACGAATTCAGGACATCAAACATCTCGCGCGTGACAAAGTAAGTGTTCCAAAGGTCAGCTCTGGAATCATAGCTAAGCTCTTCTTCTTCGATAAACTGAGCGGGCGCCTTTTTCCTCCAAGATAGATTGGAGGAACGGGCCATAGGAATTAGGTTCGCGGCCGAATTTACAAAGTCTCGCTTTGCAATTGATTTGTCGATATATTCTGCGGCCTTGCCGTGGACGTTGTTAGCGCACCAATCCTTTGGGTATATGTGATGGAGTTGCATTTGCCCTGAACCGAGTTGGATCGCAGTCATACCATCGACGGGATCGCGGCTCGCTCGCGCATACAGCAAGAGAAAGGCCGAGCGTCGCAATGCTCCCGCTTCTTCTCCATCAGTTACGAGATCATAAATCGCTTCCGAGCTGACCGGCTTTGCGACATGATCGTCTAACCATGCATTTGCCGTCGCACGCCAGGAATCGAAATTATCTTTGCGCTTTATCGTGCCCAGAAAGCTCTTCAGTTCACGGATGTCTGTTCCAATTTGGGTAAGAAAGCCCTGATCGTAGCGCGTATTGAGGGCGTTTCTCCAAAAAAACGCGCGAAAGATTGCGTCAAGGTGCTTTGGCGTCCATTCGACGTGCGTAGATTTGTCGAATTCCAGAAACCATCTCAGGGCGACGTAGATCGATGCAGCCGCTGGGTAGGGGCATTGCGCCATGGTGAAACTGCCACCAGCGACGGCCAGTTGGAAGGCCCCTATGTATCCAGCCAATTTCGCATTCTGGTCAAAAACTGAACGCCATTGAGCCGCTGGGAGCGCCAACAGGTCCTGTGATTTCACGCTCGAAATCCGGTACTCTTTCGAGCCTCCAATTGGCCTGGGATCAGGCTTAGAGTTCAAGGCCACATGGATTGCTGCGACAAATTGTGCGATTAGCTCGGGTCTTTCTCGAGATGATGCCCACCCCACCGCACCGTCAAGCTCTCCCAATTCATCAATTCGGTCACGAATAAGTATCGGCCCTTTTGGGTCTTCGACTGTGTCGCTGTACATGTTCGAATGGATCAAATCTACAGTTGATACCTTCGTCCCTGTCGTGTTCAGAGTTTCGAAAATATCGCAAATTTCCGCGAGGTTGTAGGTTCGGGGAACTATATAGAGTGCAATCTTTGTCCGAATAATCCCGTTGAACGCCGACTGAAGTATCCGATTTCGCCTGTCCAACTCAGCCGCCTCAGGCAAGTCACCGCCTGCGTAGTAAGCGGGGTCACGGATGAACTGCAAATACCCCATCCACTGATCGAAAATGGCTTCCGGATCTTCGACTTCGAGAGGGAAAAGCCCGTTCGAAACCGCCACTTTGAGTGTGTTCAATTGACGTTTCAAAACGTCCTTCTCAGTAAAGTACTTGACCCGCTCCGTATCGTCTGTCGCCGTAACATCGAGATAATAGCGCCCTGCGTTCTTGAACAGTCCCGACTGCGCTCGGAGGCCACCGAAGGCGAGTGCTAATGCTGTCGATCGTTGCCTTCCATCAAGGATGGCATAGTAACGTCCCGGTCGAATATTCGGATCACTAAAGTATCGAGTTTCGCTCTTCCCACCTTGGCCGTGATCTTGAATTGAAATCGGCTCTAGGGGCAGCGAACTCCCTCCTTCTTGCTCCCACAGAGTAATCATACCTATTGGACGGGCATCTATGATGGAGTTCACCAGCGAAACGACATTCGCATTGCTCCAAACAAAGTCTCGCTGAAAAAGAGGCGATAGCCACTCCGAAGTCTTCAGCTTTGTGATTACGTTCGGGACATTAGTGTCCTCGACTTGAAGATTAGCCACTTCAATTACCCCTCGATGTTGGTTGAGGCCGTACGCCCAGCGGCGCTCAAATAACTCGCCAATCTGGAACTCCGCGGATTCCAAATTGCCGCTGCCCACAGTCTACCCTTGATTGACTCCTTTATAGACGAGGAACGAAGCGAAGCGATAGGTGGGGGTCGACTTGGATTCTGGGGTTAATAGATCGTACCACCCCTCTGGCAAGGAGCATGCACAATCTGGAACGCGTGCCGATGGCGTTTTGTGAGTAGCGCGCTTATCGCGACGAGTGAGCCCTATCCCAACCCCGCCCGCCTAAACCCCTCCAGATAATGCTCCCTTTCCACCTCGTGCTCATACGGCATTTCGGTGGATAGCCAGGCCAGCGAGATATTCGGCTGCACGTTCCGCAGCCCCTCCAGCGCCGCGGCCGCCGCCTGGGTGAAGCCGGACATGCCGAGGGAGGCCGTCAGCACGCGGTGGGCGCCGACGAAATCGGGGCGCTGGCGCAGGGCTTCGCGGGAGAGGCGGATCGCCTCCTCGTAGTTGCGGCCGACATACTGGCAATAGGCGGCGACGCCGCAATAGATGCCGGCAAAGGGATCGCGCGGGGAAAAGCGCAGCGCCTGCCGGGCGGCGGCGTCGCCGTCCTCCCAGCGCCCGCGATAGGACAGCGCCACGCCATAGATGCCGCGCGCCGGCGAAAAATTCGGATTGAGCCGCAGCGCCAGCTCGAACTCGGCGATGCAATCGTCAAAGCGGCGGTTGAACAGATAGACGCTCGCCAGCGCATAATGCGCCCACGCATCCTCAGAGTCGGCGCGGATCGCCGCCAATGCGGCGCGTTCCGCCGCCCGCACCGCCGTCGGCATGTCCTCCCAGCCCATATGGGCCGCAAAGGTATGGCAGGCCGCGAGAAGACTGAGCGCCTGGCCGTAGCCGGGATCGACCGCGATGGCTTTTTCCAGCAGCGCCTGCGCCACCAGATTGTCCGACCGCGTCACCCGCCAGTAATGCGACAGCGCGCGCATGACGAGATCCCAGGCGTCCATATTGTCGGGCGTCTTGCGCTGGCTGCGGAAATTTTCGGCGGCATAGAGCTGCGGCTCGATCGCGGCGACCACGGCCTGCGTGATCTCGTCCTGCACCGCGAACACGTCGGCCAGATTGCGGTCGTAGCGCTCGGCCCAAAGGTGACTGCCGGTGACGACATCGTTGAGCTGCGCGGTGATGCGCACATGGTCGCCATCCTTGCGCACCGAGCCCTCGACGACATAGCCGACGCCGAGTTCCTCGCCGATCTGCTTCAGATGCACCTGACGGCCGCGATAGACGAACGCGGAGTTGCGGGCGATGACATAGAACCAGCGCAGTTTCGACAGCGCGGTGATGATGTCCTCCGAAATGCCTTCGGAAAAATATTCCTGCTCGGGTTCGCCGGAGATGTTCGTGAATGGCAGCACGGCGATGGCGGGGCGGTCGAGCGGCGGCAGGGAGGCGGCGGCGGGTTCGGGTGACGCGACAGTGGTCGCGCTTTGCGGCACAAGAGTGCCGCTGAGCGCGGGTCGCGGCGCAATTGCGCCGCTGACGTTCCCGACGAAGCGAAAGCCTTTGCGCGCGATGGTGCGGATCAGCGCCTGGTCCTTGCCGCTGTCGCCGATGGCGGTACGCGCGGCGTTGATGCGGCTGGTCAGGGTGGATTCGGAGACGATGCGGCCGTGCCAGATGCTCTCGATCAGATCGTCCTTGGTAACGACGTGGTCGCGGTGCTCGACCAGGTACATCAGGATATCGAACACCTGCGGCTCGACTGCGACAATTTGGCCATCGCGGGTCAATTCGCGCACGGCGCTGTCGAGCACATGGTTTGAGAAGTGAAACTGCACGCGAGGATCCCCATGGCCGGTTGATCGGACCCGTTTGGCGCCCGGTTTTGCCGGGTTTTGCTGGCGGGGCCGCTCAATTAGCGCGGTCAAATCAGCCATGACGTGTTTTACCTCACAGATTCCCGCCTCACAGAAAAATCAGGGTGGCCTCAAGGCAAAATCAGCCCCGTCTCAGAGTCTTTAGGTCCTCCGAGCGGCATGTTCGGTTCAGCGCGGTCGCCCCCGTGACCGCATGCCACAGAGGAGGAAACTGCATGGCCACCACAGCTACCGCCACAATGCCGGCTTCAACCGCCACCCCCGCCCCCGATCTTGCCGCGCTGAAGACCAAGCAGCAGGCGGCGTGGTCGTCAGGCAATTACGCCATCGTCGGTTCCACGCTGCAAATCGTCGGCGAACAGCTGTGCGAGGCGATGGACCTCAAGGCCGGCGCCAAGGTGCTCGACGTCGCCGCCGGCAACGGCATGGCCTCGCTCGCCGCCGCGCGCCGCTGGTGCGAGGTGACCTCGACCGATTACGTGCCGGCGCTTTTGGAACGCGGCCGGGCGCGCGCCAATGCCGAAGGCATGACGATGGAATTTCGCGAGGCCGACGCGGAGAACCTGCCGTTCGACAACAACAGTTTTGAAGTCGTGCTGTCGACCTTCGGCGTGATGTTCACGCCGAACCAGGACAAGGCGGCGGCTGAATTGCTGCGCGTGTGCAGGCCGAAGGGCCAGATCGGTCTCGCCAACTGGACGCCGGACGGTTTCATCGGCCAGGTGTTCAAGACGCTCGGCAAGCACCTGCCGCCGCCCGCGGGCGCGAAATCGCCGGCGATGTGGGGCACCCGCACGCGGCTCACCGAAATGTTCGACGCCGGCGCGGCCTCGATCAAGGCCGAGTCGCGGCTGTTCAATTTCCGCTACCGCTCGGCCGAGCATTTCCTCGACGTGTTCAAGACGTTCTATGGCCCGGTGCTGAAAGCGTTCGCGGCGCTCGAGCCGGCCAAGCAGGAAGAGCTGCACAACGACCTGCACGCGCTGATCGTCCGCATGAACCGCGCCACCAACGGCAGCATGGTGGTGCCGAGCGAATATCTCGAAGTGGTGATTACGAAGCGATGACGATCCACTTTCTTGCATCTCGCTCACCCAGTTCGTCATGCCCGGGCATAGCCGTCCGAAGGACGGCGTCGCTTCCGCTCGCCTATGCCCGGGCATCCACGCCTTTGCTTCTAGAAAGCGAGGAAGACGTGGATGGCCGGGTCAAGCCCGGCCATGACGGAGAGAGAATCATTTCTGAGAACGCACAGGACAAGTTCGATGAATATTTTGACTCAGGTACCTTCACGCAAAAGCGCCACCGCTTGCGTCGTCGCGCTGCATTGCTCGCTCGGTTCGGGACGCCAATGGGCAAAACTCGGCGCCGAATTTGGGCCCGGCACCAAGCTGATCGCACCGGATCTGATCGGCTATGGCGATAAGGCTGGAACGTTCGACCTGCCGCTGACGCTGGCGCAGGAAGTCGAATGCCTGCGCGCGACGCTGGATCAGGCTGATGGGCCGATCCATCTGGTCGGGCATTCCTATGGCGGCGCCATCGCGTTCAAGATCGCGACCGATCCGGCGTATGAACATCGCATCCAGAGCCTCGCGCTGATCGAGCCGGTGCTACCGACGCTGCTGCGTGACAGCGCGCCGGACCGGCGGCTGCACGATCAGTTCGAAGGTCTCGCCGCCGAAGTGCGTGAGGATATCTGGAACGGGTCAGTGCTGGAGGCGATCGACAAGTTCAGCGAATTCTGGTGCGGCTCCGGCCCGCGCGAGGAGCTGCCTGTGGCCGCGCGCATCCGCATGATCGAACACGCCGAACGGCTGCCGTACGATTTCGCCGCCGCCTTCGCCGAAGAGAACGTCACGATGGCGGCGGCCTCGTTGCGCCTGCCGACACTGCTGTTGTCCGGCGGGCAATCGCCGAACCTGACCCAGCGCATCGTCCGCCGGCTGGCCGCGGTTATCGACGGCGCCGAACTGCGCCATCTGCCGGATGCCGGGCATATGCTCGCGATGACCCATGCCGGCATCATCAACCCCGTGATCGCGGCGCACATCGCCCGTGCCGATGAACTCGCCGGCGTGTCGCTGGCGGCCGGCCAGCCGGCGGCGAAGCTGGTCAGCGTGGCAGGCGGTTGAGCCACGGTTTGGGCCTTCTTGCCGCTTGGCGCGCCGGTCGGGCATCTGGTATCGATGTTCCCGAAACCGGGATGAAATGCCGATGATCACCGCGCGCGACCTCAAGCTGCCTGCCCTGATGCTTGCGGGGGCACTTAGCCTGGCCGCGCCGCAGGCGTTCGCCGCCGACGAGGAAACAGCGCCCAAGGGCGCGGCGGTCACCGTGTTCAAGGCCGCAAAATCCTGCTTCGGCAACAATGTCGAGGTGTCCGGCACCATCATCGCGCGCGAGGAAACCCAGGTGCGGCCCGAGCGCATGGGGCTGAAGGTCGCCGAAGTGCTGGTCGATGCCGGCGATACCGTCACCGCGGGCCAGACGCTGGCCCGGCTGACGTTGCCGGAAGGCGGCACGGTGCTGGTGCAGGCGCCCGTCGCCGGGCTGGTTTCGGCCTCGACCGCCGCGGTCGGCGCGATGGCGTCCGGCAAGGGCGAGGCGCTGTTTTCGATCATCGCCCGCAGCGAATTCGACCTCGTCGGGCTGGTGCCGACCCGCGACATCGCCAAACTTCAGATCAACCAGAGTGCGCGGATCAAGGTGATCGGCGCCGGCGAAGTCGATGGCAGGGTGCGGCGGCTGTCGACCACGGTCGAGCCCAACAGCCAGCTTGCCCAGGTGTTCATCGCCGTCACCACCAACCGCCGGCTTCTGGTCAATTCATCCGGGCGGGCGCAGATCAAGACCGGCCAGAGCTGCGGCATCTCGGTGCCGCTGACCGCGATCCTCTATGGCAATGCCGGCACCGTGGTGCAGGTGGTGAAACGCCAGCGCGTCGAGACGCGGCGGGTGGAAACCGGGTTGATGTCACAGGGCCAGGTCGAGATCCGCGAGGGCATCGTCGAAGGCGATATCGTGGTGGCCCGCGCCGGCGCCCTGCTGCGCGAAGGCGATCCGGTGCGCCCGGTGATGGTGGCCGCGGACGCGAAGTAGCCTCACGCACGAAAATGCCCGGGACAAGCCCGGGCATGACGACACTTAGACAATTATTTTAGCTTGCTTACCCGCCGATGCTGACGTCTTCGAGCAGCGAGGACGACACCGAGGGAACCTGCTCGCCTTCGCTGGCGCGGGAGATCGTCACGCGCGTTTTGTTGAAGGCGGTTTCGGCGCCGGCCTGTGCGGCGAGGTTGTTCAGCAGCTCGGACATCAGCACGCTGTACTGGCCCTTGGAATCGTCGGCCACCTTGCCCGGCGTCGCCGAAGACAGGATCAGCGCATTTTCGGGCGCTGAGATCGGCGCCAGGCCGTGGGAGTAGGAACGGAAACGGCGCTCATAGGGGTTGCGGCGGGAGGCGTCGACCACGACGAGTTTGACCTTGGCGCCCTGCTCCTTCATCGCGTCGAGCACGGCCTCGATGCTGACGCCGTCGCGGCGGACATCGGCTTCCTTCCAGATCGCGGCATCGACCGGGATCATGTAGCTCTGGCGGCCGACCTGGACGCCGTAGCCGCCGAAGAACAGCATCACCACGCTGTCGGGCTTGATCTTGGACTTGAGCCGGCCGATGGCGCGGGCCATGTCGTCCTTGGTGGCGTCTTCCACCACGTCGACGTCAAAGCCCTTGCCGCGCAACGCCGCGGTCAGGCCGCGGGCGTCATTGATCGGCTGCGCCAGCGGCGCCGAGGCGTCGGGATAGTGGCCGTTGCCGATGACCAGTGCGACGCGGGAAGTCTTGGTGGCGACGTCGGAATTCTGTTCGGTCGCGATCGCCTTGGCGGCATCGAGCGAACGCTTGTTGAGCGCAGCATGGGCGCCGATCGCCAGCGACACCAGACCGACCAAAGCGGCGGCCACGGTGACCGTGCGGCGAGAGATGCTAGGCTTACCGTCCATCATTCAATTCCCAATCGTTGACCAGGGCGCGCCAGTTAGTCGCGCCAGTGCCGTTTAGGTTTGAGGGGTTGCGAATTGGTGTGCCGTCGAATTGTGGCAATTTGCGGCACCGCAACAAAGAAACCCTTAACCCGCACGGCCACCGCGGGCAACCTCCTTTGGCGCATGACGTTCCCCAGCAGAATGATGGTGCCAAATCGGGACATTTTCTGTGACATCGGTCACATTTGTATTTCTCGCTGATTTGTATCATTTTCAATGGCTTGCAGGCCGGCGGTAGATTCGACGGCCCTCGGTTCACGGTTCCGGCGAAAAGAGACTGCATGGGCTTTCAATATTTCGCCGGCGCCGCCTACCGTGCGCTGACCGCTCGCAAGGACGGGCCGTCGCTGTATGACGTCTGCGATCCCCTGCTGCTGAACTATGCCGGCGGCGACCCCCATCTCGGAAAATTCTATCGGACCGCGCTTGGCAACCCGGCGCTGCGCCCGTTGCTGCGCCGTACCGGATTGCCGCAACTGCGCGACGAAGGCCGCCTGCAGTCGCTGCGCCAGGCACTGACCCGCGCCCGCGACAACGACGCGCCGGACTGGGAAGCGGTCGGTCAACCCATTGCCGAGCTGATGGCGACGATTGATGTCCGCCACCCAAAGCCGGCGCCGGCCGTGTCGCCCACGAAAGCGCCTGACCTCGCCGAGATCGAGCGCGTGATCCGGACCTGCGGGTCGCATCTGCTGCGCTCGTTTGCCGGTAACGGCTTCATCCCGACCTATGCCGCGTTCAACCTGCTCGGCGATGCCGACATGGGCGGGCGCGAAATGCTGATGGCGCTGACCGGGCTCAATTCGCGCGGCTACAAGAACTCGACCCTGCTGTTCAGCCTGGCGCGTATCTTCATCGCACATTCGCCGGCCCGCGCGCTGATCAACCCGCCCTGGACCGGCATCGCCGAGCCGATGTGGGAGCCGATGCAGATCCGGCACCGCTCGGCCTATTACGACGCCTTCTTCACCGAGGCGCTGCTCAGCTTCGTCGAAACCGGCCTTGCCTCCGTCGACCAGACGGCTGCGTCACGCCGCGCCATCTCGGAGATGGTCGATTTTTGCCTCGCCACCAGCGCCGAGGAAGTGCCCTCGCATGACGGCTCCACCGTACGCGTCATCACCGCACTGGCGCCGCTGCCGCATCCGCGCTTTTCAAAGTTCTTTTCCCAGATCAAGCAGGATCTCGGCTTCGGCATCTACGTGCCGGACTGCGACACCACGGCCTGCTCGTTCTCGGCGGCAACGCAGGCCGGCTCGACCGATCCGATCCTCGACCAGCCGCTTTTGGATTTCTACGCCGGCTATCAGGTCCGCAGCGGCGCCAACGAGCCGCGCGTGACGGTGCCGCTGAACGACAATGTCGAGTACGAGGGCGGCGTCGTGACCTGGATCGACAACCTCGCCGGCGACCGGCCCTACGGCAACGATCTCGATCCCACGCTCAATCTCGACATCCTCGAGGTCAGCTTCCGCAACCTTGCGCGCTGGAAGATCATCGAGACGCCGTCACGGCTGGAGACGGTTCACCGCATCATCGGCTTCCAGAAGCGGCTGGTGGAAAGCGGCGCGTTCACCAATCCGCGCTCGCATATCTATTATCTGCCGGAGCTGTATTGCGCCTATTTCGGCCGCTGCTATGCGGCCTTCATCGCACTGCCGCCGGCGGCGCGGCTGGCGATCGATCCCGAAAACACCTTCGACTTCATCCGCGGCCGCGTGCTGGCCTATGTCGAGGGCGAGTTGATCACCCACGAGATGAACGCCTTCGACGCGGCGCTGGCCCTGATGGCGCTGGCGCATCTCGGCGCCGACGCGGCAAGCTTTGCACCTGCGCTGCATTGCATCGTCGCCGGTGTCGGCGAAGGGGGACGGCATGGTCCCTACAAGGCCTATGAGTGGAACAAGATGAAGACCCCGACGCGCATCCTGGTCGGCGGCCCCGAGGTGACCTCGGCTTTCGTGCTGATGGGGCTGGCGCTGGCACGGGGTGTGATGCTGCGGGGCAGCGGCGCATAGGCGATATCCCACGAAAGAGGGGTATGCCGCACGACGCAAAGTCGTAAGCTGCGAAGCGCCAAGAGCGCCGATTTCTGACGGGAAGTTGAAAGCCATGCGGTCCCAGAGCACTGGCAAGCCGGCCTCAATGTCCGCACAATCCGCGCAATGATTGTGCACATTTCCGCGCCGGGATTGCCCATGAAGTCTAAGATTTGGAAGTCCAGGATCTGGAATTCGAAGATCTGGAATTCGAAGATCTGGCTTTGCGCCGTCTTGACGTTGTTGCTGCCGGCGATGGCGCACGCCGCCGACATCACCGGCGTCCCGAAAATCCGCCAAGGCGACCAGCTCCAGATCGGCAATACCCGCATTCGGCTCGGCGGCATCGACGCGCCGGCGGTGGACCAGCTCTGCCTCAACAACAAGGGCGAACGCTGGACCTGCGGCGTCGCGGCGCGTGACGAACTGATCAAGCATTTCGGCAACAAGAGCTGGACCTGCCGTACCCGCAGCGTCGATCGCCGCGGCCGCATTGTGGCGCGATGCGAGGTCGGCGGCGAGGACGTCCAGAAATGGATGGTCGCCAACGGCTGGGCGCTGGCGTTCACTCGTATTTCCCACGACTATGAGGCGGATGAAAAGGCCGCTCGCGAGGCCAAGGCCGGCATGTGGCAGGGCGCCTTCATCGCGCCGTGGGACTGGCGCGCCCGCAACAAGAAGACCGCCATTCTCGGCGCCGCCAAACCGCCCGAGAACGCCAGCACCATCCTGCAGGCATCCGCCTCCGGCTCGGTCGCGCCATCGCCCGACTGCACCATCAAGGGCAACGTCAACCGCTCGGGCGAGTGCATCTTCCACCAGCCCACCAGCCGCTGGTACGCGAAGATCGAGATGAAGATCAGCAAGGGCACGCGCTGGTTCTGCTCGGTCGAAGAGGCCGAAGCCGCGGGCTGCCGCGAGACCAAACGTTAGCTTCTGACCTCGCCCCGCTTGCGGGGAGAGGTCGACGCGAAGCGTCGGGTGAGGGGGTACAGGTGTTTCCAATGGTCACTGAACTCGCGGATAGAGCCCCTCACCCCGACCCTCTCCCCGCGAAGTGCGGGGAGAGGGAGAAGTGCAACTGAGTGCACGACGCGTGCCCGGCACCCGACCCAGTAATCTCCCACACCGACAGCATCGCGGCGGGCTGCGCCGCGCGGTTACGCTCACCCTGTTCATCCTTTGCGGCTATGGCCTGCTCGCCTATCTGATCTTGCCCGGGCTGTGGACGCATTACGAGCATCAGAAAGGCCTTGCCGATTTGCCGATGGTGACGCGCACGGGGCAAGGCATTCCCGGCGATCCCATGAATGTCGGCCTGATCGGCGACCAGCGTGACGTGGTCTGCGCGATGCATCAGGCCGGATGGTATCCGGCCGATCCGATCACGCTGAAATCATCGATCGAGATCGTAGGCAGCGTGCTGCTCGACCGCCCCTACAAGGACGCGCCGGTCAGCAATCTCTATTATCAGGAACGCCGCGAGGATCTGGCTTACGAAAAGCCGATCGGCGCCAGCGCCGATCGCCGCAACCACGTGCGCTACTGGAAGGTGCTGGACCAGGGCGAGGAAAAACGCCCGGTGTGGCTCGGCGCAGCGACGCAAGATCGCGGCGTCGGCGTCAGCAGATACACCGGCGCGGTGACGCATCACATCAGCGCCGATCTCGACGCCGAGCGCGCGCGGCTCAGCGCCGACCTCGCAAATGCCGGAATGGTGACCGCGAAATATCAGGTGACCGGGATCGGGCCGACGATTGCGGGCTATAATGGCGGCGGCGACCTCTATTATACCGACGGCGAGATCTGGGTGCTGCGGCTGGTCGAGGCGTGCCGGAAGCGCGACGGCCCCGCGGTGACGATCCCGAGCCCGCCGGCGACCGAGCTGAAGGATCAGATCTGGCATGCGATCGCGGGGGCAATGGGAAAATAAGCTGACGGCTGTCGTCCCGGCCTTGAGCCGGGACCCATAACCACCGGCCGGGATTATGCGAAAGGTATCAACTCCGACTGTTCTAAATCGAGAAGCCGCGGCGTATGGGTCCCGGCCTTCGCCGGGACGACGAGATAGAGTACAGACATTGCCCGGAGTTGCAGGGCTTCCTCAAGGCCTTCCTCGGAGCAATCCATTCCCTATTTGTGATTCTGGATTGCTTCGCTGCGCTCGCAATGACGGTTTCAATCGATTATTGTCATGCTCCAGTCCTACGAAACCTCGGGCGCCTTGATTCCGCGTTCCGCCGATAAGGAATAAGAAAAATGACCGTTCGCGCGGGCCGGGAATTTCTGGCCATCCCCGGACCCACCACCATGCCCGACGAAGTGCTTCAGGCGATGCACCGTCCGGCGCTCGATATCTATTCCAAAGAGATGCTGGACCTGACGCACGGCCTGCTCGGCGATCTCTCCAAGCTGTTCGCGACCAAGGGCCACTCCTACATCTACATCGCCAATGGCCATGGCGCGTGGGAAGCGACGCTCTCCAACGTACTGTCGCGGGGCGACAAGGTGCTGGTGCTGGAAAGCGGCCGCTTCGCGATCGGCTGGGGCAATGCCGCGGCCGCGATGGGCGCTGAGGTCGAGGTGCTGAAAGGCGACTGGCGCCGCGCGATCCGTCCGGCCGAAGTCGAGGCGCGCCTCAAGCTGGACAAGGAGCACAAGATCAAGGCCATCGTCGCCGTGCAGATCGATACCGCTTCGGGCGCCCATAACGACGTCGAAGCGATCGGCAAGGCGATCAAGGCGTCGGGTCATCCGGCGCTGTTCATGGTCGACACGGTTGCCTCGCTCGGCTGCGTACCGTTCGAGATGGACGCCTGGGGCATCGATGTCGCGATGTCCGGTTCGCAGAAGGGCCTGATGACGCCCCCGGGCCTCGGCTTCGTCGCCGCCAACGATCGCGCTCGCGAGGTGCACAAGAAGGCAAACCTGCGCACGCCCTATTGGGACTGGACCGAGCGCGAAGGCAGCGAGCATTACCGCAAATATGCCGGCACCGCGCCGGTGCATCTCTTGTTCGCGCTGCGCAAGGCGATCGATATGCTCCACGCCGAAGGCCTGGAAAATGCCTTCCTGCGCCACAGGCTGCTCGCCGAAGCGGTTCGCCGCGCGGTCGCGGTCTGGGCCGAGGGCCAGGTCATCGGCTTCAACATCGCGGAAGCAAACGAGCGCTCCAACACCGTGACGACGGTGACGGTGAACGGCCATGACCCCGCCGCGCTGCAGCGCTATTGCAAGGAAAAATGCGGCGTGGTGCTTGGGACCGGCATCGGCGACCTCTCCGGCCAGGCATTCCGGATCGCGCATATGGGCCACGTCAACGCGCCGATGATCCTGGGCACGCTCGGCGTCATCGAAGTCGGACTCAACGCCCTCAACATCCCGCACGGCAAGGGCGGAACCGAAGCCGCGATCGAATGGCTCGGCGAAAGCGTGAGCGCGACAGCCTAATCACGGTTTCTGCGCGCTCGACGCCGTCTCTCTCACAATGTGAGAGAGATTCGAGGCGATGCGCTTCATTCAATCCAACTAACTTCCGACGCGAAGGCTTTCCCGCGCGTCATATTTAGTGCTTATACTGTATGCCAGAGAAAGCCGGGCGCAGACTCCGGTGCAAGAAACGTTGGAGGATTCCGATTGGCGTCCGTCGAATTGCGCGGCCTGACCAAGCGATTTGGATCGCTCGCGGTGGTCGATAACGTCTCGCTGCGGATCGATCATGGTCAGCTGGTTTGCCTGTTGGGACCATCGGGTTGCGGCAAGACCACGACGCTGCGGCTGATCGCGGGCTTTTTAGAACCCTCCGACGGCGAGATCCATGTCGGCGACCGGCTGGTGTCGTCGAAGGCGCGGACGCTGCCGCCCGAACAGCGCAAGATGTCGATGATCTTCCAGAGCTACGCGCTGTGGCCGCATATGACCGTGACCGAGAACATCGTCTACGGCTTGCGCCTGCGCAAACTGGATCGCGACATCATCGCCAAGAAACTCGCCGCGATCCTGGCGACGACGAAACTCGAAGCGCTGGCGCAGCGTTACCCCGGCGAACTCTCCGGCGGCCAGCAGCAGCGCGTGGCGCTGGCGCGCGCGCTGATCGTGGAGCCGGAAACGCTGCTGCTCGACGAGCCCTTGTCGAATCTCGACGCGAACTTACGCGAAGAGATGCGGTTCGAGATCCGCCGGCTGCATGACGAATATCGCTACACCACGATCTACGTCACCCATGACCAATCGGAGGCGATGACCACGGCCGACATGATCGCGGTCATGAACGGCGGCAGGATCGACCAGCTCGGCACGCCCGAGGACATCTATGCGCGTCCCGAATCCGAATTCGTCGCGCGCTTCATCGGCGCCAGCAACGTGATCAAAGGCACCGCGCGCGATGGCAATCATGTCGCGTTCGCGGGCGCGACGCTGCAGGTGGTCGGTGCGCCGCTCACATCAGGCCAGAGCGCGCCGGTCGCGATCCGTCAGCACGATATCCAGCTTTCGACGCAGACGCCGGCGGCGCCGCTAAATGCGATCAAGGCCACGGTTACGCGGCAGGTCTATCTCGGCGTGGCGCGCGACTACATGGTGGAGGTGGCCGACGGCACCTCGCTGCGCGTCACCACGCCGACCGCGAACAATGTCGCCAAGGGAACCGAAGTCTGGCTCACCCTGCCGCCCGACCGCTGCCGGGCGCTCAGCCGATAAAGAGCCATCAGCCGACAAAGAACAAGAAGCGGAGGATGCAATGAAGCGAAAACTCTCAAGGCGCGAGGTGCTGCAGGGCTCGCTGAAGGCCTCGACGGCGCTGGCATTCGGAACCGTGTTCGCCTCGCCCGCCCGCGCGCAGGCGCCGCCGCCGGAAGCGATCACGCCACAGCTGATCGAGGCGGCGAAAAAAGAAGGCAAGGTGGTCTGGTACACCTCGATCGATCTGTCGGTATCCGAAAAGATCGCGGCGGCGTTCAAGGCGAAATTCGCCGGCATCGAGGTGCGAGTCGAACGCACCGGCGCCGAGCGCGTGTTCCAGCGCATCGGCCAGGAATATGCCAGCAACGTACACGCCGTCGATATCGCGAACTCGTCCGATGCCGCGCATCTGCTGGCATGGAAGCGGCAGGGCATCCTGCTGCCTTACGTGCCGGAGGACGTCGCCAGGCATTACAAGCCCGAGCATCGCGATCCCGACGGCACGTTTGCCGGATTCCGCGCCACGCTGAGCCCGATCGCCTACAACACCAAACTGGTGAAGGCCGAAGAGGCGCCGGCGAGTTTCAAGGACCTGCTCGATCCCAAATGGAAGGGCAAGATCGTCAAGGCGCATCCCGGCTATAGCGGCACGATCCTGACCGCGACCTTCGAGATGGTTCGCGACATCGGCTGGGAGTATTACGAACAGCTCGCGAAGCAGAACATCATGCAGGTGCAATCGGCGACCGATCCGCCGAAGAAGCTGTCGCTCGGCGAGCGCAGCGTGATGGCCGACGGCACCGAGTACAACATCTTCCTGCTCAAGGAAGCCGGCCAGCCGGTCGAGGTGGTGTATCCCACCGAGGGCACACCGTTCATCGTCGGCCCCAACGGCATCTTCAAGGCGGCGCCGAATCCCAATGCGGCAAAGCTGTTCCAGAACTATTGCTTCACGCCGGACGCACAACGGATCATCATCGACGCCGGCGGCCTGCGGTCGCTGCACGCCCAGGTGAAGGAACATACCGGCCGCAAGCCGCTCGCGGACATCAAGCTGATGAAGGAAGACGCCGCGGGCGCCGAGGCCCAGAGCGAGGAAATCAAGGCGCGCTACCAGAAGATTTTTCGCGTTTAGAGCGTCATTGCGAGCGCAGCGAAGCAATCCATCGCGCGGCATAACGGATAGATGGATTGCTTCGCTTCGCTCGCAATGACGAAGAGAGAAATCGAGATGACAAAAAACATCTTAAACCGCCGCGACATCATCAAGGGCTCGGCTGCGCTCGCGCTCGGCACCGTGTTCGCGTCACCGGTTCGCGCCCAGGCGCCGGAACCGGTCGCGATCAACGCGGGCCTGATCGAAGCGGCGAAGAAGGAAGGCAAGGTCGTGCTGTATTCCTCGATGGATCTGCCGGTCGGCGAAAAGCTCGGCAAGGCGTTCGAGGCGGCTTACCCGGGAATCAGTGTGCAGATCGAGCGCTCCGGCTCGGAGCGGCTGTTCTCGCGGGTCGACCAGGAGTTCGCCAGCAACATCCGCGCCGCCGACATCATCAACACGTCGGACGCCTCTCACATCATCACCTGGAAGAAAAACGGCTGGCTGATGCCGTTTCTGCCGGAAGACGTTGCCAGGCATTTTCCGGAAACCTATCGCGATCCCGACGGAATGTCCGCGACCTCGCGCATCTACTTGTCATCGATCGCCTACAACACCAACCTCGTAAAGCCCGAGGACGCGCCGAAGAGCTATGCGGACCTGCTCGATCCGAAATGGGCGGGCAAGATGGTCAAGGCTCATCCGTCCTATAGCGGCACCATTATGACCGCGACCTTCCAGCTGGTGCGTGAGCTGGGTTGGGGCTATCTCGAAAAACTATCGAAGCAGCGCGTGATGCAGGTGCAATCCTCGACCGATCCACCTAAGAAGCTCGCGCTCGGCGAACGTGCGGTGATGGCCGACGGCAATGAATACGGCGTCGTGCTTCTGAAGGAGGCCGGCCAGCCGGTCGAGCCGCTATATCCAACCGAGGGCACGCCGACGATCTCGGGGCCGACCGCAATCTTCAAGACCGCACCCCATCCGAACGCGGCCAAACTGTTCCAGGCATGGCTGCATACGCGCGAGACCCAGCAATTCTTCGTCGACTACACCGCGCAATATTCGGTTCATCCGCAGGTGCAATCGAAGCCGGGACGCCGCAAGCTTTCCGACATCAAGCTGATGAAGGAAGACGCCGTTGGCGTCGAGGCGATGACGGAAGAGATCAAGACGAAGTATGCGAAGTTGTTTCGGGTGTGAGTTTGCTCCGCCCCACTCACGATCGTCATTCCGGGATGGTCCGAAGGACCAGTCCCGGAATCTCGAGATTCCGGGTTCGATGCTTCGCATCGCCCCGGAATGACGGATAGAAAGTTTTGTAATGACCCTCGCCGACACCGCTCCCGCCAAAGCCAAACTCGACTGGACCAAACCTATCCTGTGGCTGTTCGCGGCCGTCATGATCGTGCTGATCGTGATGCCGATGTCGTGGCTGGCGGTGTATGCCTTCACCGACAAGGCGCGCAATCCGACGCTGCAGAATTTCATCAAGCTGTTCACCGATCCGGATTTTCTGGATCCCTTGCTGACCACCGCGATCATCGCGACTACGTCGGCGACGATCTGCTGCATCATCGCCGCCCCGATCGGCTGGCTGGTGTCGCGCACCGACATGCCGGGACGGCAGACCATCCGTGCACTGGTCACCGCCTCGTTCGTGACGCCGCCGTTCCTCGGCGCGGTGGCCTGGGAGCTGCTGGCCGCGCCCAACAGCGGGCTATTGAACCAGCTCTATCGGTTCCTGACTGGCGCCGAATCGGGCACGCATCTCTTCAACATCTATTCGCTGACCGGCATTATCTTCGTGATCTCCTGCTACACGTTTCCGTTCGTGTTCGTGCTGGTCGCCAACGCGCTCGACAACATGCCGGGCGAACTCGAGGACGCTTCCGCCATCCTCGGCGGCAAGGCGTGGACCACGGCGCGGCGCGTCACGATCCCCCTGGCGCTGCCCGCACTGGTCGCCGGCGCCTTGATCGCCTTCCTGCAGGCGATGACGCTGTTCGGATCGCCGGCGATCCTGGCGTTGCCGGCTGGTTTCCACACCATGACCACCAAGATCTGGAGCCTGTTCCAGTATCCGCCCAAGCCCGAACTCGCCGCGGCGGCCGCGGTGCCGCTGTTGCTGCTGACGATCCTGCTGCTGCAGGGCCAGAAATTCCTGCTCGGCCGCCGCGGCTATTCTGTCGTGGGCGGCAAATATGGCGCGCCGCGCCCGATCGAAATGAAGGCTTGGCGCTGGGTGGCGCTGGCGTTCTGCCTGATCGTGCTGCTCAACCCCGTGTTCCTGCCCTATCTGGCGCTGCTCAACGCCGCATTCTCGCCGAACGCGACCACCCTGGTGACACCGGCGACCGCGACGCTGCACAACATCGTGTTCGTGTTCACCGAACTGTCGTCGACCCAGCTCGCGCTCAAGAACACCGTGATCCTCGGCGCCTCGACCGCGACCATCGGGACGTTACTGGCGCTGGTCATCGCCTATGTCACGACGCGGCGCGTGATCTCGGGCCATCGCTTCCTCGGCTTTCTCGCCACCGCGCCGATCGCGGTGCCCGGCATCGTGCTCGGCGTCGGCCTGTTCCTGAGCTACACGCGGCCGCCCTTCGTGCTGTACGGCACGCTGTGGATCCTGCTGCTCGCATTCCTCACCATCAACCTGCCGTCGGCTTATCAGCAATTGCAGGCGGCGTTCGCGACCATCCACCCCGAACTCGAAGACGCCAGCCGCATCCTCGGCGCGACACGGCTGCAATCGCTGCGCCAGATCACCGCACCTTTGCTGCGCACCGGCGTAATCGCGACCTGGTGTTTTATTTTCATCGGCGTGATGCGGGAATTGTCGGCTGCGATCGTGCTGTTCACCTCGCAGACCAAGGTGCTGTCGGTCCTGATCTACGATCTCAACGAAAGCGGCGATCTTGCTGCGATCGCGGTGCTCGGCATCGCGATGCTGATCATCACCTTCGCGGTGGTGCTAGCCGTCAACCGCATCCCGGGCGGCAACGCCGCCGCAAGGTTGCGGAATAGCTAGCCGACAACGTCTGACCAAAGCAATCCCGTCTGGCAATTGGCGCTTTCGACCCGATATAAGGACGGATGCGAACGAACTTCCAGGAACCAGACGAGGATCGCTTGACCCAATCGACGACCAAAGGCCGTTCACTGCAGGCGCCGGTGGCGCCGCGCCGCCCGCATTCCTTTACCACCCATGGCATCAATGTGACGGACGATTATGCGTGGCTGAAGGACGCCAAATGGCAGGAGGTGCTGCGCGATCCATCGATCCTCGATGCCGACATCAGGCAGTATCTGGAAAGCGAAAACGACTACACCGAGAGCCTGCTCGGCCACACCTCGCCGCTGCAGAAGAAACTGGTCGCGGAGATGCGCGGGCGCATCAAGGAAGACGATTCCAGCGTGCCATCGCCGGATGGCCCGTTCGCTTACCTGCGAAAATTCCGCGAGGGCGGCCAGCACGAGATGTACGGCCGCACCCCGCGCGACGGCGGCGACGTTGAGATCGTGCTCGACGGCGACGCGCTGGCGGCATCCCACAGCTACTTCAAGTTCGGCGGCGCGCGGCATTCGCCGGACCACAAGCAGCAGGCATGGAGCGCCGACACCAAGGGCTCGGAATATTTCTCGATCCGCGTGCGCGACTGGGCCAGCGGCAAGGACTCTGACGACCTCGTAGAGGAGACCGATGGCGGCGTGGTCTGGAGCACGGACGGACAAAGCTTCTTCTACGTCAAGCTCGACGACAACCACCGGCCGATGCAGGTGTGGCGGCATCGCTTAGGCACCCAGCAGGCGGACGACACGCTGATCTATGAGGAACAGGATTCCGGCTGGTTCACCCATCTGCATGAGAGTTCCAGCGGACGCTTTTGCGTGATCGCCGGCGGCGACCATGAAACGTCCGAGCAGCGCCTGATCGATCTGGCGCATCCCGAGACGCCGCCGCGGCTGGTCGCGGCGCGCGAGGAAGGCGTGCAGTATTCGATCGCCGACCGCGGCGACGAGCTGTTCATCCTCACCAACGCCGATGACGCCATCGACTTCAAGGTGATGAGCGCGCCGCTGGCTTCACCGGAGCGCGCGAACTGGCGCGATCTGATCCCGCATCGCGAGGGCATCTATGTGCTCGATGTCGAGCTTTACGCCGGCCATATGGTGCGGCTGGAGCGCGCCAACGCGCTGCCCGCGATCATCATCCGCGACCTCGCATCCGGTGAAGAACACGCCATCGCCTTCGATGAAGCGGCCTATTCGCTCGACACCATGGGTGGCTATGAATTCGAAACCACGAACTTGCGGTTTTCCTATTCGTCGATGACGACGCCGTCGGAAGTCTATGATTACGACATGGCGACGCGAACGCGAGTGCTGCGCAAGCGGCAGGAGATTCCGTCCGGCCACAACCCGGCCGACTACGTCACCACGCGCATCATGGCGACGGCGCATGACGGGGCGAAGGTGCCGGTCTCGATCCTGCATCGCAAGGATCTCGTGCGCGACGGCAGCGCGCCGCTGCTGCTGTACGGCTACGGCTCCTACGGCATGGCGATGCCGGCCTCGTTCGCGGCCAACCGGCTGTCGCTGGTCGATCGCGGTTTTGTCTATGCCATCGCACATATCCGGGGCGGCGCCGACAAGGGTTGGGGCTGGTATCTCGACGGCAAGCGCGAAAAGAAGACCAATACGTTCGACGATTTTGCGGCGGCAGGCCGCGCGTTGATTGAGGCCAAATACACCAGCGCAAAGCGCATCGTCGGCCATGGCGGCAGCGCCGGCGGCATGCTGATGGGAGCGGTCGCCAACCGCGCGGGCGAATTGTTCGCCGGCATCGTCGCGGAAGTGCCGTTCGTCGACGTGCTGAATACGATGCTCGACGACACGCTGCCGCTGACGCCGCCGGAATGGCCGGAATGGGGCAACCCGATAGAGAGCGAAAGGGATTTTCAAACCATCCTGTCCTATTCGCCCTACGACAATATCGAAGCCAAGGACTATCCGCTGATCCTCGCGATGGGCGGCTTGACCGATCCGCGCGTCACCTATTGGGAGCCGGCGAAATGGATCGCGCGATTGCGCGCAACCATGAAGGGTGGCGGCCCGGTGCTGCTCCGCACCAATATGGGCGCCGGCCATGGCGGCGCGTCGGGCCGCTTCAACCGGCTGGATGAAGTCGCGATCGCCTATGCGTTTGCGCTATGGGCGGTGGGATTGGCGGACAAGGCGGAGGTGTGAGTTAGGCTCCTGCTAGACACACCCGTTGAACTCGTCATGGCCGGGCTTGACCCGGCCATCCACGACTTTGGTGCCGCAACCACGATAAGACGTGGATGCCCGGGCATAGGCGAGCGGAGCGACGCCGTCCTTCGGACGGCTAAGCCCGGGCATGACGGCGATTACTCCTTACGGCAACGTGTACGCCGTCTTCACCGTCGTATAAAACTCCGCCGCGTAGCGGCCCTGTTCGCGGGCGCCGAAGCTGGAGCCTTTTCGGCCGCCGAACGGCACGTGGTAATCGACGCCGGCGATCGGCAGATTGACCATCACCATGCCGGCTTCGGAATTGCGCTTGTAGTCGCTGGCGTATTTCAGGCTGGTGGTGCAGATGCCGGATGACAGGCCGAAGTCGGTGTCATTCGCGGTCGCCAGCGCTTCGGCATAATCCTTGACCCTGATGACCGCGGCCACCGGCCCAAAAATTTCCTCGCGCGCGATCCGCATGGTGTTGCTCACGTCGGTGAACAGCGCCGGCTGCAGATAGAAGCCGGGCGCATCGCGGTTGAGGCGCTCGCCACCGAATGCGAGTTTTGCCCCCTCATCCTTGCCGATCGAGATATATTTGAGATCCTGATCGAGCTGGCTCTGATCGACGACGGGACCGATATCGGTGCCGGCCTTGACGGCGTCGTCGATCTTCAGGCCACGCATCCGCTCGGTGAGGGCCTCGACGAATTTGTCGTGTATCCCTGATGTGACGATCAGGCGCGAAGCGGCGGTGCAGCGCTGGCCGGTGGAAAAGAACGCGCTATTGGCGGCGCATTCCACGGCGACCTTCAGGTCTGCGTCGTCAAGAACGACCAGCGGATTCTTGCCGCCCATCTCCAATTGAAACTTCTTCATCGGCCGCGAGGCGATGCAGGCCGCCGCGACTTTCTGACCGGTGGAAACGGACCCCGTGAAACTGATGGCCGCGACATCAGGATGCTCCAGCAGGACCGCACCGACTTCGGAGCCGCGCCCGAGCACGAGGTTGAGCACGCCCTTGGGCAGGCCGGCGCGGTGCAGGATATCGACCAGCGCCCACGACGAGCCCGGCACGAGGTCGGCGGGCTTGATCACCACGGTGTTGCCATAGGCCAGCGCCGGCGCGATCTTCCAGGCCGGTATAGCAATCGGGAAATTCCACGGCGTGATCAGGCCGACAACGCCGAGCGCTTCGCGTGTGATCTCGATATCGATGCCGGGGCGCACGGAAGCGAGCTTCTCGCCGGCCATCCGCAGACATTCGCCGGCAAAGAACGCAAAGATCTGCCCGGCGCGCGCGACTTCGCCAATCCCTTCCGGCAACGTCTTGCCTTCCTCGCGCGACAGCAGCCGGCCCAGTTCGTCCTTGCGCGCGAGGATTTCGTCCGACGCCTTCTTCAGGATGTCGTAGCGCACTTGCGGTGTCGACCGCGACCAGGCCGGGAATGCGGCTTTTGCAGCTGATATCGCGGCCTCGGCCTGCGCTCGCGTGCCGCGCACCGCCTGGCCGACAATGTCCTTGGTATCGGATGGGTTGACGTTGGGCGCGCGGGCGCCATCGGACAGCCATTCGCCGTCGATCAGATTGTTGAACATCAGCATGATGTGGACTCACTGTTGGAGAAAAAAGCGTTGGTGCCAGCCGGCGGCATATTACCGCCCGTTGGCCTTGCGCCAAGCCGCAAAATCCTTGGGCGTCTGCTCGTCGGTTGCCGGATAGAGGCCGAGAATCGAACGGCCCTTGCGCACTTCCTCGGTAACAAAATCCTCGAACGCGGTCATCTCGACCGCCTCGTCGGCGATTTCGTCGGCAACATGCGCGGGAATCACGATCACACCGTCGCTGTCGCCGAGAATGACGTCGCCGGGGAACACCGGCGCGTCGCCGCAGCCGATCGGCACGTTGATCTCTATCGCCTGGTGCAGCGTCAGATTGGTCGGCGCGCTCGGCCGCTGGTGGTAGGCGGGAAAGCCGAGGGCTGCGATTTCAGCCGAATCGCGAAAGCCACCGTCGGTGATGACGCCGGCCGCGCCGCGCTTCATCAGCCGCGTCACCAGGATCGCGCCGGCCGAAGCCGCGCGCGCGTCCTTGCGGCTGTCCATCACAAGTACCGCGCCGGGCGGGCAATCCTCGATCGCCTTGCGCTGCGGGTGGGCGCGGTCGCGGAACACCTCGATCTTGTTGAGGTCCTCGCGCGCCGGCATGTAGCGCAGCGTGAAGGCTTCCCCGACCAGCACCGGCTGATTTGGCCCGAGCGGATGCACATCCTGGATCATCTGAATACGGAAACCGCGCTTGAACAGCGCGGTGGCGACGGTGGCGGTCGAGACGGTTTTGAGTTTGTTGCGGGTGGCGTCGCTCAGTTTTGTCATGTTGTTCTATCCCAGTTTATTCCGTCATTCCGGGATGGTGCGTTAGCACCAGACCCGGAATCTCGAGATTCCGGGTTCGCACTTCGTGCGCCCCGGAATGACGGTGGTAATCAATCACACCGCCCCATGCGCTTCCACGTAAAGCGCGTACACGGAGTGGCAGCTCGTCATATAGAGGCGGTTGTTCTTCGGTCCACCGAAACAGAGGTTGGCGCAACGCTCCGGCAGCCGGATGAACGCCAGCGGCTTGCCTTCGGAGTTGAACACCATCACGCCGTCGAGGTCTTCCGACTTGCCCTTCAGCTGATACACCTTGCGGCCGCCAACGTCAGCGGGATCCGGCTGCAGCGCGCCGTTGCTGCCCCAGCCGCACCACAGATTGCCGTCGCGATCAACCCGGAAGCCATCGAGCGCGCCCTGGTCGGCGGCGTCGATCAGCTTATTGCGACTGCCGAGCGTGCCATCGTCCTTGACGTCGTAGGCCCAGATGCTGCGGTTGGGGCTTCCCTTCCACTCGACGACATAAAGCTTCCTTTCGTCGGGCGAGAACGCCAGGCCGTTGGGATTGACGATGTCGGTGATGACGGCCGATATCTTGCCGTCCTTGGCGATGCGGTAGACGTTGGTGGTGGCCTGTTCGGGCTTTTCCTTCTTGCCCTCCCACTCGCCATTGATGCCGAACAAGGGATCGGTGAACCAGATGCTGTCGTCGGACTTCACCACGACGTCGTTCGGCGCGTTCAGCCGCTTGCCTTCGAACTTGTCCGCCAGCACCGTGATCTTGCCGTCCTTCTCGGTGCGGGTGACGCGGCGGGTCACCGAATGCTCGCAGGTGACCAGACGGCCCTGGCGATCGCGCGTGTTGCCGTTGGCATAGTTGGCGTTAGCACGGAAGACGCTGGTCTGGTTGGTCTTCTCGTCGAACTTCATGATCCGGTTGTTCGGGATGTCGGAGTACAGGAGATAGCCGCCCTCTGGGAAATAGGCCGGGCCTTCGGCCCAACGCATCCCGGTAGCGACCTGTTCGATCGTAGACGAATAGATCCGGTATTTTGCAAAGCCTGGATCGAGGATTTGCACCGACGGATCGGGATAGCGTTGGTTCATCGTGAACGGGAATGATTGCGCACCTGCGGCACGTGAGAGAAGCGTGGTGACCGCGGTGGCGCCGGCTGCGGCGAGGATGTTGCGTCGTGTGATGCTCATGGGTGGTCCTCCCTGGGATGTTTTTTGTTTGGTAATGGTCTCTCTTGTCATTCCGGGGCGATGCGTAGCATCGAACCCGGAATCTCGAGGTTCCGGGTTCGCGCTGCGCGCGCCCCGGAACGACAGCGTCAGTAAATCGACGGCTCTCCCACCGGCTTGCCAAAGCCGGTCTCCAGAAAATCGAAATCGCAACCTTCATTGGCCTGCTTGATGTGCCTGGTAAACATCCAGCCATAGCCGCGCTCGAACCGGCGCTCCGGCGCCTTCCATTCCGCGCGGCGCTTTGCAAGCTCCGCCTGGGGCACATCGAGGTTGATGGTGCGGGCGTTGACATCGAGCGTGATGCGATCGCCATTCTTCACCAGCGCCAGCGGGCCGCCGATATAGGATTCCGGCGACACATGCAGGATGCAGGCGCCGTAGCTGGTGCCGCTCATGCGCGCATCCGACAGCCGCACCATGTCGCGCACGCCCTGCTTTACGAGCTTGGTCGGGATCGGCAGCATGCCCCATTCCGGCATGCCCGGACCACCCTGCGGCCCGGCATTGCGCAGGATCAGCACGTGGTCGGCGGTGACATCGAGATCGGGATCGTCGATCGCCTTCTTCATCGAGGGGTAATCGTCGAACACCAGCGCCGGCCCGGTGTGCTTGAGGAAGCGCGGCTCGCAGGCGGAGGGTTTGATCACGCAGCCATCGGGCGCAAGGTTGCCCTTCAGCACCGCGAGCGCGCCCTCGGCATAGATCGGATCGTTCACGGTGCGAATGACATCGTCATTATAGACTTCGGCGCGGGCGATGTTCTCGCCGAGGGTCTGGCCGGTTACGGTCATGACATCGAGGTGCAGATGCTCCCTGATGCGGCTCATCAGGCCCGGCAAACCGCCGGCATAGAAGAAATCCTCCATCAGGTATTTGTCGCCGCTCGGACGCACATTGGCGATGACCGGCACCTTGCGGCTGGCGACCTCGAAATCGTCGAGCCCGATGTCCTGACCGGCGCGGCGGGCCTGCGCGATCAGATGGATGATCGCGTTGGTCGAGCAGCCCATCGCCATCGCCACCGTGATCGCGTTCTCGAAGGCCTTTCGGGTCTGGATCTTGTTCGGCGTCAAATCCTCCCACACCATCTCGACGATACGGCGGCCGCATTCCGAGGCCATGCGGATATGGCCGGCGTCGGCGGCCGGGATCGAGGATGCGCCGGGCAAGGTCATGCCGATCGACTCGGCGATTGCGGTCATGGTCGAGGCGGTGCCCATGGTCATGCAGGTGCCGTAGCTGCGGGCGATGCCGGCCTCGACATCGACCCAATCCTTGTCGGAGATTTTACCGGCGCGCCGCTCGTCCCAGAATTTCCAGGCGTCCGAGCCGGAGCCCAGCGTCTTGCCCTTCCAGTTGCCGCGCAGCATCGGTCCGGCCGGAAGATAGATCGTCGGCAGGCCCATGCTGGTGGCGCCTAGCAGCAAGCCCGGCGTGGTCTTGTCGCAGCCGCCCATCAACACGACGCCGTCGACGGGATGGCCGCGCAATAACTCCTCGGCATCCATCGCCAGCATGTTGCGATAGAGCATCGTGGTCGGCTTCAGGAACGATTCCGACAGCGACAGCGCCGGCAGCTCCATCGGAAAACCGCCCGCCATCAGGATGCCACGCTTGACGTCGTCGACGCGGGACTTGAAGTGCATGTGGCAGGGCTGCGCGTCCGACCACGTGTTGAGGATCGCAATGACGGGGCGTCCCTTCCATTCCTCCGGCGCGTAGCCCATCTGCATCGCGCGGGAGCGATGGCCGAAGGCGCGGAGATCGTCGGGCGCGAACCAGCGCGCGCTGCGAAGCTGGTCGGGGGTCTTGTTTTTGCTGCTCATGATTGAGTACCCCATTTCTGGACGGTGTTGCGCTCGATGGTGCGGAAGATCAGGTTCTCCACGATCAAGCCAATGATGATCACCGTCAACAGGCCGGCGAAGACAGCAGGTATGTCAAGCAGGTTGCGGTTTTCGAAGATGAACCAGCCGAGCCCGCCTTGGCCGGATGAGACGCCGAACACCAGTTCGGCGGCAATCAGCGTGCGCCAGGCGAACGCCCAGCCGATCTTCAGGCCGGTCAGGATCGAGCCGAACGCCGCCGGAATCAGGATCCGCGCCACATAAGGCAGGCCGCGCAGGCCGTAATTGCGGCCGACCATCCGCAGCGTGTTCGACACGCTCTTGAAGCCGGAATGGGTGTTGAGCGCCACCGGCCACAGCACCGAATGGATCAGCACGAAGACGAGGCTGCCATTGCCGAGCCCGAACCAGATCAGCGCCAGCGGCAGCAGCGCGATCGCCGGCAGCGGGTTGAACATCGCGGTCACGGTTTCGAGGAAATCCGTACCGATACGGGTGGAGATCGCCAGGATGGTGAAGATCGCGGCGAGCGCGATGCCGGCCGCATAGCCCATGAACAGGACTTTCAGAGACGCCCAGGCGCGCATCGGGATCGTGCCGTCGCGCACTTTTTCCCACATCGTCATGATGGTGTCGTGAAAGGTCGGGAACAGCAGCGGATTGTCGAGGTAGGTGCCGTAGGCTTCCCACACCACCGCGAGGAACAGGATGATCACGCCCTTGCGGACGAAGCCGTCGTTCCACAGCAGTTCGAGGACGGAGAGCTTACGCTCCACCTCCACTGACGCGGCGACTGCGGCGGTATCGCGCAGCAGAATTCTTGCTTCACCCATCGCGCGCTTCCCTAGTGTGCCGCTGCGGTTTCTGTTTCGGCGTTCGAGAACAGCAGATCGTGAATCTGCTTTTCGAGCCGGGCGGCGCTGCCGTCTTCGCTTGAGACTTGGTCGACATCGACGATCTCGGCCTTGACCCGTCCGGGATGCGGCGACAGCAGCAGGATGCGGTTGCCGATCTTGATCGCTTCCGCGATCGAATGGGTGACGAACAGCACGGTGAATTTGGTTTCGGCCCAGAGCTGCAGCAATTCGTCCTGGCAGGTGCGCCGCGTCAGCGCATCGAGCGCGGCGAAAGGCTCGTCCATCAAGAGGATATCCGGCTCCATCGCCATGCCGCGCGCGATCGCAACGCGCTGCTTCATGCCGCCCGACAGCGTATGCGGATAGGAATCGACGACGCGGGTGAGGCTGACCTTCTCGATGTAGGCACGGGCGCGAAGCTCGGCCTCCTTGCGCGGCAACCGCCGCGTCATCAGAAGCGGGAACATGACGTTTTCCAGCACGGTCTTCCAGGGCAGCAGCTGGTCGAACTCCTGGAAGATCATCATGCGGTCGGCGCCGGGCTCCGTGATCTCGCGGCCCGAGATCCGCATCTTGCCTTCGCTCGGCGTCATGTAGCCACCGACCGCCTTCAGCAAGGTCGACTTGCCGCAACCGGATGGGCCGAGCAGCACGAAGCGATCGGAACGATCGACCGTGAAACTGACCCGTTCGGTCGCGGTCACCACCGCGCTCGAAGTCTTGTAGCGCAGCGTTACGTCGCTGACGTCGAGAAGCGCCGTCATCGCGTCAGTTGCCCTTCAGGTCATGCGACATCGGCAGGTAGTAATCCGTCCATGCCTTGGGCTGGGTCTTCAACGTGCCGACCTTGAACAGATGGTTGGCGAATTTCATGGTGCCCTGCGGCTGCAGGTTCCACTCCATCATGCCGGGCTCCTTGAGCCAGGCCAGCAGATCCTCGACGCTGGTCTTGTCGCCGGTGACTTCCTTGTAGATATCCACCGCCGCCTTGGTGTCGCTGCGGATCAGATCCTGCGCTTCCTTGGTGGCATCGCGCACCGCCTGGACGATCTTCGGATTGGCGTCGGCGAATTTGGTTGTCGTGAAGAACTGCGCCTGGCTCAGCGGCCCGCCCATCACGTCGGGCGAGGACAGCACGACATGAGCGCCGGGCACGTTCTTCAGTTCGAGGAACGTAAAGGGCGGGATCGCAAAATGGTTGCGCACCTCGTGCTGGGCGTTGGTCATCGCGACATAGGCATCGGGATGGCCGAGCTGCACGGTGTTGGGATCGAGCTTCGACCATTGGTCGGCGCCGAACAATTCGGCGGCCGCGATCTGCAGCACGATCGCCTGGGTCGAGACTTTCACGGTCGGCACCGCAATCTTGTCGTTGGGGCCGATATCTTTCAGCGACTTGATGTTGGCGTCGCGGCTGATCAGCGTCATCGGCTGTGCTGACGTCGCAACGATGCCCTTGACGCCGCCGCGGGTGCGATCCCACAGCAGCAGCAGATTGCCGGTGCCGGTGTTGAGGATGTCGACGCCCCCCGCAAGCAGCGCGTCGGTCTGGGCGCCGCCGCTGTTGAAGCTGAGCCACTTGGTGGTGATGCTCGCAAGGCCCAGTGCCGCAGCGTGCTTCTCGATCAGCTTGTGCTTTTCCATGATGTGCGAGGGCATATAGAAAATGCCGGGCTGCCGCGACAGCGCGATCTCGCTCTTCTGTTGCGCCAGCGCGGGCGCGCCCGACAGCGCCATTCCGAGTGTCGCGATTGCGCCTGCAGCGGCGCGCCACATCATGGTCTTCATCGGTGGTTTCCTCCGGCGATCTCTACGCATTGACGCCCAGTTGACAGGTTTCTTGGAGATGCACTAATATATTAGTGTATTTGAGGCAAGCACCTTCTGAAAGGACCGTTGTTCCGATGGGTCCAACGCCAATCGCCGCCCGCCGCGCCGCACCGCGTTCCCCCGAGCGGCTCGATCGCGACCGGCAGGCTGCGCCCCAGGTATTCGAGCGCCTGCGCGGCATGATCATTTCGCTGGAGCTGCCGCCGGGATCGCCGCTGTCGCGGGCCGCTTTGGCCGGGCAGTTCGGAATCAGTTCGACGCCAATCCGGGACGCCCTGATGCGGCTCGAAGAGGAAGGCCTGGTCGACGTGTTCCCGCAATATGCGACCGTGGTCAGCCGGGTCGATGTGCGATTGGCCCAGCAGGCGCATTTCCTGCGGCAGGCGGTCGAGCTGGAGATCGTGCGCGGGTTGGCGATCCGCCATGACGAAGCCTTCGTCGCCGAGCTGAATGGAACAATCGTGCGCCAACAGCAATTCGCCAAGGCCGGCGAGTTCGAGAAATTCATGGCCGCCGACAATGAATTCCACGCCCAGCTCTATACGGCGGCCGACAAGCAGGACATCTGGACGCTGGTGCGCAGCCGCAGCGGCCATATCGACCGGCTGCGCCGGCTGCATCTGCCCTCCCCCGGCAAGGCGCAGGACATCGTGCGGCACCACAGGCTGATCGCCAAGGCGATCGACGCCGGCGATCCAGACGGGGCACAGAAGCATCTGCGCACCCATCTGTCGGGAACGCTCAGTGAACTCGCCCAGATCCGGGCGCGGTATCCGGAATATCTGAGCGACTGAACGCCGCAGATTAATCCGCGCCATCAGGACGAACCGGCTCCGTTGCGGCAGCAAATTGCTGGCTGTCTACCCGACAACAGGCGGATATGCGGTTTTGGCAGGAACATCTGCAGCCGGGAAACCGTTGCAGGAGAACAAGGTTTCAGCGAAAATCGCAACCTGCCGTTGACCTGATTCCAGCGGGCGCCCGGAGAACCTTCTTTTGGCAAGAATATTGATAGTCGACGACGATACCGCGGTTCAGGCCACGGTCCGCCTATTGCTCGAGCGCGCAGGCCATAGCGTGGTCACCGCCGGTGACGGCCGTAAAGGGCTTGCGCAGTTCGAAAAGGAAGATTTCGATCTGCTGTTTCTCGACATCTTCATGCCGGGAATGGACGGGTTCGAGACCATGCGGCTGGTTCACCAGCTGCGGCCACTGATACCGATCGTCGTGATCTCGGGACGGCCGATATCTTCGGAAGAAGGCGCCGCCCCCGACTTCCTGACCATGGCGACCAAGCTCGGCGCCGTCTCCAGTCTGCAGAAACCGTTCAAACCGGCGGCCCTGCTGGCGATGGTCACGAACTGCCTGGAGGCCGCCAAACGCCTGTCGTCAAGTTCATCCCATGCCCCCGGCGGAGTTGCTTCCTGCCCGTAATGCGAAATAGCATTACCGGGTTCGCCCAGCCGCTTGCCCGGGATGAACGGGAGGGCGAACGAATCAAAAAATGACGCTCACAACCAGGCTTGCCATCGCCATGATTGCGTTGGTCGCGCTCGCGGTTTCCGCGGTCGGCTGGCTGAGCTATCGCAGCCTGGAGCAAGCGCTGCTGCTGCGCGCCCGAGACCGCATCGAGACGCATTCGCGGCAGGTGGCGACCGACCTCGAATATTACACAGCCAGTGCGACCGGAGATGTCGCGGCCTTCCGTTCGGCGGCGGCGTTGCAGGGATTGGTCCGCGCCCGAAGGGCGGGTGGCACCGACCCGGTGGATCGTGTCTCCGAAAAAACGTGGCGCGACCGGATAGCAACCCGCTTTGCGGCGGAGCTCGAGGCCAAGCCCACTTATGCGATGCTGCGGATCTTCAGCTATGATGACGACGGCCGTGAGGTTGTCCGCGTCGACCGGATGGGACCAAACGACACGGTTCGGATCGTTCCCGAAGAGGGACTGCAGAAGAGAAGCAACCGAAACTATTTCACCGAAACGCTCGCGCTTGGTCCCGGACAAATCTACGTTTCGCCGCTCGATCTGGGGCGCCGCGACGGACTGATCGAGGAGAGGCACAGGCCGACGATTCGGATCGCAACGCCGGTCTTCGCCGACGACGGCAAGCTGTTCGGCATCTTCATGATCAATGTCGATATGCGGCAGGCATTCGACCGCGTCCGGTCGTCGGTGTTGCCGGGCGAGACGATCTACGTCGTCAACCGGCACGGCGACTATCTCATTCATCCCGATCGTTCACGCGAGTTCGGCACGCTGCTCGGCACGCCCAACGACTGGAAAGCCGACTTTCCGCAACTGGCGGCGCAGGCAGGGGCATCCCGCGGCATCGCCGAAATCGTCCCGGATCATGCTGCCCGCTCGGGCGGGATGGCTCTCGCCCCTGCGCTTCTGGCTGGTACCGAATGGGTTGGCGTGATCGAAACCGCCCCCAACGCCGTGATCATGGCGCCGGCTGCCAGCATCAGAAATACCTCCCTTCTGGTCGGAACGATCGCCGTGTTGTTCGCGGCAGTGCTGGCCCTGCTGATCGCGCGGTCGCTGACCCGGCCGATCGTTCGCCTGACCGCCGCCGTACAGGGCGCCGCCCGAAACGGGAAAGTCGCCATTCCGGTTGACGCTCGCGGCGAGACCGGCGTGCTGGCGCGGGCATTCGCTGACGTGATCGGGGAGGTCAACGAGAAGACCGCAGCACTGCAGCAGGAGGTTCAGGAGCATCGCCGCACCATCGCGGCGCGCGACCATCACGCCGAGCGCGAACGCCTGTTCAGCGCGGCGGTCGAATCATCCAACGACGCGATCATCACGACATCGCTCGACGGCACGATCACCGGCTGGAACTCGGCTGCGGAACGATTGTACGGATACAGTGCGACGGAAGCGGCAGGCAAGAACATCGCGATCCTGATGCCCGCCGGCCGGCTGCCCGAGGTGCAGGACATCCTGCGCCGGATCGGCTGGGGTGAAAGCATCGAGCACAACGAAACCACGCGTCTTCGCAAGGACGGCACGCCGGTCGAGGTTTCGCTCAGCATTTCGCCGATCAAGGCGCCCTCGGGCGCGACCATCGGCATATCGAAGGTCGCCCGCGACATTACCGACACCAACAAGACCCGGTTGGCGCTGCGGCAACAGGCCGAGGAGCTTCGCCGCGTCTTCGAGACTTCGCAGGATCTGATCATGGTGACGGATCCAAGGGGATCCGTGGTCCAGATCAGCCCGAGTTGCGCCGTCATCCTGGGCTATTGGCCCGGCGAGATGATCGGCCGCAGTGGAGAGGACTTCATCCATCCCGACCATCTGGAGAACTCGCGCCAGGAAATGCGCGCTTTGCGGCGCGGGCAACGTCCGACGATTGCGGACACGCGTTGCTTCCACAAGGACGGGCGCGAGGTGTGGCTGTCCTGGCTCGGCGTCTGGTCCGAACCGGTGAAACGGTTTTTCTTCGTCGGCCGCGACATGACAGAGAGCCGGCGGGCGCAGGAAACCTTGCGTGAAAGCGCACAGCTGGCCCGCGGGATCATTAACACTGCGCTCGATGCCTTTGTCCAGATGGACGATCAGGGCACGATCGCGGACTGGAATTCGCAAGCCGAGAATATCTTCGGCTGGACACGTGACGAAGCGGTCGGAGCCAAGCTCAGCGAACTGATCATTCCATACGTCCATCGCGATGCGCACACGGCCGGCCTGGAACGGTTCCTGCGAAGCGGTGAAGGGGTAATCCTCGGCCGCCGTTTCGAAATCGACGCGATGCGGCGCGACGGCAAGGACATCAAGGTCGAACTGAGCGTCACCGCGCTGAAACGCCGCAACGGCTTCGTGTTCAACGGCTTCATGCGCGACCTCACCGACAAGATCGCCACCGAGGACCGCATCCGGCAGTCCGAGAAGATGGAAGCCGTCGGCCAGCTCACCGGCGGCATCGCGCATGATTTCAACAATATCCTGACCGTCATCACCGGGACGATCGAAATCCTGGCCGACGCCGTCAAGGACGAGCCGCAACTCGCGGCCATCACGCGGATGATTGACGAAGCCGCGTCGCGCGGCGCCGACCTCACCCAGCATCTATTGGCATTCGCCCGCAAGCAGCCGCTCGAGCCTCAGGAAACCGACGTCAATACGCTGATCATCGACACCGCGAAACTGCTGCAGCGTACGCTCGGCGAGCATGTCGAGATCGAATCGGTATTTGAAGACGAATCCTGCCCGGCGATCGTCGACCCCAATCAACTGGCCACCGCCATCCTCAATCTCGCCCTCAACGCCCGCGATGCGATGCCTGACGGAGGCAAGCTGATCATCGAAACCGGCATGGTCGTACTCGATGAGCATTACGCCAGGACGCACAATGACGTCCGGCCGGGCCGCTACGCGATGATCGCAGTCAGCGATACCGGAACCGGCATTCCGGCTGGCTTCCTCGACAAGGTGTTCAATCCGTTCTTCACCTCGAAGGGGCCGGGCAAGGGAACCGGCCTCGGGCTCAGCATGGTCTACGGCTTCGTCAAGCAATCCGCCGGCCACGTCATGATCTACAGCGAGGAAGGCCACGGCACGACGATCAAGATGTACCTGCCGCCGGCCTCAGGCACGTCGCTTGCGGCCGGGCCGAGCCACGGGCCGACGGTCGAGGGCGGCAATGAGACGATCCTGGTGGTCGAAGACGACGCGCTGGTGCGCAATTACGTGCTGACGCAACTGCATTCGCTCGGCTACGTCACGATGGATGCGGGAAACGCGACGGAGGCGCTCGCGATCGTCAACGCCGGCCACCCGTTCGACCTGCTGTTCACCGACGTGATCATGCCCGGCCTCAACGGCCGCCAGCTCGCCAACGAGATGCTGAAGATCAAACCCGGGCTGAAAGTGCTGTTCACGTCAGGCTATACCGAAAACGCGATCATCCACCACGGCCGGCTCGACGAGGGCGTGCTGCTGCTGGCCAAGCCCTATCGCAAATCGGATATGGCCATCATGATTCGCAAGGCCCTCGGCGACTAGAGCCATTTCCGTTCCGATTCAAATCGGAACGGGGTTCTGGATTCTAGATTTGACGCGTTTTATTGACGCGAACCGGTGTCCACTTCGCTGGAAAACGCTCTAGCGGCCTACAGCTGCCGCGCATTCTCGCGAAAGCTGCACCGTCACCGTCCACTCACGCCTGACGCGAAGTGGTCATCACGATTCGGACCAGGTCGGCGGCGTTGCGGGCCCCGAGCTTCTTCATGATGTTGGCGCGGTGATCCTCGATGGTCCGCGGGCTGATCCCAAGGTGCCTGCCCGCTTCCTTGTTGGACGCGCCGGCGGTGAACTGCTCGAGCACTTCGCGTTCGCGGCGGGTGAGCGGCTCGCGTCCGGGAAAATGCAGCGTCGCGATCCGGGACGCGGAGTTGTTTTCCGCCTGCCGGCGCGCATAGGCCTCGATCGCCTCGTCGAGCCGTGCGACGATCTCGCTGCCACGGAACGGCTTTTCAATGAAGTCCAGCGCGCCGCTCTTGATGGCGTTGACGGCCATCGAGATATCGCCTTGCCCGGAGATCATGAAGATCGGCGCAGGATAGTCCTCGCCGTGCAGTTCCTTCAGGATGTCGAGGCCCGATTTGCCGGGGATATGCACGTCGAGCAGGATGCAGGACGGCGTCCGGGTTCTTGCAACGGCCAGCAATGCGGCGCCGTCGGCAAAACAGATGACCTGATAACCGCCCGCCGACAGCACCATGGAAAGCGTGTCGCGCACGGCAGGGTCGTCATCGACTACAAAGATCTCCCCGCGGGAGTGGGCTTTCTCAGCCATGTTTCAACTTCCGTGCATGGTGAAACGTGACGCGCACTCGATATCGGTACTCAACTCCATACCGCATCAAAACGCCCCCGTATTTGTACGGGACGTTCGCTTAACGCACAAGTAGCAACGCGCCCCTAAAAAGTGGCCCGAGGAGTGCAGCCATGCAGAACCCCCAAGGCGGCGGCATCGCGATCGAACCTGACGACCGAAATAACGCGTACCGCTCGGTGGTATCGGATGTCATATCCCTGATCGAGCATGTCCAGGCGAGCCTGAGGCTGATCGAACAGGAGATCGCCCGCGAAACCGCGTCCGGCAGCCAAGACATCTCCACCAATGTCGTTGTGCTGGATGATGTGACGCCGCCCTATGTCAGGGCGACCGTGGCGTTGAAGGCCTGTGACGCCAATCTTGCCATCGCCCTCCACTCGCTGCTCGACCCCATGACACCGTCGAATACACCGGAGCAGGGTGCCAGCGATTATGCCTGGAGTCCGCCGGCGCTTTCGGTTCTCAGCGCGTAAGCGAATAGCGGCGCCGTGCCGCAGCAGCCCGCCCAATACGTCCATCTGAAAATTGGGAACATCGAACCGGCCAGCCTGTATCGGCGGGTCCTTGCCGTTTGCCGCCATCCTGGCCCGGACGTTGCCCCGGCTTTTTGGCAATGAGCGATTTCACCGCCTGACCAGCGGTTCGGTGCGAAAGCTAGACGCTCAGGACATCATCTCTTCAGACTTCGACGCCGCGCCGGATCGCTTCTTGGCGTGCTTGCCCCTCAGGAAATGAATGTCCATGTCGGTGCCGTTGACGCGCACCAGTTCGCAGCGGCGATAGGCAAGCCCGGTCGACGACAGCAGCAGAAAGAACTCCTTGAGGTTGAGGCCTTGAATGGAGCCCTCCACGGTCAACGTGGCCTCGGTATCGGAGATCGAGTTGAGTTGGCAATCCCGGCGCCAGGTTCCGTCAATCGCCATGATGCAGACGTCGTAACCCCGGCTGAACGTGACGCGCTCGGCTGCCTTGTTCTCTTCCGCCATTCCTCAACGCCCCGCCATTGCCGCGATTTTCGGCGCTGCCGTTGCCGCACGCGCGGCGTTCGGCCGATAGAGCCCACGCTTGTCCGGAAATGGCTTGAAGACATCGGTCAAGCCTACCACCGTCTCCGCCGCGCCCAGCACCAGGAAGCCGTCCGCTTCCATCGACTTGGCAAGACGGCCGAAGATGTTGATCTTGGTGTCCTGGTCGAAATAGATCAGAACGTTGCGGCAGAAGATGACGTCGAACATCCCGAGCTGCGAAAAATCGTGCAGCAGATTGAGTTGCCGGTGCTGCACCATGGCGCGGATGTCGGCATTGATCTGCCAGAGCTCGCCGTTCTGCTTGAAATATTTGACCAGCATCTGGATCGGCAGGCCGCGCTGGACCTCGAACTGGCTGTAGATGCCGGCCTTGGATTTCTCGAGCACTTCCTGGGAGAGATCGGTCGCGATGATTTCGATCCGCCATCCGGCAAGTGCTGCGCTCATCTCCTTCAGGGACATGGCCAGCGAATACGGCTCCTGACCGGTCGAACCGGCGGCGCACCAGATCCGGATGCTCTTGCGGGCCGCGCGTGCCTTCAGCACCTCGGGCATGATCGAATCGCGGAAATGATCGAACGGCACCTTGTCGCGGAAAAAGAAGGTCTCGTTGGTGGTCATGGCTTCGACCACCTGGGCGATGATCGCTGGCGCCCCGCCCTTCATTTTCTGCACGAGTTCGCTGATGCCGGCGAGGCCGCATTTGCGCGACAGCGGCAGCAGGCGGCTTTCGATCAGGTACTGTTTGTCTGCGGACAGGTCGAGACCGGAATGGTCCTTCAGGAGCTTACGCAGATACTCATAGTCTGGCGGGGTCACGGGTGGCCTCTCAACGCAAGCGGAAAACGATTTAGACGGGTGTCGGTTCGGTGACTTCGATCAAGCCGACTTCCTTGAACTTGTCGGCGACGATGTCCTTGTCGAACGGCTTCATGATGTACTCGTTGGCGCCGGCATGTAGCGCGCGCGAGATATGGTCCATGCCGTTTTCGGTGGTGCAGAACACCACCTTGGGCACATCGCCGCCGGGCAATCGGCGCAGATGGCCGAGGAATTCATAACCGTCCATCACCGGCATGTTCCAGTCGAGCAGGACGGCGTTCGGCATCGCGAGCTTGCAGACCTCGAGCGCCTTCTCGCCGTCCTCAGCCTCGGTGATCTCAAAGCCCATCTCTTCCAGGATGCGGCGCGCGATTTTACGCACGACACCTGAATCGTCGACGACAAGACATGTTTTCATTTTTCGACCTCCTTATGCCGATCGTTCTATGCTGCGAGTGTGGTGGGCACGATTTCGAGGACGCGATCGACATCGAGGACGACCATGAGCTGGCCGTCGAGGCGGTGGACGCCGCCGGCGAG
>NZ_JAFCLX010000063.1:0-37115 GCF_018130205.1 Bradyrhizobium sp. AUGA SZCCT0222
TCGTCCCGGCGAAGGCCGGGACCCATACGCCGCGGCCCCTGTTATTGAAAAAGGAAGATGACGACCAGCGTGCAAAACAATTATCGCTGGTGGGTATGGGTCCCGGCCTTCGCCGGGACGACCGTGGATTCGCTTCGGGACGACGCGAGAACTCAGCTCGCCGCTTCCAGCCGCTCTTCGGTCAGCAGCCGCATCGCGGCGTCGGCGTCCATCGGTTCGCCAAAGGCAAAACCTTGCGCGTATTCGCAGCCCAATTGATAGAGCTCGACCGCATCCGAATCGGTCTCGGCGCCCTCGGCGACCACGTCCATGCCGAGGTCGTGGGCGAGCGCGATGATCGATTTCAGGATCACCGGGCGGGTGCCGCGGCTGGTGGTGCGCACGAACGACTGGTCGATCTTGATGGTGTCGAACGGGAAGCGCTGCAGATAGGCCAGCGAGGAATGGCCGGTGCCGAAATCGTCCAGCGACAGGCCGGTGCCGAGCTCGCGGATCCGCGTGAGCATCTGCGCCGCGTGCTCCGGATTCTCCATGACCAGCGACTCGGTCAGTTCGAGCTTCAGCGTGCCGCGCGCCACCGAGGAGCGCGACAGCACGGTGCGGATGTCGTGGATCAGGTCGTGGCGCAGCAATTGCCGCGAGGAGACGTTGACGCTGGCGAAGATCGGCTCGCGCGAGCGCATCGCGCGCTGCCACACCGCGAGCTGCTTGGCGGTCTGGTCCATCACGAACATGCCGAGGTCGACGATCAGGCCGATCTCCTCTGCAATAGAGATGAATTCCGACGGGGACATCCGCCCGAGTTTGGGGTGATCCCAGCGCGCGAGGGCCTCGAAGCCGGCGATCGAGCGATCCTCCAGCCGCACGATCGGCTGGTACAGGATCGTGATTTCCTGCCGCTCGATGGCGCGGCGCAATTCGCTTTCCAGCGTCAGCCGGTCGGTCTTACGGGCGCGCATCGCCGGCTTGTAGACGTCGATGCGGTCGCCGCCGATGCGCTTGGAGTGATACATCGCCAGCTCGGCATCCTTGATGATCTCGTCGGACAGCTGTGTCTGCGGATCGCTCAATGCGAGGCCGATCGAAGCGGTCAGGAAGATCTCGCGGTCGTTGAAGGCGATCGGAGCGCGGATGGTCTTGCGGATGGTTTCGGCAAACGCGGTGATGCGCGCCGAATCCTGTTCCGACATCAGGATCAGGCCGAACTGGTCGCCGGCGAGCCGCGCCAGCGTGTCCTGGGGTTTAAGGATCCGGGTCAGCCGCCGCGCCAGCGTCAGCAGGATGGAGTCGCCGACCGCAATGCCGACGGAATCATTGACCTGCTTGAAGCGGTCGAGGTCGATCACCATCAGCGTCGGCCGCAGGTTCGGCATGGTCTTGGCGAAATTCGCCACCGCGCCGAGGCGGTCGATGAACAATTTGCGGTTCGGCAGGCCGGTGAGGTTGTCGTGCACGCTGTCATGCAGCATGCGCTCCTCGGCGTTCTTCTGCTCGGTGACGTCGGTCAGGGTGCCGACAACTCGGGAAACTTCGCCGTCGGAGCCGACCACCGGGCGTGCCTTGAGCGCGAACCACATGAAGTGGCCGTCCGGGGTACGAAGGCGGAAATCCTGCACCAGCCGGCCGCGGCGCTGGTCGAGCACGCTGTCGAGGGCGGCGCGGAAACGGTCCTGGTCGAGCGGATGCAGCACCTCGAGCCATTTCGCGGCCGGGCCTTCCAGCGTGCCGCGTTTGAGGCCGAGCAGGCTTTCGGTCTCCGGGCTGGTGAACACCTTGTCGGCGGAGACGTCCCAGTCCCAGATCAGGTCGCCGGAACCGGTCAGCGCCAGCGCGCGGCGCTCGACGTCGGAGACCACGCCGGTGGTGGCGCCGCCGCCGGCGAAGGCGTGCTGCATGACCGTAAATCCGATCAGCATCACGATCAGCACGAGGCCGCCGAGCAGCGCGGGGCCGACGATGTCGTTGGTGACGTTTCCGGCCACCGCCATGCCGGCCGCGACCACCCAGACCACCAGCAGGAACCAGGTCGGGATCAACAGCACTGCACGGTCGAAGCCGTGCGTGGAGAGATAGACGATGAGGGCAAAACCGGCGAAGGCGATCATGACCAGCGACATCCGCGCGATGCCGGAAGCCACCGCGGGATCGAACAGCGCCAGCGCCACCAAGGATCCGAGGAAGGTCAGCCAGCCGACGGTGATGTGGGAATAGCGCACATGCCAGCGGCTGAGATTGAGATAGGCGAACAGGAACACCAAGAGCGTCGCCGCCAGGATCGCTTCACCCGCCGCGCGCCAGACGCGCTCGGCGTTGTTCTGCATGTCCAGAACCTTGCCCCAGAAGCCGAAATCGACGCCGATATAGACCAGCACCGCCCAGGCCAGCGCGGCGGCAGCCGGGAACATGATGCTGCCCTTGACCACGAACAGAATGGTGAGCACGAGGGCCAGAAGGCCGGAGATCCCGATCACGATGCCCTGGTAGAGCGTGAACGAGTTGACCTTGTCCTTGTAGGCGTCAGGTTCCCACAGATAGAGCTGCGGCAGCTTGTCGGTGCGCAGTTCCGCGACGAAGGTGACGACCGCGCCGGGATCGAGCGTGATGCGGAAGATGTCGGCAGTGGCGCTTTCCTGGCGCTCGGGCCGGTCGCCGGTCGAGGGCGTGATGGTGGCGATGCGCGACAATCCGAGATCGGGCCACAACAGGCCCGACGACACGATGCGGTAGTGCGGGGCAACGATCAGGCGGTCGAGCTGGTCGTCGGTGTTGTTGGCGAGCGCGAACACCACCCAGTTCTGGCCGCCCTCACGGGCGCGCACCTCGATGCGGCGGACGATGCCGTCGGTTCCGGGCGCGGTCGAAACCTGGATGCGGTCGGCATCGCTGCGCTGGTGATCGAGCACCGCGGTGAGGTCGATGGCAGGCGCGTCACTGCGGACGCTGACAGCGTCGATGGCGCGCGCTGGCGGCGCGTACGCAACAATCATGAGGCCCAGCGCGAGCAGCGCAAGGCACCTGATCAGACGCAATTTCAGTACTCCGCGATCAACGAACCGGCCGACAAACCCCTGGGGCGCGAACGGCCCGACGTTGCCGCGATAAATGACATGAAAGCGAAGGAAATCAAAGGGTTTCCGCCTTCGCTTCGGTTCGGAGCGTTAAACCGCCAACACAATTTTGCCAATATGTGCGCTGGTCTCCATCCGCCGGTGCGCATCAGCAGCCTTTTCCAGCGGGAATGTGCTGTCCATCAGCGGCTTTACCCGCCCTTCGCGCATCAAGGGCATCACTTTGGCCTCGATCGCCGCGACCATCGCCGCCTTATCCGCATTAGTACGGGGGCGAAGGGTGGAGCCGGTGTGGGTCAGCCGCTTCACCATGACTTTGGCGATGTTGACGGTAACCTTGGGCCCATTGAGCGTTGCGATCTGCACGATACGGCCATCGACCGCGGCGGCATCATAGTTGCGATCGACGTAGTCGCCGGCAACCATGTCGAGGATGACGTTGGCGCCCGCGCCATCTGTCGCGGCCTTGACCTCGGCGACGAAGTCCTCGGTCTTGTAGTTGATGGCGCGGTCGGCGCCGAGCTTCAGGCACGCATCGACCTTGTCCTGGCCGCCGACGGTGACGATCACCCTGGAACCAAAGGCCTTGGCGAGCTGGATCGCCATGGTGCCGATGCCGGACGAGCCGCCATGGATCAGCAGCGTTTCGCCGGGCTTCAGCGCGCCGCGCTCGAACACATTGTGCCAGACCGTCATCAGTGTTTCCGGAATAGCACCGGCTTCCTGCATCGACAGGACAGGCGGCACGCTCATCGCCTGCGCGTCTTGCGCGATGCAATATTGCGCGTAGCCGCCACCGGCCACCAGCGACATCACCTTGTCGCCGAGCTTGTGCTTGCTCGCACCGGCGCCGAGCGCAACCACTTCGCCCGCGATTTCGAGGCCGGGCAGGTCGCTGGCGCCGGGCGGCGGCGGGTAGGCGCCGGACCGCTGCGCGACGTCGGGACGGTTGACGCCGGCGGCGGCGACCTTGACCAGGATTTCGCCGGGGCCGGGCAGGGGAACGCTGCGGGTTTCCGGCAACAGCACTTCGGGGCCGCCGGGCTTGCTGATGCCGACGACGGTCATTTGCGCGGGCAGCTTTTCCATGATTTGTCCTTGCGAAATACGGGAATTTTGAAGGCGGCCCCTGATTAGCCAGCCGTCATGCGGCTGGCAACCGCCTCAAGGGATCGCCGAGCACGGAGGAAACGCATGGCCATCGAAGATGACGACAAGCCGAGGAAGAAAATCACCCACGAGATCGGGCAGGATTTGTCGCTGCTGTCGGTCGAGGAGTTGACCGAGCGCATCGCGCTGATGAATTCCGAGATCGAACGGCTGCAGGCGGCGATGGCCAGGAAGCGCGCGTCCAAGGATGCGGCGAACAGTTTTTTCAAGTCGTAGTCGAGGCCGGGATGGGAATGCGCGGAAGGCGTCTCGTTGGCGCGGTCGTCATGGGTGCGGTCGTCATGGGTATTGTGTTTGCCGGACTGAGTGCGCCGGCCGATGCGCGGACGCCGGCGAGCTGTGTCGGGATCGACATGACCTCGGGCGAATGCAAGGCGCAGCGCTGCAAGAAGCCGTTCGCGAAAAATCTCGCCGCGTGCGCCGAACTGCCATCCAACAAATCGTGTCCGGTCCTCGCCCGGCAGCAAAAGCGCCAGTGCGACCGAAGCTGCGATGAGACTTATATGAAACGGTTCCCGCCGGGGTTTACCTGCGATGAACAATAAGTGGCCAATGGCCTAATTCGGGCAGCGCCTCGCGATGAATGGTGCAAGGAATGCTGCAAGTCCCAAACTGGGCCAATGGCCGACATGGCAAACAAAGCCTGAAGAAAATCGCTCGTTTACGATCAATTAAGCTTTCTGGTTTATGACTGGCGTCGTCCTCGTTTGGACACCGAGTGGCTCCTTTCCACTCTGTTTGACGCCTCCCTGTTATCAACTTCAAAAGCCGCCGGAAACGGCGGCTCTTTTTTGTCTCCGCAGGCTGGAAACCATATTTCCGGTTGCGGCTGGACTCTCGCCCTCGCAAGCGCAATGATTTGTTCATCATAAGTCGGCGGTTTGAAAAGCCGGCAGCGTATCAGTGGCGTGAGGGCGTTAACTATGGCGGACCGGCTGCACAGCGAATCCGCGCTCGTTCAATTCAGCGAGCGGCTGACTAATTCGGCGGCATTCGGAACCTTGTTCCGCGAGGGCATGGATCTGGTCGAGGAGACCGCCGCCTATCTCGACGGTGACGGCCGCGCCGAGGCCAAGGCGCTCGAACGCTCCGTCAGTCTCACCTATGCGACCGAAAGCATGCGGCTGACGACCCGCCTGATGCAGCTCGCCTCCTGGCTGCTGCTGCATCGCGCGGTCAAGGAAGGCGAGATGACGCTGACCCAGGCCAACCGCGAAAAGACCAAGGTCAAGCTCTCAGCCGCCGATCCCGGTCCCGAAGACATGATCGCCAAACTGCCGTTGCAATTGCAGCACCTGATCGAGCGTTCGATGAACCTGCAGTCGCGGGTGCGCCGGCTCGACACTTCGATCCATGCACCGGCGGCCGAACGCGCCCCGATCGGCAATCCGCTGGTGCCGCAGCTCAACCGCCTGAAGGCGGCCTTCGAGCGGTAAGAAGATAATCATCCGTCATTCCGGGATGGTCCGAAGGACCAGACCCGGAATCTCGAGATTCCCCGGGGGCGCAATTGCGCCCCTGAGGTTCGATGCTTCGCATCGCCCCGGAATGACGGCAGTGAATAGCAAAACAAAAAACGCCCCGGGAAACCGGGGCGTTTTGCATTCCTGGGCCGAATGGCGAGGGGTCGAAAAACCCTCAGTCCTTCTTGAGGAAGCCCGAAAACTTCTTCTGGAAGCGCGACACGCGGCCGCCGCGGTCGAGCATCTGCTGGGTGCCGCCGGTCCAGGCCGGATGCGACTTGGAGTCGATGTCGAGGTTCAGCTTGTCGCCTTCCTTGCCCCAGGTGGAACGGGTCTGATACTCCGTACCGTCGGTCATAACGACCGTAATCGTATGATAATTCGGGTGAATTTCGGCTTTCATGGCATATCCTTCGGCGCGCCTGCGCCCGTCTCGAAATGTCAGGGGTACGGGATTTGGGCGGGTCTATAACGCAACAAGGCCGCCAAAACAAGCTGCCAGGGCCGTCTGATTGGCCGATCTGCCGGATTTGCCAGCGCCGCTTCCGGGGCCTATCTGGGGGCATCGAAACTGGTCCCTTTTCATGAGCGCAGCCGAACAGCTTGAAGACCCACCCGGCGGCGTGCCGCCGCGGCGCGACGCGCTGCTCGAGGAAGAGGCCTTCATCGAAACCCAGCTCACGCAGTCGCCGGCCAAGACCGGCGCAAAACTGCGCCCGCTGCTGGCGCTGGCGCCCTATGTCGCGCGCTATCGCGGGCGGGCGATATTGGCGTTTATCTCGCTGACCGTCGCGGCGGTGACGACCCTGGTGGTGCCGATCGCGGTGCGGCGCATGATCGACTTCGGCTTCAGCCCCGAAGGCATCGCGATGATCAACAGCTACTTCAGCGTGATGATCGCGGTCGTTGCGGTGCTGGCCTGCGCCAGCGCATCGCGGTTCTATCTGGTCATGACGATCGGCGAGCGCATCGTTGCGGACCTGCGGCGCGACGTGTTCGCGCATCTGATCTCGCTGTCGCCTTCCTTCTTCGATTCCGCCCGCAGCGGCGAACTGGTGTCGCGGCTCACGGCCGACACCACCCAGATCAAGTCGGCGGTGGGCGCGTCGGTGTCGATCGCGCTGCGCAACCTGATGCTGTTCATCGGCGCCACCACCATGATGGTGATCACGAGCCCGAAGCTTTCGCTGTTCGTGCTGCTGGCAATTCCGGTGATCGTGATTCCGCTGGTCGCGTTCGGACGCTGGGTGCGGCGGCTGTCGCGCAACGCGCAGGACACGCTGGCCGACGCCAGCGCCTATGCCTCTGAGCTGGTCGGCGCTATCCGAACCGTGCAGGCCTATACCAGCGAGCGGATGGCCGCGACGCGCTTCGGCCGCGAGGTCGAACAGGCCTATGACGCGGCGCGCAGTTCAACGCGGGCGCGCGCGGTGCTGACGCTGATCATCATCTTCATCGTGTTTTCCAGCGTCGTGGTGATCCTGTGGGTCGGCTCGCACGACGTGCTGACCGGTTCGATCAGCCCGGGCCGGCTCGGCCAGTTCGTGCTGTATGCGGCGTTCGCCGCGACGGGCCTCGGCCAGCTCAGCGAGGTCTGGGGTGAAGTCTCGGCCGCCTCGGGCGCCGCCGAACGGTTGTTCGAGATCCTGCGCGTCAAGCCGCAGATCACGGCGCCGGCCTCGCCGGTCGCCCTGCCGTCGCCGGCGCGCGGCGATGTCACATTTGAGAATGTCAGCTTCAACTACCCGACGCGCCCGGATGTCCGGGCGATCGACAGCGTCTCGCTGTCGGTACGGGCCGGAGAGAAGGTCGCGATCGTCGGCCCGTCAGGTGCCGGCAAGAGCACGCTGTTTCATCTGCTGCTGCGGTTCTACGATCCCGCCAGCGGAACGATTTCGGTCGACGCCGTGCCGATCAAATCGGCCGATCCGCGCGAGTTACGCGCGCGCATCGCGCTGGTGCCACAGGACTCGGTGGTGTTCGCGGCAAGCGCCCGTGAAAACATCCGCTTCGGCCGGCCTGATGCCAGCGATGCCGAGGTCGAACGCGCGGCCGATCAGGCGCATGCCACCGAATTCATTCGCCGCCTGCCTGAGGGTTTCGAGGCGCAGCTTGGCGAGCGCGGCGTGACGCTGTCGGGCGGCCAGCGCCAGCGCATCGCCATTGCCCGCGCTATCCTGCGCGACGCCCCGCTGTTGCTGCTCGATGAGGCAACCTCCGCGCTCGATGCCGAAAGCGAGACCCTGGTGCAGACCGCGCTGGAAGAACTGATGCGCCACCGCACCACGCTCGTGATCGCGCACCGGCTCGCGACCGTTCTGTCCTGCGACCGCATCATGGTGATGGATCAGGGCCGCATCGTCGAACAGGGCACGCATGCCGAGCTGGTTGCCGCGAACGGGCTGTATGCAAGGCTGGCGCGGCTGCAGTTCGAAGGGATTTGACTTCCGTTAAGGTGAGCGCGCTCTACACTCCGTCATTGCGAGCGCAGCGAAGCAATCCATCTCACCACGGAAGGAAAGAATGGATTGCTTCGTCGCGGAGCCTGTCATCGGGCCGCGCATTCGCGCGACCCGTTGGCTCCTCGCAATGACGGGATTGGCCGCGACTACCGTTCCGTCAGCTTCAGCTCGATGCGGCGGTTGCGTTTGTAGGCTTCCTCCGTCGGCGCCGTGTCGAGCGGCTGGAATTCGGCAAAGCCTGCGGCGACCAGCCGCTGCGCGGGGACGCCGAGCGAGACCAGATATTGCACCACCGAGATCGCGCGCGCCGACGATAGTTCCCAGTTCGACTTGAATACCGGGCTGTTCATGATCGGCCGCACGTCGGTGTGGCCGTCGACCCGCAGCACCCAGGCGATTTCGCTTGGGATCTGCTTGTCGAGATCAACCAGCGCGGATGCAAGCTTGTCGAGCTCGGCGCGGCCTTCGGGCAGCAGCAAGGCCTGTCCGGTGTCGAAGAACACTTCGGATTGGAACACGAAGCGATCGCCGACGATCCGGACATCCGGCCGATTGCCGAGAATCGCACGCAGCCGCCCGAAGAACTCGGAACGGTAACGCGTCAGTTCCTGCACCCGCTGAGCCAGCGCCACGTTGAGCCGTTGGCCGAGATCGGCAATGCGGCCCTGCGATTCCTTGTCGCGTTTTTCGGAGGCGTCGAGCGCTTCTTCAAGCGCGGCGAGTTGCCGGCGCAGCGCGCTGATCTGCTGGTTCAGCACCTCGATCTGCGCCAGCGCGCGCGACGTCACCGCCTTCTCGGAATCCAGCGCCTTGTTGAGTTCGTTGGCGCGGCCCTGGGCGTCGTTGCCGGCGCCGGCGAGCCCCTCATAAAGGCCCTTGATGCGATCGCGCTCCGCTTCCACCGATGTCAATCCGGCGCGCGCCTGCGAGAGCTGGTCGCTGAGGTTCAATCCGGTGAGTTTTTCCAGCGACAGCAGATCGTTCAACTGCGCGATCTTGGCGTTGAGGGCCTCCAGCGCCTTATCCTTGCCGGTGACTTCCTGCGACAGGAAGAACTGCACGACGAGAAACACCGAGAGCAGGAACACGATCGAGAGCACCAGCGTCGACAGCGCGTCGACGAAGCCCGGCCAGTAGTTCATTCCCGATTCGTTGCGGCGTGCACGCGCGAGGGCCATCGGCTAAATCTCTTTATGTCTGAGCATGATCTTATCCGAAAACCGGAACGCCACTTTTCGGGATCATGCTGTTAACTCTTCTCGGGCTGGCGCGCGATCCGCTCGAGCAGCTTCTTGATCTCGCGGTTCTGTTCGCCCTGGCCGTCGGCCCATTCGCGGATCATCTGCTGCTCGGTGCGCATATGCGCGACCAGGCCCTGAATGGCTTCGGCGAGGTTGGCCATCGCCGCCGTGGTGCTGCGGCTGCTGCCGCCTTCCTCGACCACCGCGCGCAGCCGCTCCATCGCGTGCTGCAGCTCGCCGGAAACACCGGTGGTGCCGTCGCCTGAATATTCGCGCACGGTCGAGGCGAGCCAGTCTTCCAGGTCGGTATAGAAGCGGTTCTGCGCCTGGCTCGATTGCAGGTCGAGGAAACCCAGGATCAGCGATCCGGCGAGGCCGAACAGCGAGGATGAAAACGAGATGCCCATGCCCTTGAGCGGCGCCGCCAGACCCTCCTTCAGGGTATCGAACAGCGAGCCCGAATCACCACCGACCTTCAGCCCCTCGATCACCTGGCCGACGGAGCCTACGGTTTCGATCAGGCCCCAGAAGGTGCCGAGCAGGCCGAGAAAGACGAGCAGGCCCGTCATGTAGCGGGAGATGTCGCGGGCTTCGTCCAGCCTTGTTGCGATCGAATCCAGCAAATGCCGCATGGTTTGCTGCGAGATCGACATCCGCCCGGTGCGCTCGCCGCCGAGTATCGCCGCCATCGGCGCCAGCAGCGTGGGGCGCCGGTCGATGGCGAGACCGGGATCGGCGATGCGGAAATTGTTGACCCAGGAGACTTCCGGATAAAGCCGGATCACCTGCCGGAACGACAGGATGATGCCGATCAGAAGCACCGCGCCGATCAGGGCGTTGAGGCCGGGATTGGCGAAGAACGCGGTGACGATCTGCTTGTAGAGCACGGTCATGACCAGGCCGCACAGCACCAGGAACACCAGCATCCGCACCAGAAAAATCTGTGGCGACGACAATTTGGTGAGCTCGATCTCCATTTCGGAGCGGGCGGAGGGGCCTTGGGGCATTGCGGGGGTCTTCCGTTGCGAAAAGCCGCGTTTGGGGGGCCAATATGGCACAGCGCGGCTGAGAAAAAAGATCGGAAAAGCGCTGTTTCAGGTAGACGACGGGGAACTTCACGCCGAAACCGGGCTTTGACTTGAGCGTATTTTGGAAACGTTCTTTGTCCAACCGGGATTTTTCATGACGGCCCTGTATCTCGAAGCGCTGGCGGCGATGGCCGTTTTGCTCTCGGTCCGGATGGCGGGCACCTGGATGGTGCAGCCACGCACCGGCAATGCCGGTTGGGTGGATACAATCTGGACCGTTTCGCCCGGTTTGGCCCGCGTAACCGGCATTCCGTCGCTTGAGCCGCAGCTGCTGCGCTCGCGCGATGACCGCTATCGCGACTGTCAGTTGCGTGTCCGTCCGTTCTTCTCGCTGTCGCCGCAAGATGATCCCCGAAATTGGAGGCCGGTTTTCTAGAAAGGATCGTGCTCAAGAAAGGGAGTGGTCACATGAGCTTCGTTTCCACGATCATCGGCACCGCTGAGCGGGTGCCGCTGCCTGACGTCATCATCCGCGCCGCGATCCACCGGCTGTGTTCGCGCACCGCAACAAGGCTCGCCATCGGCAACGCCGAAAGCGACGCCTGGTTTGCCGACGAGATGGCCGCGCGCGCCATCGCCGAATACAGCGATGAGGCCACCGCGCAGCATCACGAGGTGCCGTCGGCGTTCTTCGCGCTTGTCCTCGGGCCACACCGCAAATATTCCTCGTGCTTCTACCGGGAGCCGGCCACGACATTGCAGGAGGCCGAAGAGGAGGCGCTGCGTCAGACCGTCGGGCATGCCGATATCGCCGACGGCCAATCGATTCTCGAATTCGGCTGCGGCTGGGGTTCGCTGTCGCTGTGGATGGCGCGGCAGTTCCCGCATTCGGAAGTGACGGCAGTATCGAATTCCGCCTCGCAGCGCCAATTCATCGAGGGCGAAGCCCGCAAGCGCGGATTGAAGAATCTGCGTGTGGTTACCTCGGAGATGAATCTGTTCGACCCGCAGATGCAGTTCGACCGCATCGTCTCCGTCGAGATGTTCGAGCACCTGCTGAACTGGCGCGAATTGATGTCGCGGATCCGTTCGTGGTTGAAGCCGGACGGCCGCTTCTTCATGCACATCTTCACCCATCGCTCGGGCGCCTATCTGTTCGACCGCGCCGATGGCGAGGACTGGGTCGCGCAGCATTTCTTCACCGGCGGCATGATGCCGAGCCACCATCTGATCCGGCAATATTCCGATCTGCTCGAAATCGAAAAGGAATGGCGCTGGAGCGGGCTGCATTATCACCGCACCGCGCAGGATTGGCTGGCCAATTTCGATCTGCACCGCGAGGAGATCGAAGCGGTGTTGCGTCCCGTCTATGGTGGCGAGACCGCGTTGTGGATGCGGCGCTGGCGCTGGTTCTTTCTCGCGACGTCAGGCCTGTTCGGTTACGCCGACGGCAGCGAATGGGGCATCAGCCATTATCGGATGAAGGCGGCTGGTTAACAGGACAGCAGGTGATTCGCGCCATTTTTCCGCAAGCTCGCGCGCGGCCGCTCTCTCACGCGTTCATAACCTGGGTTCCATTCCAACGAGCTAAAAAGGAATGTTGTCACAATCCGGTGAGTCGGCAAAATCGCCGTTTATTCAGTGCGATAGCGTCTGTGACATTGGGCCGCCGCGCATGCGCATTGCATCGCAGCAAACTCACCCTATCCTTGTCTCAACAACAACGCGGTGTCTTCGCGACATATCGCGCAAACATGGTTTGCGCTTCAACTCGACTAAAGGGGCGATGTTTCTGATGTCTGGAATTCGTGCGCAATCATGCATCGCTCTGATGCTCCTTGCGATGGCGCCGCTGTTGGCTGGATGCAAAGAGCCAACCGCTGCGACGGCTGCTGTGCAGCCTTCTTCCGAGCCAGACGTCAGTGTTGTTACCGTGAGGCCGCAGGCGCGTGCGATCGTCCGCGAGTTGCCGGGGCGTATCGCGCCGACCCGCGTTTCTGAAGTGCGCCCGCGCGTGTCTGGCATCGTGGTCGAGCGCCTGTTCCACCAGGGTAGCGAGGTCAAGGCCGGCGACGCGCTCTACAGGATCGATCCGCGGCCGTTCGAGGTCGAGGTGCAGTCGACCGAAGCCGCGCTGGCGCGCGCCAGCGCAACGTTCGATCAGGCCGCATCGCATGCGCGCCGTATCGCCACGCTGACCAGCCAGCGCGCAGCCCCAGAAGCCGAGAACGAAAAAGCCATCTCGGCCGAGCGTCAGGCGGCTGCCGACGTCGAGGGCCGCAAGGCCGACGTCGCCCGCGCTAAACTCAATCTCGATTATGCCACCATCCGCGCTCCGATCGACGGCGTCGTCGGCGCCGCGCTGGTGAGCGAAGGCGCGCTTGTCGTACAGAACGAAAGCACGAGCCTTGCGACCATCCAGCAACTCGATCCGATCTATGCCGATTTCACCCAATCGGTGAACGAGCTCAATCAGCTGCGCCGGGCGGTGGAGAGCGGCGATCTCGACCGTATCGCGCCTGACGCGATGAAGGTTCGCCTGGTGCTGGACGATGGCTCGGTTTATCCGATTGCCGGCCGCTTGCTGTTCTCGGAGGCCAAGGTCGATGCCCATACCGGGCAGGTGACGTTGCGCGGCGAGTTCCCCAATCCGAGGCGCGAATTGCTGCCGGGCATGTATGTCCGCGTGCTGATCGAGCAGGGCATCGATACCGACGCCATCGCGGTGCCGCAGCAGGCGATCCAGCGCAATGGCGGCGGTGGCAGCGAAGTGTTCGTGGTCAAGAGCGACAACCTCGTCGCCGTCCAGCCGGTACGCACCGGCTCGTTGCAGGGCGGCCAGTGGTTCGTCACCGAGGGCCTGAAGGCCGGTGACAGGGTCATCGTCGAGGGCTTCCAGAAGTTTGCCGCCGGCGATAAGGTCCGGCCGCAGCTGCTGACCGAGGCCGACGCGTCCGCCGATTTCGCCGGTGCCAGGCCGTCCGCGCAAGCGACACGGTAGATTCCATGCCGAGTTTCTTCATCGACAGGCCGATCTTCGCCTGGGTCGTCGCGCTTTTCATCTGTCTGATCGGCGCGATCTCGATCCCGCTGCTGGCGATCGCGCAGTATCCGATCATCGCACCGCCCTCGATCTCGATATCGACCAGCTATCCCGGCGCGTCGCCGGAAAACCTCTACAACAGCGTCACGCGGCTGATCGAGGAAGAGCTCAACGGCGCCAACGGCATCCTGAACTTCGAGTCCACCAGCGACTCGCTGGGCCAGGTCGAGATCATCGCCAATTTCGTGCCGGGCACCGACACCGGCACGGCGTCGGTGGAAGTGCAGAATCGCATCAAGCGCGTCGAGGCGCGGCTGCCGCGCGCGGTGATCCAGCAGGGCATCCTGATCGAGGAAGCTTCCAGCGCCGTGCTGCAGATCATCACGCTGCGCTCGACCGACGGCAGCCTCGACGAGGTCGGCCTCGGCGACTTCATGATTCGCAGCGTTCTCGGCGAAATCAGGCGCATTCCCGGCGTCGGCCGCGCCACGCTCTATTCCACCGAACGCAGTCTGCGCATCTGGGTCGATCCGGCCAAGCTGGTCGGCTATGGGCTGACCGCCGATGACGTCAACAAGGCGATCACGGCGCAGAACGCGCAAGTAGCCTCCGGCAGCATCGGCGCCGAGCCGAGCACGGATGACCAGAAGATTTCGGCGCTGGTGCTGGTCAAGGGACAGCTCTCGTCGCCGGACGAATTCGGCGCGATTATCCTGCGTGCCAATGCGGACGGCTCTACGGTGCGTTTGCGCGACGTGGCCCGGATCGAGATCGGCGGATTAAGCTATCAGTTCAACACGCGGCTTAACGGCAAGCCGACGGCGGGTCTGTCGGTGCTGATGTCGCCGACCGGCAACGCGCTGGCGACCGCAAGCGCGGTCGAGGCCAAGATGAAGGAGCTGTCGCGCTTCTTCCCGGCCAACATCGCCTATGAAATTCCCTACAACATCACACCTGTCGTGAAGGCCTCGATCGAGAAGGTGCTGATGACGCTGGTCGAAGCCATCGTGCTGGTCTTCATCGTGATGTTCCTGTTCCTGCAGAACATCCGCTACACCATCATTCCGACCATCGTGGTGCCGGTGGCGCTGCTCGGCACCTGCGCGGTCCTGCTGGCGGCCGGCTACTCCATCAACATGTTGACGATGTTCGGCATGGTGCTGGCGGTCGGCATTCTCGTCGACGACGCTATCGTGGTGGTCGAGAACGTCGAGCGCATCATGGCGGAAGAGGGCCTGCCGCCGAAGGAGGCCACCCGCAAGGCGATGTCGCAGATCACAGGCGCCATCATCGGCATTACGCTGGTGCTGATCGCGGTGTTCGTGCCGATGGCGTTCTTCCCGGGATCGGTCGGGGTCATCTACCGGCAATTCTCGGTAACGATGGTCGCGGCGATCGCGTTCTCCGCGCTGCTGGCGATGTCGCTGACGCCGGCGCTGTGCGCGACCTTGCTGAAGCCGGTCGCGGCCGGCCACGGCCATGCCAGGAAGGGCGTGTTCGGCTGGTTCAACCGCGCGCTCGACGGCACCAAGGACGGTTATACGCGCGTCGTCGGACATTCGCTGAAGCGAACCGGCCGACTGATGCTGATCTATGCCGCGCTGCTCGTTGGGCTGAGCTGGGCTTTTATTCGCTTGCCCGGCGGCTTCCTGCCGGTCGACGACCAGGGCTTCATCACCACCGACGTGCAGACACCGGCTGACTCGTCCTATGCCCGCACCGAGGCGGCGGTCGAGAAGGTCGAGCAATATCTGGCCAAGCGTTCCGGCGTCGAGAACGTCACCTTCCTCACCGGCTTCAGCTTCCTCGGCCAGGGCATCAACACCGCGCAGGCCTTCATCACGCTGAAGGACTGGTCGGATCGCGGGCCGAAGGATTCGGCAGCCGCCATCGTCAACGACATCAACCGCGATCTGTCGTCGATCCGCGACGCCCGGATTTCCGCGCTGCAGCCGCCGCCGATCGACAATCTCGGCAACTCCTCGGGCTTCTCGTTCCGCCTGCAGGACCGCGGCCAGAAGGGTTATCCGGCGCTGGTCAGCGCCGCCGAGCAGCTCATCGCGGAAGCCAATGCCAGCCGTGTGCTGCAAAAGGTCTATGTCGAAGGTCTGCCGCCGGGGCCGCAGGTCAATCTGATGATCGACCGCGAAAAGGCCGGCGCGTTCGGCGTCACCTTCGAGGACATCAACAACACCATATCGACCAATCTCGGATCGAACTACATCAACGACTTCCCGAACCGGGGCCGGATGCAGCGCGTGATCGTGCAGGCCGACCGCGGCAGCCGCATGAACGCCGACGACATCCTGAACTACAACGTCAAGAACAGCCGCGGCCAGCTGGTGCCGCTGTCCTCGTTCGCCTCCGTCGAATGGTCGAAGGGGCCGACGCAGATCGCCGGCTTCAACTACTATCCCGCGGTACGCATCAGCGGCGAAGCCAAGCCCGGCTTTACTTCGGGCGACGCCATCGCAGAGATGGAGCGGCTCGCGGGCAAGCTGCCGCGCGGCTTCGGCTATGAGTGGACCGGTCAATCGCTGCAGGAAAAGCTGTCGGGCTCGCAGGCGCCGTTCCTGCTCGGACTGTCGGCGCTGGTGGTGTTCCTATGTCTGGCAGCCCTCTATGAAAGCTGGACCATTCCGCTCGCCGTGCTGCTGACGGTGCCGCTCGGCATCTGCGGTTCGGTGCTGGCCGCGTCGTTGCGCGGCCTACCGAACGACGTTTACTTCACCGTCGCCCTGATCACCATCATCGGACTGGCTGCGAAAGATGCCATTCTGATCATCGAGTTTGCCAAGGAGCTGCGCGCGCAAGGCAAGCCGCTGGTCGAAGCGACGATCGAAGCCTGCACCTTGCGTTTCCGCCCGATCCTGATGACCGGTCTCGCCTTCGTTTGCGGCGTGCTGCCGATGGTGATCGCGACCGGCGCCGGCGGCGCCAGCCAACAGGCGCTCGGTACCAGCGTGATGGGCGGCATGATCGCGGTCGTGATCCTGGCGCTGCTGATGGTGCCGGTGTTCTTCGTCGTGGTGCAAAGGTTCTTTGCGGGGGACCGGGAAGTGGTGGCGGAAGCGAAGCCGTCGCAGGCGGCGCCGAGGCCTGCTGAGTAGCGATTATTCGCCACGCCGACTTGTCACCTCGACCGGCAAGCTCCTGGCGCGGCCGTGGCGGCGGCTTTGCGCATCGCTGCGCCGTCACAGCGGCTTGAGTATCTTCACCAGCTCTTTGTGCACGAACTCATTGCCGCAGATCAGGTGTCCGGTCGTGAGCGGATCGTCGTCGCCCGCCATGCCTGACACGACGCCGCCGGCTTCGCGGATCATGATCTGTCCGGCCGCCATGTCCCATGGCTGCAGATTGCGCTCCCAATAACCGTCGAGGCGGCCGGCGGCGACGAAGGCCATGTCGAGCGAGGCGGCGCCGAACCTTCGAAGGCCTGCAACCCGCTCCTGGATCGCGGTCATTTCCAGCCGCGACTGAGCATGGTCGCCACGCCCGATATGCGGCAGGCCGCAGCCGACCACGCATTCGTCGAGCTGGCGCCGGCCGGCGACGCGCAGCCGCTGGTCGTTGAGGAACGCGCCCTTGCCGCGCTCGGCGATGTAGAGCTCGTCATTGGCCGGATTGTAGATCACGCCCGCGATGATGGTGCCTTCGCGCTGCAGGCCGATCGAGATCGCGAATTGCGGAATGCCGTGCAGGAAGTTCGTCGTGCCGTCCAGGGGATCGACGATCCAGGTATGGCTCTTGTCGGCGCCTTCGCGCGTGCCGCCTTCCTCGCCGATGAAGCCGTAACCCGGCCGCGACTTGGTCAGATCCGCATAGAGCAGTTCCTCGGCGCGCTTGTCGGCCATGGTGACGAAATTCGCAGGCCCCTTCAGCGACACCTGCAGATGTTCGACCTCGCCGAGGTCGCGCTTGAGGCTGCGGCCGGCGTGGCGCGCGGCTTTCACCATGACGTTGATAAGGGCTGAATGCAGCATGATGCGAGGCTTATGGGTTAGGAGGAAAACGGCCAATGCCGCCCAAGGGCTGAGCTAAGGGGTGAGGGACTGGGTGCCCTGACGATGTGTCGCCGTCAAGGCGTCATTTCTTGTCGTTGCCGATCCATTTGCGGGCGGCCTCCTGGGCCTTGGCGCGGTCCTCGGGACTGAGGCCCGCCAGCGCATCGTCCAGCATCGGATCGCCCTTGCCGGCGGTTTTGGCGACAATGTGCCATTTCAGGGCCTCGACCTTGTCCACCGGCGCGCCCTGTCCACTGACCAGCACGCGGGCGAGGCGGTTCTGCGCGATCGGGCTGTTTTGCCGGGCCGCCTTGCGGAGCAGCGCCACGCCGGCGGCCTCGTTCTTCGGCGTGCCGGTGCCGTTATAGAGCGCGATCGCGTATTCGACCTCGGCATCGACATTGTCGGCCAGCGACGCGGCTTGCAGCAGGCGCACCGCCTTGTCGATGTCCTTGGGCACGCCGGTGCCTTCCTTGTAGAAGGTCGCGAGCGCGTATTGCGCTTCCGGATTGCCGGCGTCGGCTGCGATCCGCAGCAATTCGGCGGAACGTTTCACATCCTGCGGCAGCGTCTGCCCGTCGAGATACAGCAGCGCCAGGTTATACGCCGCCTTGGGATTGCCGAGCTTGGCGGCGGAAGCCAGCAGCTTGACCGCTTGCTCGCGGTTGACCGGGCCGCCGCGGCCGGAAAGCTTCATCATCGCCAGCGCAAACATGCCCTCGCGGTCGCCGGCGTCGGCGGCGCGCTGGTACCATTCGATGGCTTTCGCGTAGTCGCGCTTGACGCCGAGGGCGCCGGAGTAGAGCTCGCCGATCATCGTCATCGCCTTGGCGTCGCCGGCATATTGCGCCCGCGTCAGCGCCAGATCGAGCGCGGTCTTGTAGAGGCCGCGCTGATAGGCGCCGTAGACGAGATCGACATTGGGATCGTCAAAGCTGGGCGTGGGAGAAGCTGCCGGAGTGGGCGTCGCGGCCGGTTTGGGCGTGGCCGCAGGCTTCTTGGCGACAGTGGGCGCCTTCGGCTTCGGGGCCTCCTTGGAAGTATCCTTGGAAGCATCCTTGGAAGTCTCTTTGGGCGTCTCTTTCTTCGCGGCCGGCTTGCTGGCAGGCGCGGGCGTCTGCGCTGCGGGCGGCGTCAGCGAGATCTGCGCCGATGCGCCGGCCGCCGCCATCAGGCAGCAGCCAAGGATCGATATCGGACGCAGCAGTCTCATGTCCGGCGCTATCCCCGTCCGGTCGTCTGCTCGGTGGTGTCGTCCGTGCTCTTGTTTTTTCCAAACGCGGCGGCGTGGGCTTGCGTGATCGCCTGCTCGATATCGATCAGCGCCGCCTCGGGCCCGCGCGGATCGGCCCAGATGAAATCGCCGACAAGCACGAAATCCGCACCCGCGGCGGCAAATTCGCAGGCCTCCTCGCGTGAGGCCGCATAACCGACGCAGGGCGGTTCGAACAATTCATCCCACCATTGCAGGCGCTCGGCGATCGCTTCCGCCGATGGCCGCTCGCCCCTGGCGTCGGGTTCACCGAACAGCACGTAGTCCGCGCCCGCTTCGCCCGCGGCCATCGAATCGTGCCGCGTGGCGAGGCCGCCGACGCCGGCGATGCGATCGGGCTTGAGGGACGGGAAGGCGTCTTCGATGGAAGCGATCCCGGTCAGATGCGCGCCATCGGCGCCGCCGCGCGCCACCAGCTCGACATGGCCATCCAGCAGCAGCGCCGCGCCGCCGTCCTGAACGACGGGCGCCAGCGCCTTGATGCGCGAGATCATGGTGCGCTGGTCGGTCTCGCGCAGCCGCAGCAGCACGGCGGCGACGTCGGCCGCGGCGAGCAGGCCGGGGAGGCTGGCGATGAGCTGCGACGGGTCGTCCACGACCGATGTCGCGAGATAGAGGCGCGGCACCGGGCGCTGCGGAACGGGTTTGGCGGCCAATGCTATGCGACCTTCTTTTCCAGGCCGGCTTCCCACTCACCCTTGCTCGCCAGCGCATTCATTCGCGCCCGGTGCGTGAATGCGCGCTGGCCGGCCGCGACGTTCTCGGCCTTGCCCGACCACGCCTTTTGCGGCGCCGCCTGCAGCGCGCGGCCGTAGGAGAAGGTCAGTCGCCAGGGTAAACCACCGATCCGGTTCATGGCATTGAGATGCGCGGTCGCATCCTCGTCGGATTGTCCGCCGGAGAGGAAGGCGATGCCGGGGACTGCCGCCGGAACGCAGCTCTTCAATAGCCGGATGGTCTTCTCCGCGACCTCTTCGACCGGCGATGGCTTTGCGCTCTTCTTGCCTGATATCGCCATGTTGGGTTTCAGGATCATGCCCTCCAGCGCGACGCGCTGGACCCGCAATTCCTGGAATGTCTTGTTCAGGACCCGCTGGGTCACCTCAAAGCAGCGGTCGATGTCGTGATCGCCGTCCATCAACACTTCCGGCTCCACGATCGGCACGATCTGCGCCTGCTGGCACAACGCGGCGTAACGGGCGAGCGCATGCGCGTTGACATGGATCGCGGTCATGCTGGGGATATTCTGGCCGATGTCGATCACCGCCCGCCATTTGGCGAACCGTGCGCCGCGCTCGTAGTATTTCTTCAGGCGCTCGGCGAGCTTGTCGAGCCCGGCCGTGATCAATTCGCCGGGGCAGCCCGGCAGGCCCTGGGTCCCCTCATCCACCTTGATGCCGGGGATGGCGCCGGACTGTTCGATCAGCTTGACCAGCGGCGTGCCGTCCTTGGCATTCTGCCAGATGGTTTCGTCATAGAGGATGACGCCCGAGACGTATTTGCTCATCGCCTCCTGCGAGCGAAACAGCATTTCCCGGTAGTCGCGGCGCGTCTCCTCGGTCGATTCGACGCTGATGGCGTCGAAGCGCTTCTTGATCGTGCCTGAGGATTCGTCGGCGGCGAGTACGCCCTTGCCCGGCGTGACCATGGCGAGGGCGACCTTGTTGAGGTCAGCGAGATTCATCGATCCGTTCTCCAGACACCTGCCTTGCAAACCAAAATAGGCGGTTCTCGGGCAATTGCCTAGAAAACGTTCGTCGCGGCCGGCAGCCTCCGCGGCGCGATGGCGCTGTCTCAGGCGACCTTCGGGTCAAGCTCGCCCTTGCTGTAGCGCTTGGCCATTTCGGCCGTGGTCAGCACCTTCTTGATCTTGCTGGCTTGCCCTGCGGTGTTGAATTCCTGCAGCCGCTGCTTGCACAGCTTGGTCATCGCTTCCATCGCCGGCTTGAGGTACTTGCGCGGATCGAACTCTTCCGGATTGTCCTTCAGAACCTTGCGGATCTGCCCGGTCATCGCCATCCGGTTGTCGGTGTCGATGTTGATCTTGCGCACGCCGTTCTTGATGCCGCGCTGGATTTCGGAAACCGGCACGCCCCAGGTCGCTTTCATCTTGCCGCCATTGGCGTTGATGATGTCCTGCAAATCCTGCGGCACCGAGGACGAACCATGCATCACCAGATGCGTGTTCGGCAGCTTGCGGTGGATTTCCTCGATCACCTTCATGGCGAGGATGTCGCCGTCGGGCTTGCGGGTGAATTTGTAGGCGCCATGCGAGGTGCCCATCGCGATCGCCAGCGCGTCGACCTTGGTCTCCTGGACGAATTTGACCGCCTCGTCCGGGTTGGTCAGCAACTGGTCGTGCGACAATTTACCTTCGGCGCCATGGCCGTCTTCCTTGTCGCCCATGCCGGTTTCGAGCGAGCCGAGCACGCCGAGCTCGCCTTCCACCGAGATGCCGCCGAGATGGGCCATGCCGGTGACGGTCTTGGTGACGCCGACATTGTAATCCCAATCGCCGGGCGTCTTGCCGTCGGCCTTCAGCGAACCGTCCATCATGACCGAGGTGAAGCCGGCCTGGATCGCGGTCATGCAGGTGTCGGGAGCATTGCCGTGATCGAGATGCACGCAGACCGGGATCTGCGGATAGATTTCGGTGACGGCGTCCATCATGTGCTTGAGCATGATGTCGTTGGCGTAGGAGCGCGCGCCGCGCGAGGCCTGGATGATGACGGGCGCGTCGAGGCTGGAGGCGGCCTCCATGATCGCGAGCGCCTGCTCCATATTGTTGATGTTGAAGGCCGGCACGCCGTAATCATGCTCCGCCGCGTGGTCGAGCAATTGACGCAACGTAATCCGAGCCATCCGAATTCTCCTTGTATTTACAGCGCCCTAAGCGCCCATCTGCTGTCAGTTGAAGGTACTAGCGAATTTTTAGAACTTCGACTCCGGGCAGGGGTTTCCCCTCCATCCATTCAAGAAACGCGCCGCCCGCGGTCGAAACATAGGAAAAATCGCCGGCCACGCCGGCCTGGTTCAGGGCCGCGACGGTGTCGCCGCCGCCCGCGACCGAGATCAGCTTCTTGGCCTTGGTGCGCTCGGCGGCGTGCCTGGCCGATACCATCGTGCCGCGGTCGAACGGCGTCATTTCGAAGGCGCCAAGCGGGCCGTTCCAGACCAGTGTCGCGGCGTCGTCGATCGCAGCGTGGATCCGCGCAATCGATTGCGGGCCGACGTCGAGGATCATGCCGTCGGCCGGAATGGCGTCGAGGCCATAGGCATGCGAGGGCGAATTGGCCGCGAAATGATAGGCGACCACGGCGTCCACGGGCAGGATGATGGCGCAGTTGGCGGCCTCGGCTTTTTCCATGATTCGCAGCGCGGTCGCCGCCAGATCCTTTTCCGCCAGCGATTTGCCGACGCCGATGCCTTGGGCGTGCAGAAAGGTGTTGGCCATGCCGCCGCCGATGACGAGCGCGTCGACCTTGCTGACGAGGTTTTCCAGAAGATCGATCTTGGTCGAGACTTTTGCGCCGCCGATGATTGCAATGACGGGCTTGGTCGGCGCTTCCAGCGCTTTGCCGAGCGCATCGAGCTCGGCCTGCATGGTGCGGCCGGCATAGCCCGGCAGCTTGTGGCCGAGACCTTCGGTCGAGGCGTGGGCGCGGTGCGCCGCCGAGAACGCGTCGTTGACCCAGATGTCGCCGAGCTTTGCCAATTCGGCGACAAACGCCGGATCGTTCTTTTCTTCCTCTTTGTGGAAGCGGGTGTTTTCCAGGCAGAGGATGTCGCCATCCTTCATCGCGGCAACCGCGTTTGCGGCGGCCTCGCCAATGCAGTCATCGGCAAAACCGACCGGCTTCTTGATGACCTGCGCCAGCGCCGCCGCGACGGGCTTGAGCGACTCCTTGGCGTCGCGTCCCTTCGGCCTGCCGAAATGCGCCAGCAGGATGACCTTGCCGCCCTTGCCCGAGATCTCGGTGATGGTGGGGGCGACGCGCTCGAGCCGGGTGGCGTCGGTGACGCGGCCATTGTCGGTGGGGACGTTGAGGTCGACGCGCAGCAGCACGCGTTTGCCCTTCACGTCGACGTCATCGAGGGTGCGGAATGATTTTGTCATTGGGGTGGTCTCTTGTCCCGGGCGCACTGCGGCGCGAAACGCCGCTGTGCAGAACCGGGACCCATGGTTGGGCTGGTCGCGGTGCGAATGGGTCCCGGCTCTGCGGAGCAGCGTGAAGAACGCTGCACCGCGTCCGGGACACGGGACTAACTTACAGCAGCTTCCCCATCGCCACGGCGGTGTCGCCCATGCGGTTGGAGAAACCCCATTCATTGTCGTACCAGGACATCACCCTCACCAGCGTGCCGTTCTGCACCTTGGTCTGGTCCACATGGAAGGTGGACGAGTGGGGGTCGTGGTTGAAGTCGATCGAGACGTTGGGCGCGGTGGTATAGCCCAAAATGCCCTTCAGCTCCTGCTCGGAGGCGCGCTTCATCGCCGCGTTGATTTCCTTCACGTCGGTGGCGCGCTTGGCGACGATCTTGAGATCGACCACCGAGACGTTCGGGGTCGGCACGCGGATCGCGACGCCGTCGAGCTTGCCCTGAAGCTCGGGCAGCACGAGGCCGATCGCCTTGGCCGCACCGGTGGAGGTCGGGATCATCGACATCGCTGCCGCACGGCCGCGATAGAGGTCGCTGTGCAGGGTGTCGAGCGTCGGCTGATCGCCGGTATAGGCGTGGATCGTGGTCATGAAGCCGGTTTCGATACCGACGGTGTCGTTCAACACCTTGGCGATCGGAGCCAGGCAGTTCGTGGTGCAGGAACCGTTGGAGACCACGAGATGGTCGCGGGTCAGCTTGTCGTGATTGACGCCGTAGACGATCGTGGCGTCGGCGCCATCCGACGGCGCGGAAACCAGCACGCGCTTGGCGCCGGCGGTCAGGTGCGCAGTGGCCTTGGCCTTGGCGCTGAAGATGCCGGTGCATTCCATCGCGATGTCGACGCCGAGTTCCTTCCACGGCAGCTTCGAGGGATCGCGCTCGGAGGAAACCTTGATCTTGCCGTTGCCGAGGTTGATCGAATCGCCGTCGACGGTCACGGTGCCGGGGAAACGGCCATGCACGGAATCGAAACGCAGCAGATGGGCGTTGGTCTCGACCGGGCCGAGATCGTTGATCCCTACGACTTCGATATCCTTGCGGCCGGATTCCGCAATCGCCCGCAAGATGTTGCGGCCGATGCGGCCAAATCCGTTGATCGCGACCCGGATTGCCATGCTCGTTTCTCCTTTAATAGCTGGTGTCACCCCCGTGGAATGGTTCCACGGCGGTGCTTACGGCGGATCGCCCGGTTCGGCCGGGCGAGAACGGTCAAGATGAGCTTTTAGGTAGACCTTTTTGCCAACAAGCTCAACCGTCAGCAACGCGCCGCCGAGTTGAAGTTCCTGCAATGGTTGCGTAGAGCACGGTCAGGAACTTCGATAAGCGGCACACCAAAGTTAACTGCCGTCTACTGCCCTTTTGTGTCCGAAGTCCGCAGGGCCGCAAATGGCGCGCGAACTTCGGAAACGCGCAATAGTGCGTTTTCGAGCGAAGCGTGCCCTCGGACTTGATCCGGGGGTGGATACCGGTTCGCGCAAGGAAAACGCGTCAAAACAAGAGTCTAGAGCTTCGGTTCTGATTCAATCAGAACCGACAAGGTTCTAGAGGCGCTTCAGGGCAGCGTTAACCGCAGCCTCGGCGGTAATGCCGAAGTGCTTGTAAAGGTCCTTGGCGGGCGCGCTGGCGCCGAAGCCGTGCATGCCTATGAATTCACCATCCTGGCCGATCACGGCGTCCCAGCCCCAGCGCACCGCGGCCTCGATCGCGATCTTGACCGGCGCGTTGCCGATAACGGCCTTCTGGCGGTCCGCCGGCTGCGCCAGCAGCAATTCGAGCGAGGGCACCGAAACCACCCGCGACGCGATGCCGCGTTCGGCCAACTGCTTCTGGGCGGCGACCGCGATCTCGACCTCGGATCCGGAGGCGAACAGAGAAACCTTTGCCTCGCCCTGGGCGGCGACCAGTTCATAGGCGCCGTGGCTGCAGGGATTGTCGTTCGGGGCGGTCGTGCGCAATTGCGGCAGGTTCTGGCGCGTCAGCGCCAGCACGGTCGGGCCGTCGATGCGGTTGAGCGCGAGCTCCCAGCATTCGGTGACCTCGACGGCGTCGCAGGGCCGGAACACGCGCATGTTGGGAATCGCCCGCAGCGCCGCCAGATGCTCAACCGGCTGATGCGTCGGTCCGTCTTCGCCCAGCCCGATCGAATCATGGGTCATGACATAGACGACGCCCGCGCCCATCAGCGCCGCGAGCCGCATCGCCGGCCGCGCGTAATCGGTGAACACCAGGAAGGTGGCGCCATTGGGCGCAAAACCGCCATGCAGGAAGACGCCGTTCATGGCCGCGGCCATGCCGTGCTCGCGGATGCCGTAATGGATGAAGCGGCCCTTCGGCGTCTTGGCGGAAAACGCCACAGCCGATTTTGCCTTGTTGTTGTTGGAGCCGGTCAGATCGGCCGAGCCGGCGAGGAATTCCATCGGCATGGCGCCGGCGATTGCCTCGATCGCCGATTCCGAGGATTTCCGGGTAGCGACGTTCTGCGGCGTCTCGAGCAGCTTCTTCTTGTGGTCGCGCAGCGCCTTGGCGAGCGAGGCCGGGCGCTCATGGCGCAGCCGGCGCTCGAATTCGGCGCGCTTGCGCGGACCCAGTTCGCCGAACACGCCTTCCCATTCCTGGCGCGCAGCGGCGCCGCGGCTGCCGGCGGCGCGCCACGCCTTCAGGACGTCGTCGGGCACCGAGAACGGCTCGAGCGAGATGCCGAGCTTTTCCTTGGCGCCCTTCAGTTCTTCGGCGCCGAGCGCCTCGCCATGGGCTTTTGCAGTGCCGGCGCGAGTCGGTGCGCCGAAGCCGATGGTGGTCTTGCAGGCGATCATCGACGGCTTGTTGGACTTCTGGGCACGGGTGATGGCGGCTGCGATCGCCTTCGGATCATGGCCGTCGATCAGTTCGGCGGCCCAGCCGGCCGACTTGAAGCGCTTCACCTGGTCGACGGAATCGGCGATCGAGGTCGGACCGTCGATCGAAATGCCGTTGTCGTCATACAGCACGATCAGCTTGTTGAGCTTCCAGTGACCGGCCATCGCGATCGCTTCCTGCGACACGCCTTCCATCAGGTCGCCGTCGGAGGCGAGCACATAGGTGTGATGGCCGACCACCTTCTTGCCGAACTCGGCGGCAAGCATCTTCTCCGCCAGCGCCATGCCGACCGACGTTGCGATGCCCTGGCCGAGCGGGCCCGTCGTGGTCTCGATACCCTTGGTGTGGAAGTTCTCGGGGTGACCCGGCGTCGGCGATCCCAATGCGCGGAAATTCTTGATCTGGTCGAGCGTCATGTCCTTGTTGCCGGTCAGGTACAGCAACGCATACAGCAGCATCGAGCCGTGCCCGGCCGAGAGAACGAAACGGTCGCGGTCCGGCCACTTTGGCTCGGCGGCATCGAATTTCAGGAACTGGGTGAACAGCACGGTCGCGATGTCGGCGGCGCCCATCGGCAGGCCGGGATGGCCGGATTTCGCCTTCTCGACGGCATCCATGGCGAGGCCACGGATCGCATTGGCCATACGGGAATGATCGACCTGCGTCATGATGAAAATCCGCCTGAAATGAGGTGCTTGGTTGCGGGGTGCGTACCGGGAAGGGCCGCAATACGAGGGCTTTGGCTAGGGAAGTCTGGGCTGGATAGCACCTCAAATCCCGGAGTCCAAGGCAAGGAAACGCCAATCCGGTGCGAAAGGTTGCTTAATGCATGACCCGGAAAAGTGGAGACCGGTTTTCCGAAGAGGTCATGCTCAGACAAGACCGGTAGATCGGGATGACCGGTCATCCCGATCTACCGGTGCATAGCTTCGCGCGGGCGTTGCGCTGTCCTCGCTTGCCACGTAAATTTAGCGGCCTAACCGCTTGCCGAACCGCAGATTTTGCTGTGCGGCCGGCTTAACCGAAGGTGCGCGCTGTCTCTCATGAGCGATCGTCCCGCCAACGGGGCCGGCAACCCCGAGCTCGCCTTTGCCGACATCGACGCTGCAACCCGGCGGCTGATGGCGGCGCTCGATGCGCTGGAAGCTGCGGCCGAGCGGCGGCGTGATGCCGACCGTGACGAGAATGAACTCGCGAGCCGGATCCAGGCACTCGGCGCCGACCGTTCGCGCCTGGCCGACGAACTCGACGGCTCGCTGGTGAAGACCCGGCGGCTGGAGCGCACCAACCGCGAGATATCGGAAAAACTCGACGCCGCGATCGGCACCATCCGCGCCGTGCTGGACGCCGGAGAAAGCTCATGAGCCACATCAACGTCACCATCAACGGCCGGCAGTACCGCATGGCCTGCGAGGAAGGGCAGGAAGTGCGTCTGCTCAAGCTCGCCGAGAGCCTGGAAGCGCGCGTCGAATCGCTGCGCGGCAAGTTCGGCGAGATCGGCGATGCGCGGCTTACCGTAATGGCGGCGCTCACCGTGTGCGACGAACTGCTCGACGCCAACCATCGCATCCGTGCGCTCGAGGAAGAACTCGACGCCTTGCGCAATGTGCGCGTCGCAGCCACCGATCGCGCCCGAACGACGCAGACCGCGGTCGCCAACGCGCTCAATGCCGCAGCCGACCGCATCGAAAAGACCACGCAGATGCTGAACCGCACCATCGGCGGCGGCGTCGCGATCGGGTAGGACGTTGCCCGCCGCAGGCTTATCCGCCTTTGCGGGGAGCACAACGACGAAGCAACCTATCCTGGCTTGATGACCCATCCTGTCTTGAGAACCCATGGATTGCTTCGCGGAGCCTGTCGTCAGGCGCGCATTCACGCGACCCGCTGGTTCGCAATGCCGCATCCCGTCCTCCATTCGGTTTTTGCAAGTCATTGCCGGAGATGTTACCGAAATGGAATGTTCGTGACGGGAGGCTTTCGTGAACCTGAACGAGATTCGTACATTTGTGACGGTGGCGCGGGTCGGGTCGATCCAGGGCGCCGCCAGACAGTTGCATATGACGCAGTCTGCGGTGTCGCGGCTGGTTCAGCGGCTTGAGCTCGATCTCGGCGCGACGTTGTTTGACCGACAGACCAAGCCCCTGATTCTGACGCACGATGGTCGGGTAGCGCTTGAGCACGGGCAACGTGTCCTCCATGCGACGGAAGCGTTTTCCGAGGCTCTCTCGCCCGCGGCGGCACCGAGCGGCGTGTTGCGTATCGGCGCCGCTCACGTGCTGGCTGAGCTTGTCGCAGAACGCCCGCTGGATTTGTTGCGATCCACGTTTCCGGATCTCACCCTCCAGATTTCCATCGACTGGGCCGGAGCCTTGATCGAGCGATTGCATAGCGGAGCTCTCGATGCTGCAGTGATTTCGCTGCTCACCGAGGGCAAGCCAAGAAGCGAACTTCCGGCGCGCCGACTTGGCAAGGAGCAGGTACGAATCATGGGTGCTGCCAATCTTTCGCCGGCGCGCTGGCGCTCGCTGCGGGCGATGAATGAAATCGGCTGGGTGATTCAGCCGGAAGGCTGCGGCTATCGCACGGCCCTGACACAGGCGCTTGAGCGCGAGGGCGCCGGGCCGCCGAAGGTGATCGTCGAGGCGTTCAGCAAGGATCTGCAGCTATCGGTCGTCGCGCGCGGCGCTGGCTTTGGGCTGTTGCCCGTGAGCCAATTGAATGCGGTTGCGGGCAAGCGAAAGATCAAGACATTTCATGTCCCCGACTTTCAGCCTGCGGTCTCGACATGGTTCATTCGCCGGCTTCAATTGGGACGGTTGTCTCGACCGCTTGATGACATCGAGCAGGCGCTTTCGCTCGTCATCGCGAAGTGACCGATATGGAATATTGGAACTACATATTATGAATTTGCTACCGGTCGTGCCGCCGGCGTAACGGAAGCGGGCCAGTTGAAATGCCCTGACCTCAGGTGCGGCGGCTGGTCCTGTTCATCCGTCAAACGGAGGCTTCGATGACCCCAACTTCTCAAGGCGTGGTTTTTCAAGAGTTGACCGCGCCCGCCGTGAGCCCTGCTAGCCGAACCAGCCTGACTCAGGCCGTGCAGAAATATTTCGACCTTATGTACGATTGCGACACGTCGCACCTCCTTGAGGTCTTTCGATCCACCGCCCACCTTCACGGATTTCGCGACGGGCAGATGATGTCGTGGTCGATGGAGACCTACAAAAACGTCCTCGATAAGCGCCAATCGCCGAAGTCGCTTGGCGCCGCTCGCGCCGATGAGATCCTGCAGATGGATTTTGCTTCAGCGGATATGGCCTTCGTGAAGGCGCGCGTGCAGATCGCTACGATGGAATTCGTGGATTATCTGACTTGGCACTGCATCGATGGCAAATGGCTGATTACGTCGAAGGGCTTTTACCTTATGTCCGATGGCGATCCCGGAAAACGCTGAAAACTCACGCTTAACGCTGGCGGTTTGGGCCCATCGTAGCTACATTGGCAGGGCGAAGCTGTGTCGCGCGTCAGAAGCCATATATCCCCGGGGCCTTATCGATCCTTCCGGGAACTGTCCCTGGCCGGGTCCGTGGATCCGGTCATATGGTGCCCACCTACTTTCGTAGGGAACTCCGGGATCGAGTGCTTCAACGGCCATTACGGCTTCGCACTTTTGTTTCGGTTGATTTTTGCGTCGAGCTTTTACTCTACCGGCTTCACCACCTAGGCCCTGCAACTTTCGCTTCGTCCGTCTTCGCGGGCGATGTTCGGCGGAACAGAACGCTGCATGACGGCAAGTGCTTCGAAAGCAGACCTTCGCGCTGCCGCTTTGGCAAAGCGCGATGCATTGAGCGACGAGCAGCGCACGGCTGCCGCGCAAGCTCTCGCCAAGCGCGGACTGCCGTTTGAGATCACGCCGGGCATGGTCGTGTCGGGTTATTCGCCGATCCGCAACGAGATCGACCCGGCACCCTTGATGCGCAAGCTCGCGGAAGCAGGCGCGAGGCTGGCGCTGCCGGCGGTGATGGCGCGTGGCAAGTCGCTTGCCTTCCGTGCGTGGTCCGGGAACGACCGGCTGATGCTCGGGCCACTCGGCATTCCCGAGCCGTCGCCGGCGGCCGCCGAGCTCATTCCCGACATCATGCTGGTGCCGCTGGCGGCGTTCGACGCCGCGGGGCACCGGATCGGCTATGGCGCCGGACATTACGATTTCACGCTGGAGCATTTGCGCAAGGCGAAAGCCATTGTCGCCGTCGGCGCTGCGTTTGCCGTGCAGCAAATAAAGGCGGTTCCGGCCCAGCCGCACGACGTGGCGCTGGATTTTGTGCTAACGGAAAAGAAAGTGTTCGATTTCCGGAGCTGAATTTTGCGCATCCTCTTCATCGGTGACGTCGTCGGCAAGACCGGCCGCACCGCCATTTCCGAGCATCTCCCCGGCATGGTCAGAGACTGGTCGCTCGATCTCGTCATCGTCAACGGCGAGAACGCGGCCGGTGGCTTCGGCATCACCGAGGCGATCTATCAGGATTTCCTCGACGCCGGTGCGGATGCGGTCACGCTCGGCAACCACGCCTGGAATCAGAAGGAGGCGCTGGTGTTCATCGAGCGCGCGCCGCGCCTGATCCGCCCCTTGAACTTTCCGCGCCATACGCCGGGCCGGGGCGCCGCGCTGATCGACACCAAGAACGGCAAGCGCGCGCTGGTCATCAACGCCATGGGCCGCGTCTTCATGGAGCCGCTCAACGATCCCTTCAACGCGGTCGGCAAGGAGCTCGACGCCTGTCCGCTGCGTGAGGCGGCCGACGCCATCGTGGTCGATTTCCATGGCGAGGCGACCAGCGAGAAACAGGGCATGGGATTTTTCTGCGATGGCCGCGCCAGCCTCGTCGTCGGGACCCATACCCATGTGCCCACCGCCGATCACCAGGTGCTGCCCGGCGGCACCGCCTATATGAGCGACGCCGGGATGACCGGTGATTACGATTCGATCATCGGCATGCAGAAGGAAGAGCCGCTGCATCGCTTCGTCACCGGCATTCCCTCCGGCCGGTTCGAACCGGCGTTCGGTGTGGCGACACTAAGCGGCGTCGCGGTCGAAACCGACGATGCCACCGGACTGGCGCTGCGAATAGCGCCAGTGCGGGCGGGCGGCAGGCTGGAGCCGGCGGTGCCGGGATTCTGGACCGGCCACTGAACCGGCTTACGAGAAGGTGTGATGCAAAGGTTTCTGGTCTTCCTGCTGGCGTTGGTGCTGTCGCAGCCGGCGTCCGCGCAAGAGCTCACTCAGCGCCCGGTATCGCAGGACCCGGTATCGCTGCAGGACATGACCGGGCGGCTGGAGAAGTCCGCGATCAACACGGCGAAGGTCGCGCCGAAGGGCGCGGCAAGAGGATCCTCGGTGGATTTCTCCTGGGCTTCCAGCCCTGAAGAATACCGCGCGCTCGCCAAGCATGTGCTCGTGCTCGTCAGCGTGGTGACGCAGGACGCTGCCGAGCTCCCGCTGCGCCGGGTCTATGTGAACATCGACGGCCGCGAAACCGAGCTGATCAGGTTGAGCAGCCAGCTCAGCGGCGTCCGGAAAGGCTCGAAGACCTACTCGATGCTCGGGCCCTATCGTGAGGACGGCTTCTACCTCGCGCCTGCCGGCACCATGATGGCGGACGGCTATTTGCAGGCCGATTTCGCGGTGCGGCGGAACGGCTTCAATCTCTACAAATTGCCGGGGACGCCACCGGATTTCATCAAGGCGGACAGCAATCCGCTGCCCGCGCCCGACGCCAAGCCGGAAACGCCGGTGCTCAAGGCGATGCTGCTGCGCGAGTACAAGGGCTTCGAATTGCCCGCAGCCCTGCGCTAGATTCCGGGCCAGCGGTCCGGACGCGGGTTTGCCGGATTAGCGGTACGCGCTCAGTAGCGCGCCGGTACGTACATCTCCGGCGGGACCGGACCGCGCTGGTAATCCGGATTGCGCACGCGCGGCGGCAGGATGACGGGGGTCTGCGGGACCTCGTTGTAGGGAATTTGTTCAAGCAGGTGGGCGATGCAGTTCAGCCGCGCCTTCTTCTTGTCGACGGCCTCGACCAGGTGCCACGGCGCCTCGGCAATATGGGTGCGCTCCAGCATCGCTTCCTTGGCCTTGGTGTACTGCTCCCAGCGGCTGCGCGCCTCCACGTCCATCGGGCTGAGCTTCCACTGCTTCAGGGGATCGTGGATCCGCATGGTGAAGCGCAGATGCTGTACCTCGTCGGTGATCGAGAACCAGTATTTGATCAGGATGATGCCGGAACGCACCAGCATGCGTTCGAATTCCGGCACCGAGCGGAAGAATTCCTCGACGTCGGCTTCGGTGCAAAATCCCATCACCCGCTCGACGCCCGCGCGGTTGTACCAGCTGCGGTCGAACAGCACGATCTCGCCGCCGGCCGGCAGATGCGAGACGTAACGCTGGAAATACCATTGGGTGCGTTCGCGCTCGTTCGGCGCCGGCAGTGCGGCGACCCGGCAGACCCGCGGGTTCAGCCGCTGCGTGATGCGCTTGATGACGCCGCCCTTGCCGGCGGAATCGCGTCCCTCGAAGATGACAACCACTTTCAGCTTCTGGTGCTGCACCCAGCTCTGCAGTTTGACCAGTTCGCCCTGCAGGCGGAACAGTTCCTTGAAATAAAGCCGGCGGTCGACGGTTTCCTCGGCGGAATGGCTTTCGAATTCGTTGGTCAGCGCGTCGAGGCGGTCGTCGTCGATCTCGAGTTCCAGTTCCTCGTCGAAACTGTCCATCATTTCCGCGTGGATGCGATCATGGATCGAGCCATTGACTGGTTTTTCGGTCATCAGAATACTCCGCCCAAGAAAGCGTAAAGGAAATGCACAGCATCACCGTTAGTTTCAAATGCGCATGTCAGTGGTGTGACAGCGCGCGCCGGGCAAGGCGTTTTGACGTCTGTCGTTCAGGATTGCCGAAAACCCATGCGGAAGGCGCCCCAATGGCGGCCGCGCACGTGGATGGGCGAGGAGAGGTCTTTCATCAGCACGAAATTGCCGCCGCCCATGTCGCGGCGGTAGGTCTGCAGCAGGAACGGTTTTGTGTTCGCCGCCACCTTCTTCACCGCGCGATCGCTGAACAGGCGGCGGTTGCGGCAATTGGCGTTGTTCCAGACCGGGTCGGGCCCCTGCGGCAGGCGGTAGTTCGGATTGTGGGTCGGCAGATAGCCGCCCTTGGCCCAGGCGACGCAGAACACGATGCGCGGATCGCTCTTCTGGATCGGGTCCTGGATCGAAGGCAGGACGCGGTCGGTGAAGGCGACATAGTCGGTCAGATATTGCTTCGGATCAGTACCTGATATTTCGCGGTATTTCTCGTCCATCAACTGCTCGACGGTGATCTCGCCGCGCGCGACGGCGGCCTCGAAAGCGTCGGAAATCTGCTTTGCGGTATCGATCACCACGCGGATCAACGGCGCATCCGCCGTCTCGACGCCGCTGTCGGCGATCAGCTCGATCAGGCCTTCCGACAGTTCGAGCAGCTTCGCCACCCGTCCGTCGGCCTGCTTCAGCTCGCTGGAAGACAAATCGACGCCTTGGGCAAGCTGGCCGAGTTCCTCGATCACGCGGTCGCAATGGCCGAGATTGGACGTCGCGGCCCTGGCGACGCCGTCGATCTCATAGCCTACGGACGCGATGCCCTGGTGCACGCGCGCGATGATGCCGCTGATCTGCTGTGCGCCTTCACCGGCGCTCTTGGCGCGGAGCGAGGCGTCGCTGCTCTCCCCGATCAGGCTGCCGATCTGGCCGTCGAGATCGCGCATGGTCTCGGAAATCTGCTGCGTGGCCTGGCGCGTTCCTTCCGCGAGGCTCTTCACCTCGTTCGCGACCACGGCAAAGCCGCGCCCGGCGGTTCCGGCGCGCGCCGCCTCGATCGTGGCATTGAGCGCCAAAAGGTTGGTCTGCTTCGCAATCGCCTCGATCGAGCCGGAAACTTTTGCAACCTGCGACAGGGCCGAGCCGACGGCGCTGAGGCGGGCCTCGATGCGGCCGACCGCTTCGACGAGTTCGGCGATGTGGTTGACGGCCGTATCCACCGCGCTGCGCGACTGGACGATCTCCACGACGGCCGCGGACGTGGTCGATTGCACCGCCTGCGATGCATTGGCGATGTCGCGGTTGGCCGAGACCATCGTCTGGGCCGTCTTCTGCAAGTGGTGGAACCGGTCCGACTGGTTCGCGACGCGGCTTGCGACCTCCTGGACGTTGCCGGCGATATCGGCAAGCTCCACGCCGAGCCCGCCGATGCGGTCGGCAAGCTGGTCAATGAGTCGTTCGGCCAGTGTCTGGTTGGAGTGAGTGTCCAGGACCGCACGCTGCACAAAGGACATGCTCGAGGCTTTCTCCAGTCAGAGCCGATGATCGGCCCACCGCGGCGAGCGCATTCCAATTCCAAGTCTAGGCGCGATTCGCGCCTTGGCGTCTTGCCTGAGAGCGAACTGCTAAAGCGTTTTCAAGCGAAGTGGTTTCCGGTTCGCGTCAAGAAAACGCGTCAATCAAGAATCTACAGCCTGTAGGCCGTCCGGAAGCCGCCCCAGTGGCGGCCCTTGACGCGGATCGGCACGTCGATCTCGCGCATCATCACGGTGTTGCCGTTGCCCATGTCGCGGGCGTAGCTCTGCACCAGATAGGCGCGCTGGTTGCGGCCGGCAGCAAGGCCCGCGGGATCGTTGAAGATGCGGCGGTTGCGGCTGTTGGCGGTGTTCCAGGTGACGTCGCCGGGCCGCTGCGGGTGTGAATAGATCTTGTTGTGAACCGGCAAATAGCCGTTCTGGTCGATGACAGCGCAGAACGCCATGCGCTTGTCCCTGGCGAGGAAGGCCTCCTGGAACGGCGGCAGCGCGCGGTCCGCCCAGTCCAGAATCTTGGTGCGGAACTGCACCGGATTGCTGCCGGATATTTCGACATAGTTGGTGTCGAACATGTCTTCGATCGAGATCGCGCCGCTGGCGACGCCCTGCTCGAAAATTTTCGTCAGCGCGGCGCCCGCTTCCATGGCGCGGGTGACGAATTCGGTGTTCTCGTCGTGGATCGCCCACAATTTGTCTTCGATCGCCTCGCGCAAAGCGGCATCCGGCCGCTCGAACTGCGCCTGCGCGCCGGCCTTGGATCGCTCACTGACGCGAATTTTGCAGGCGCCGATATCCGGCAGCGTGGCGTCGAGGCTTTGGTTTGGCGGCAGCTTTTCGGCATCCGCGCCGCTGATCAGAATACCGTCGATCGAAATCTCGTAGACCGGCGCCGTGATCAGGCCGCGCGGGGTCTGGATTTCGATTTGGAGGCTGCAGGGCAGCTTTTCCTGTTTGCGCTGGCCCTGGCGCTCGCTTTGGCGCAGCAGCACCGCGCAGCGCGATTTGAGCTTCTGCGCAAAGGTCGTGACCGCGCGGCCGGCATTGGCGACGCTTTCACCATGGGCTTCGGCTTCCTTGGTCGCAACATCGATCTCGGTGGCGCTTTCGCCGACCGAGACGATGAAGCGCGACGCGGAGGCGGCATTGTCGGACATTTCGCCGGTGGTCTGGCTTTGCTCGGCAACCGCGCCGTTGACGTTGTCGAACACCGGCCGGATCAATTCGATCGCCTGCGAAATCCGATGCACGGCGTCGACCGAGCCGGCGGCGTCGCGCTGCAGCGCTTCGATCTTCCTGGTGATTTCCTCGGTGGCGTTCTGGGTCTGCACCGCGAGCGCCTTCACCTCGGTGGCGACGACGGCAAAGCCGCGCCCGGCTTCGCCGGCGCGCGCGGCCTCGATGGTGGAATTGAGGGCCAGCAGCGTGGTCTGCCTTGCGATCTGCGCGATCAGATTGACGACGTTGCCGATCGCCGCGGACGATTCGCGTAAGCGGTCCACATTGGCGCTGGCTTCGCGGGCGGCCTCGCTGGCCTGGTCGGCGAGCTTGCCGGCGTCGCGGACTTGCTCGCCGATGCCCTGGGCCGAATGGGTGAATTTGTCGGCGGCCTGCGAGAAGGTGGTCGCGGTAGACTGGGCTGCGGTGGTGCGGCCGGTCAGGGCATCGGTGCGGTGGCGGATGGTGGTCAGCGTCGCCGCGGTCGCCTCGGCGCCGCCGGCGACCGAATGGGCCGCGCGCTCGAGCTGGCGGATCATGCCGCCGAGTTCGAGTTCCAGCAGTTCAAGGATTTCCTTGGCCGAATCGTTTTCAGGCGCGGGCGCGTCGGTCGCAGCCACAACCACCGGAACCTTAAGTTCGACGGCAGCCGCGGTCGCTTCCGGCACGCGCTTTCGAAACAAACCGAACGCCATGAGGGCTCTTAAAAGTTGAGAATGTGGGGCGCATCCTCTCATCCGGGCATGAAGTCATGGTTAACAACTGCCTGATATTCCGGCATACGGGCACTACTTAAGTACCAAAACGGCCGTGAATCTTTGATTTTGGCCGGTTGTCGGCCTATAAGGCCGCGTTTTCATCCAAATCCGCTCACGAACGAATCCAAGAGACCCCGCATGGCCGGCCATTCCCAATTCAAGAACATCATGCACCGCAAGGGGCGGCAGGATGCCCAGAAGTCGAAACTGTTCGGCAAGCTGGCGCGGGAAATCACGGTTGCGGCCAAGATGGGCCAGCCCGATCCGTCGATGAACGCCCGGCTGCGCGCGGCGATCATTTCCGCTCGCCAGGAAAACATGTCGAAGGATTCGATCGAGCGCGCCGTGAAGAAGGCGAGCGGCGGCGAGGGCGAGAACTACGACGAGATTCGCTACGAGGGCTATGGCCCCGGCGGCGTCGCCGTGATCGTCGAGGCGCTGACCGACAACCGCAACCGCGCGGCCTCCGATATCCGCTCCTACTTCACCAAGTCCGGCGGCAACCTCGGCGAAACCGGATCGGTTTCCTTCATGTTCGATCACACCGGCATCATCGAATACGACGCCAAGGTGGCCTCCGACGATGCGATGCTGGATGCGGCGATCGAAGCCGGCGCCGACGACGTGATCTCGAGCGAGAGCGGCCACGAAATCTATGCCTCCAAGGAAACGTTTCGCGAGGTCGCCAAGGCGCTGGAAGCGAAATTCGGCGAGGCCCGCAAGGCGGCGCTGACCTGGAAGCCGCAGAACACGGTGCCGGTGGACGACGAGACCGGCGAGAAGCTGCTCAAGCTGATCGACCATTTGAACGAGCACGACGACGTGCAGAACGTCTACGCCAATTTCGAGGTCTCGGACGCGCTGATGGCGAAGATGGGCGGGTGATCTGTCGTCCCTGCGAACGCAGGGAGGTGGATTCACACTCGAAGTGCAACACTTGGGCAAAGGACTCCGCAGGGGTCCTGTAGTCAAGGCATTTGCGC
>NZ_JAFCLX010000064.1:0-36950 GCF_018130205.1 Bradyrhizobium sp. AUGA SZCCT0222
TCGTGTGCACTTTGTTTTGTGCAAACCGCACGCGAGACCGCGGGTGCAGCGCGCACCCGGTCTTCCCTGCGCCCTCTCGTTTCGAGGGCAAGGAAATTTCCGGCAAAGCTCGGACGCAACGCGCCGCGAGATAGCGAACTGATATCCAGCTGTCATCACCCGCGCATGCGGGTGATCCAGTATTCCAGAGACGCTCATGATTGAACCGATAGGCCGCGGCGTACTGGATTCCCGCCTCCGCGGGGATGACAGCTCTGGTTGGAGCTACACCATCCCCGTCATTGCGAGCGCAGCGAAGCAATCCATGCCGCCACGCAAAGAGAGAACGGATTGCTTCGCTGCGCCCGTCATCGGGCGCGCATTCGCGCGACCCGGTGGCTCGCAATGACGCGGAGAGGCCGCCTCTCAATCGAACAAGCTCGAAACCGATTCTTCCGCCGCGGTACGGCCGATGGCTTCGGCGATCAGCGGCGCGATCGAGAGCGTGCGGATGTTGGCGGCCTTGTTGACCGCTTCCGTCGGCAGGATCGAGTCGGTGATGACAAGTTCTTTCAGCCTGGAGCCGGCGATGCGGGCGGCGGCGCCGCCCGACAGCACGCCATGGGAGATGTAGGCGTAGACTTCCTTGGCGCCGTTGGCGATCAGGGCGTCGGCCGCGTTCACCAGCGTACCGCCGGAATCGACGATGTCGTCGATCAGGATGCAGGTATAGCCGGCGCAGTCGCCGATCACGTTCATGACTTCGGATTCGCCGGCGCGTTCGCGGCGCTTGTCGATGATGGCGAGCGGCGCGTTGATGCGCTTGGAGAGGCCGCGGGCGCGCACCACGCCGCCGACGTCGGGCGACACCACCATCACGTTGGCGAGGTCGAAGCGTTCCTTGATGTCGCGCACCATCAGCGGCGAGGCGTAGAGATTGTCGGTCGGGATGTCGAAGAAGCCCTGGATCTGGCCGGCATGCAGGTCGAGCGTCATGACGCGATCGATGCCCGCATGCGTGATCAGATTGGCGACCAGCTTGGCCGAAATCGGTGCGCGCGAGCCGACCTTGCGGTCCTGCCTGGCGTAGCCGAAATAGGGGATCACCGCCGTGATGCGGCGCGCGGACGAGCGGCGCAGCGCATCGGTGATGATCAGCAATTCCATCAAATGGTCGTTGGCCGGAAACGACGTCGACTGGATGATGAAGGCGTCCGAGCCGCGCACGTTCTCGAGCACCTCGACGAAGATTTCGTTATCGGCAAAGCGGCGGACGCTGGCCTTGGTCAGCGGCAGATCCAGCCCTTCGGCGATGGCCTTCGCCAAAGCAGGGTTCGAATTGCCGGCGACCAGCTTGATGGAGCCGTTCTTGGCGGACATCGAGGCCTCTCCCCGCGCCTTGCTGGATACGACGTTCAGCATCTGGGATACCTGTAAACCGGCGGGTTTCGATGCGCGAGGAGATATCAGGCAGGTGGCGCGGCTGGCAACCCGTCGCAGCTGTTTTCCCGGTTAAAAATGAGCCGATACGGGACTTTACGGGGTAGGCTTAATGGCTGCTGAAGCCGAGCGCGGCGACACCAAATACACCCTCGGCGGGTGCTGTCTGCTCCACACTCGCGACCGCGGAGCCGCGGCGGCCGGGCGAGGGGGCTGGCGCCGGCTGCGGTGCTTCCGGCGCGCCGTTGATCATGCCGCTGAGGCCGCTAAGGCCGGCCTGCGCGATTTTCCGCAGCACGAGATCGTCGGCGGCGGCCCAGGCGTCGCGTCCGGCCTTGCCCGCCGGTTCCTCGCCGGACAGCCGCAGCGCGCGCTGCTGGTTGTTGTCGTAGACGTCCCAGACCCAGGCGATCATGGTCTTGCCGCGCACCACTTGCGCCGAGAGATAGCTGCGCACGCGGTAGGAAGCGCCACCTTCGCGCGAGACGATCTGCAGGTTCCGCAGCTTCGATTCGCTGTCGATGACGCCGACCATGCGGTCGAAGACGTGTGGCGGCGGGCCGTCGATCGATTCAAAAGCCACGGTCGAGCCGCCACCGCTGGTCGCCATCGCGAACGATCCGCTCGCCGCGCCGCCACCGGCGCAGCCGCCAAGCGCACACGAAACGGCGAGCAGCGCCGCGGTGATAATCGCGCGCGGGGATCGCAGGCAGGAGGCTGGGATGAGGTCCCTCATTGCCCTGCGATATCGTTAAAATGCATTAAGGTCTAGGGCAGGGGATGGCAGCCTACTCAGAAAGCCCGGCGCTCTGGCAGGACAGCCACACCTGGTCGAACATTGGACCGGACTCTTGCTTTATCGCCTGGCCAATCACGGCATTTTCACGATGGGGCCGCATCGGCGAGATGGTGCTTCATGGCCGTCGACATCCATTCCCATTCCCGGTTCGGGCTGCTACTCGGCGATTGGCCCCGCAGGATGGCAACCAACTGCCAATAGCGGCCCGCGCGCGCGTCATGGTAATCATATTTGGCCCGCAACCAAGTTCGGAAATCCGGATCGGGCTTGCGCTGCGTGAGTCGGGCCGAGATTTCCACCCATTCCCTTGCAAGTGCCTGGCCGGCTTCCGAAGTCGGTTCAAGGCCGCGCGCGATGGCGTCCTCGGCCTTGACCAGGATGGCGTCGCCTTCGGTCTTCCAGGCGATGGGATCGAAGGTCGCGTCGTCCCAGATGTCCTTGGCATTGTTTCGCATGTTGGCCGCAAATTCGGGATCGCGCAGCATGCCCGAAAGCTCGATCCAGGCGTCACACTGCTCGGGCGTCGGGTCTTCGGGCAGTTCGGGGACGCTGTCTTCGATCATCTGGCGCATCCATTTGGGATCGATGTTCACGCCGTCAGAGACCCGTTCGTAATAAGCTTCGACGACGCTAAGCCGTTCATCGCGCGACAATTTGGTCATGGTCCAGAATCTCCTCAAATCGGCTTCGGTCAGTTCGGGCGAACGAAGGGCCGCACGCAGCGCCGCCGCGATCCGGCGCTGCGCTGCGATTTCGGCCTCGAGCGCCCGCAGGCGAAGCGTCAGTGCCTCGGTCAGCGAAAGCTCCTTCGACAACACCTCGCGAATGGCATCGAGGCCGAGGCCGGCGTCCCGCAGGCAGCTGATAAGGTCGAGGCGGACGAGCTCGCTATCGGTGAAGACGCGATAGCCGCTCTCCGTTCGGCCTGCCGGCGGGAGCAGTCCCTGGTCCGAATAGAAGCGCAGTCGCCGAACGGACACTCCGCTGAGGCGCGACGCTTCGCCGATGCTGTAGGTTCGATGTGTCATGCCGCGGGTTGTGCAGCCTCCACCCAGTGGAGAGTCAAGGCTGGATTGCAGCGCTCGGCGATGGTTCGGGAATCGCGCTGGCGGAACTCAGTCGGTCAGCGCGATGGCGTGAACATGCCTTCCGTAATCCGGCTCTTTCCGATGCACCGAGCGGCGGTAGCTGTAGAAGCGTTCGTCGGAATAGGTGTCGACGCCGATGTCGTCGATCATCAGCACGCCGGCGTTTTCCAGCCGCATGCGGATGTAGCCGGCAAGGTCGAACATCGAATGGCCGGCGCGCTCCGAAGCAATGAAGTAGGCGGCATTGCCGGCGTCGGCATCCAGAAAACGTTCGACGAATTCGCCGCCGACTTCGTAGGAATGCTGGCGGATCAGGGGGCCGATCGCCGCCACCATGCCGCTGCGGTCGGCGCCGAGTCTTTCCATCGCATCCACGGTGGATTCGATGATTCCGGTCAGCGCACCCTTCCAGCCGGCATGGGCCGCGCCGATCACGCGGGCCGTGGGATCGACGAACAAGATCGGCCCGCAATCGGCTGCGGTGACGCCGATCGCAAGGCCTTCGGTGCGGGTGACCAGGGCGTCGGCGCGCGGCTTGTCCCCGGTCCAGGGGCCGGTCGCCACCACGGCATCGGGCGAATGGATCTGGTGCACGCTGAGAAAACGATCCGGTGCGACACCCATCTGCTCGGCCATCCGGCGGCGATTTTCCGCGACGTGGGCGGCATCATCGTTCGAACCGAGGCCGCCATTGAGGCCCTCGTAAATCCCGCCGGATACGCCGCCCTCGCGGGTGAAGAAAGCGTGGCGCAGGCCCGGAATGGCCGAAAGCAGCGACGATCCGTAGGTCATGACGCCTCTTCGTCGGCAGATTCCTGTTCGTCGGACAGGCCCGCGACCGAGGTGAGATGCGGCTCCGTGATCGCCAGCACCTTGAACATCGAGCCCATGCCGCCGCGGCCACTATCGGTCAGCCGCTTCAGCGCATTGGAAATATCGGCGGAAACTTCCGGCGTGGTCTTGCCCATCAGCGTCAATGCGCGGGTCTCGATGCCGAGCCGCTTGAGGAACTCGCCCTGCGTCACCGGACCGTGGGTGCGCGCGCCCATATCTTCGGCGGCGCGCACCAATGCCTGGAAATCGACATGGGCGGTCACGTCGGCCTGTCCTGGATTCTTCAGGGGATCGGTGAAGCTGTGGCGGGCGATGGCCTGGAAGGTGTCGCCGGCGTCGCTGCGCAGATGGCCGTAATCGATGATCAGCGCAGCGCCGTCCTGCTCGCGCACGCGCCTGGCGATCTTCATGATCTCGGCGTCGGGCCGCCATTCGAACACGGCGCCGATCGGGGCGGCACGCACCAGCGGCGGCAGCAGCACCTCGAAGCGGGGAGTCGGTTCGTCGGCGGCCGCGAATACCAGCTTGCCGCCGTCGTCGAGCTTGATCACGCGCTCATGCCAGCCGGTCTCACGCTTCACCACCTGGTGAATCGGCAGCACGTCGAAATACTCGTTGGCGAAAATGACCGCAGGGCCCTCGGGCACGTCGTCGATGCTGTCGTGCCAGCTGAGATTGCGCACGCCCGACAGCGTCGCGCTTTGCTTCTCGCGCAGCACCGGATTGATCTCGACGAGGTGTGTGCTGAGCGACTGATAGAGCGGCGGCAGCACCCGCAGCGCGCGCAGCGCGTCCGCCATCATGGTGCCGCGGCCGGGCCCGAGCTCGACCAGCCGCAGCGCCGGCGGCGAGCCGATCGCCCTCCAGACCGAAGCGGCCCACAACCCGAGCAGTTCGCCGAACATCTGGCTGACTTCGGGCGCGGTGGTGAAATCGCCCTCGCGGCCCAGCGGATCGCGCGACACGTAATAGCCGTGGTCGGGATGCATCAGGCACAATTCCATATACCGCCAGACCGGCATCGGGCCTGACGACTGGATCAGCTTCCTGATCTCGGACTGTAGCGGCGAAAGTTCGGTCACGGCCTTCCTTGCCTTAAATGGGCTTCTGCAAATGCTCCGGCGCCTTGCGCCATGCCATCACCATCAGGATGGCTCCGGCAATGATCATCGGCACCGACAACAGCATACCCATTGTCAGCCCGCCCCACAAAAATCCAAGCTGCGGGTCCGGCTCACGGAAGAACTCGCTTATTATTCGGGCAATTGCGTAGATCGCGATGAAACTGCCGAGGATCAGGCCCGGCCGCTTCAGGGCACCCATCCGAATCATGACCGCCAATATCGTAAACAGCAGGATGCCCTCGAGCGCCGCCTCATAGAGCTGGCTGGGGTGGCGCGGCAGCGGCCCGCCATTGGGGAACACCATCCTCCATGGCACGCTGGAATCGGCCGGCCGGCCCCACAATTCGCTGTTGATGAAGTTGGCGAGCCGCCCGAGGAACAATCCGATCGGCCCGACGCCGGTGGTGATGTCGCCGAGCGACAGGATCGAGATGCCGTGTTTGCGGCAGAACAGCATCACCGCGGCGACGCAGCCGAGGAAGCCGCCGTGAAACGACATGCCGCCGTTCCACAATTCGAAAATCTCGGCCGGGTGCTGCGCAAAATAGGCGGGATTGTAGAACAGCACGTAGCCGGTGCGGCCGCCGACGATGATGCCGATGGTGACCCACAGGATGAAATCGTCGAGCTGCACCAGCGTGATCGGCGCCGGCCCGCCCCATAATTTCTCGCTCTTGACCAGCGAACGCGCATAAATCCATCCCAGCACGATGCCGCCGATATAGGCCAGCGCATACCAGCGGATTGCGATCGGTCCGATCGAGAGCGCGATCGGATCGAATACCGGAAAGGCGATAGTGAGGAATTGCATCTGGCTCACAGGGCTTTGGTGTAGACGGCATGGGCCACGCCGAAGATCGGCGGGGAGCCTTGTATCGGAACCTTGCGATCAGGTGGCGAGGTTGCGGCGATACAGCGCCAGCAGCCGTTCCCAATGCCGCTCGGCGGCGTCGCGGTGATAGACCGGCCGCTTCGGGAAGGCGAAGCCGTGATGGGTGCCGGGGAAAACCTCGACCTCGTTGTTCGATCCCTTCATGCCCTGCTTCAATTTCTCGATGATCTCGGCCGGCGCGTAGATGTCGGTTTCGGCGCAGGCGAAGTACAATTCAGCCTTGGTCTTGCCGGCGGCAATATGCGGGCTGTCCGGCTGGTCGGTCGCCAGATGCGTGCCGTAGATTGAGGCTGCGGCTTTCACCTGGTCCGGAAAATGCGTCGCCGCGTTGACCGCGTAGCGGCCGCTCATGCAGTAGCCGACGGTGCCGACGATGGCGGTGTTCGCGGCCTTTTGGGTCGCGGCATAGGCGAGCAGGGCCTTGGTGTCCTCCATCACCATGGGAATATTGATCGAGGCCATGAACTCGAACATCCGCTTGCGCTCGGGCGCCTCAGGGTCCGGCGGAATCGGCCCCAGCTCCATCACGCCGGAGCGGTAATACATATTGGGCAGCATCACGTAATAGCCTGACGTCGCGAGCCGCCGCGCCATGTCGCGCAATTCCTCACGGATCGCCGGCGCGTCCATGTAGAACAGGATGACGGGAAACGGTCCGCCGCGCTCGGGATGGGTGATGAAAGTGGTGGTCTTGCCGTCCTTGGTCTGGATGTCGATCTGCTGGTCGATCATGTGCGTTTCTGTTTTCTGATTCTGGTTTTTGGGGGGCGACGTTCGGTACGATTGCAAGGAAAGGAGGGCATGACAAGGCAAACGGACATCACCTTGGCGTTGAACGGCACTCTTGAACCCGGGCGTCTGGATCGCCATTGTCTTGGTGGAAGCAGACCCAGTTGCAGCGACCGGAGCGTTTAGCGATGACCCAGACCAACAATCGGTTTTTCGACGAGATCGGCCGTTTGATGAACGACGCTGCCGGCGCCGCCCAGGGCGTCAAGCGCGAGGTCGATGCGGTCGTTCGCAACCAGGCCGAACGCATCCTGCGCGACCTCGACCTCGTCAAGCGCGAGGAGTTTGACGCGGTCAAGGACATGGCCCGGCTGGCGCGCGAGGAAAACGAGGCGCTGAAGACCCGGATCGCGGCGCTGGAAGCCAAGATCGGCATTTCGCCGCCCGCGCCCGGTCCGGACAACCCGAAGACGGACTTCTAGGACTTGGCCAGGTACGGTCTCTCCGTTCGTTCGTCCGTACGGGGCAGCGGGCAGGGAGAGGGCACACAATGCTGCCTGCCCCTGCGTCCAGAGCCCGCAGAAAAATCCCCTGATTTCCTTGTCATTTTGGCGCTTTGGGGCTAAAAGCCCGCCACGTCCGCAGCCCCCGCACCCCTGGAGGCTTGCTGTCGGACGCTACCGGGCCGCGTTGCGGCCTTTAACTTTTTAGAAAACAAGGACTTAACACGATGGCGACCGTCAAGGAATTGAAGGCGACCGCGCGTCCGCAGAGCGGCAAGGGGGCCGCCCGGGCAGAGCGTCGCGCCGGGAGAGTTCCCGGAGTGATCTATGGCAACAACCAGCCCCCCGTGACCATCTCGGTCGACGATGCCGAACTGCGCCAGCGCATTCTGGCCGGCCGGTTCCTGACCACGATTTACGACATCGATCTCGAGGGCAAGAAGCACCGCGTGATTCCGCGCGACTTCCATCTCGATCCGGTGCGTGACTTCCCGCTGCATGTCGACTTCATGCGGCTCGGTGAAGGCGCCACCATCCGCGTCAGCGTTCCCCTGCATGTGGTCAACGGCGAAGTCTCGCCCGGCGTCAAGCGCGGCGGCACGGTCAACATCGTCACCCACACCATCGAACTCGAGTGTTCGGTCGACAATATTCCGCAGTACATCGAGGCCGATGCCAGCACGCTGGAAATCAGCCACTCGCTGCATCTGTCCGACATCAAGCTGCCCGCTGGCGTGAAGTCGCTGTCGCGTGAAGATGCGACGCTCGTGACCATCGTGCCGCCGTCCGGCTACGCCGAAGAACTCAAGGCGGCTGCGGCGGCTGCTGCTGGCGGTGCTGCGGCTCCCGGTGCTGCTCCGGCGGCGGGTGCGGCTGCTGCGCCCGCAGCGGGTGCTGCTGCTCCGGCGGCTGGTGCGAAGGCGCCCGCGGCTGGCGCCAAGGCGCCTGGCGGCGACAAGAAGAAGTAAGCGAACGCGGGATGCCGCGTCATGCGCCTGTTTGTCGGCCTCGGTAATCCCGGCGCGAAGTACGCGAACAACCGGCATAATATCGGTTTCGCGGTCGTCGATGAAATTGCGCGGCGTCATGGTTTCGCACCGTGGCGCCGCCGTTTTCAGGGCGAGACGTCGGAAGGCACGCTTGAGCGCGAGCGCGTGGTCCTGCTCAAGCCCACGACCTACATGAACGAGTCCGGGCGTGCGGTGCAGGAAGCCGCGAACTTCTTCAAGCTCGGGGTCGGTGAGATCATCGTGTTTCAGGACGAGCTCGAACTGCCGCCGGCGAAAGTACGCGTCAAGGTCGGCGGCGGCATTGCCGGCCATAACGGGTTGCGCTCGATCTCCTCGCATATCGGCAACGACTATCGCCGGGTGCGGCTTGGGATCGGTCATCCCGGCGTCAAGGAGCTGGTGCACAGCCACGTGCTGTCGGATTTCGCCAAAAGCGATCGGCCCTGGGTCGAGGCGCTGTGCGAGGCGGTCGCCGACAATGCCGGCTTACTCGCGACCGAGCGCGCCTCGACGTTTCAGAACAAGGTGCACCTTGCGCTGCAGGCCAAGGGATTTTTAGACAAGGGCGATGACGGCGCTGCGTAACGCGCCGCCGACCGCCAGCAACAGACTTCAGGACACGTCATGGGATTCAAATGCGGTATCGTAGGCCTGCCCAATGTCGGCAAGTCGACGCTGTTCAACGCGCTGACCGAGACTGCCGCGGCGCAGGCGGCGAATTATCCGTTCTGCACCATCGAGCCGAATGTCGGCGAGGTGGCGGTGCCTGATCCCAGGCTCGACAAACTGTCCGCGATTGCCAAGTCGGCCCAGATCATCCCGACGCGACTGACCTTCGTCGACATCGCGGGCCTGGTGCGCGGTGCCTCCAAGGGCGAGGGCCTCGGCAACCAGTTCCTCGCCACCATCCGTGAGGTCGACGCGGTGGCGCATGTGGTGCGCTGCTTTGAGGATTCCGACATCACCCATGTCGAAGGCAAGATCGCGCCGCTGGCTGATATCGAGACCATCGAGACCGAGCTGATGCTGGCCGATCTCGACAGCCTCGAGAAGCGCGTCGACAATCTTACCAAGAAGGCCAAGGGCAACGACAAGGACGCCAAGGAACAACTCGACCTCGTCAACCGCGCGCTGGTGCTGCTGCGCGACGGCAAGCCGGCGCGGTTCCTCGAACGCAAGGCGGAAGAAGAGCGCGCCTTTGGCATGCTTGGCCTGTTGACGTCGAAACCGGTGCTGTACGTTTGCAACGTCGAGGAAGGCTCGGCCAAGGACGGCAACAGCTTTTCCAAACAGGTGTTCGAGCACGCCAAGAAAGAGGGTGCGGTCGCGGTGGCGATTTCGGCCAAGATCGAATCCGAGATCGCGACGCTGTCACGCGAGGAGCGCGTCGAGTTCCTCGATACGCTCGGCCTCGAAGAGGCCGGCCTCGACCGCCTGATCCGCGCCGGCTACCAGCTGCTCGACCTCATTACCTACTTCACCGTCGGGCCGAAGGAGGCCCGCGCCTGGACCATCAACCGCGGCACCAAAGGGCCTGCGGCGGCCGGCGTGATTCATACCGATTTCGAAAAGGGCTTTATCCGCGCCGAGACCATCGCCTATGCCGACTATGTCGCGCTCGGCGGCGAAGCCGGCGCACGCGACGCCGGCAAGCTGCGGCTGGAAGGCAAGGAATACGTCGTTGCTGACGGCGACGTCATGCATTTCAGGTTCAATACCTAGAGTCTCTTTCGCTGCGAACTCCCCGTCATCCTGAGGTGCGAGCGTAGCGAGCCTCGAAGGATGGGCTCCGGGCATCCTCATCCTTCGAGGCGCGCAAGAGCGCGCACCTACGGGTGAACGCAAATTGCGTTCATCCCGGGGATGACGGTGAGAGCTTAATGCATCTGGCCCTGGTCGCGGATCGCGCCGAGGTGCTCGTTGATGCGGAACACGATCAGGATGAATTCTGCGGCGATGCGTGAGAACACCACGCCGACCACGACGCTGGCGATCGAGGACAGCAGCACGATGAATCCGCCGAACGGGCTGATCGCCATCGCAGCGAGGCCTGAGAAAATGCCGGATATGCCGAACAGCACGATCAGGCCGATCACCAGCCAGTAAAAGGTCTTGATGATCGTGGGCGTGATAAAGCGGTCCCACTGAAACAGGTCCTGAAAATCGAACATCGGTGGTTCTCCCGGCAAGTCGAAAAGTGATTCGCGTCCAGCCTCGCTCCTGAGAGCACAGGGCCTAGCTCCGAATGCGGTCCCGAGCAAGCCGAAGACGCGCACCGGTTGCAACGGTGTTCGCCCGTCGGGCACGAGCCATGCGGGTGGGCGGGTTGAGATTGCTGCAAATAACGGCCACAATCGGGCTTCCGCACTGTAAAATCCCATCATGACAACGCTCACCTTCGAAGATTTCAAACCCGGCCATTTCGGTACGTTCGGACCGCGCCACGTCACGCGCGAGGAGATCCTGGCTTACGCTGCGGAGTACGACCCGCAGCCGATGCATCTGGACGAAGCGGCCGCGGCCAAGTCGATGCTGAAGGGCCTCTCCGGGTCGGGCTGGCATCTTTGCTCGATCATGATGCGGATGATGTTCGACAGCTTCATCGGCCGCACCGCGTCGATGGGCTCGCCTGGAGTCAACGAGATGCGCTGGCTCTCACCTCTGCGGCCGGGCGACGATCTGATGCTCGATATCGAGGTCGCGGAGGCGCGAGTTTCGCGCAGCCGTCCCGAGACCGGCATCGTGACGTTCAAGGGCGTGGTCAAGAACGCCGCCGGCGTGACGCTGTGCGAGATGGTGTCGCCGATCATCGTGCGCCGTCGCGCCGATGCCGCGGCGGAATAGGATCTTCGATGCGTTTCTTTGAGGACATTGAAATCGGTTCGCGGCGCGAACTTGGATCGTTCACCTTCACGGCCGAGCTGATCAAGCAATTCGCCGCGCAGTTCGATCCGCAGCCGTTTCACCTCGACGAGGAGGCGGGACGCCAATCGCTGTTCGGCGGGTTGGCGGCGTCGGGATGGCATGTCGGCTCCGTCTGCATGAAGCTCTTGGTCGCCGACGGCCAGCGCCTGACGCGGGAGGCCGTCGCGCGCGGCGAGGAAGTCGCGGTCTGGGGACCGTCGCCCGGTTTTCGCGAACTGCGCTGGATCAGGCCTGTGTTGGCTGGTGACACCATCAGTTTTTCGAGTGTCGTCGAAACCAAGCGCACGTCGGACAAGCGTCCCGAATGGGGCATCCTGCAGGCCCGCAACACCGGCACCAACCAGCGCGGCGAACAGGTGTACTCGTTTTTGGCCACCGCGTTCGTGCCGCGGCGGAACGCGGGTTCCTGACCCGAGCCGGTATGCTTAGCGAACCGTTTCTTGGTCCGGGGCGCAGTTTACCATTCTGCGAAGCAATTTATTTGCTAACACATTTTGAACTTTCTGCCTGCCATATGAGACTGAGGGGAAGTACCGAGGGGATGACCATGGCAGATCGCAGCCACCTGAAACTTGTCGGCTTTATTTTCGCTACCATCACGCTCGGCGTGATGCTGACCACCGTGATGGTGGTGAAGGGTTATGCCGACGGCGGCTACACGCTCGAGAGCACGTCGTCCGTCCAATAAGGTCAGGCTTTGCTAACCATGGCGCTGGATCGTACCAGCACTTGGAACCGCGCGACCTTAAAGCTGTGCCTGCCCGTCGCCGGGTCAGATGCTCCAGATCAGCGTCATCAGCACCACCGCAACCGTCAGCAGTCCGACGAACCGGACCATGAGCGTGCCCATGCCATGTGCCGAATGCGGCAGTGGATGAGTGTTGTTTGGCTGACCGTTTTGCATCTCGTATCCCTGGAAGTTTGCCTACCGTTGGGCATCCGTCCCTTGATCCCGACGCGCTGCTTATAAAGTTCAAAACAGCCACATATCAAACGAAACCGCCGCCTTCTGTTGAAGAAGACGGCGGGTGTAGGATTTTTGCAACGGTCTGGAATCAGTAAAAGATTCCGGATCAGCTGTTGCGCAGCCCGTCGGCGGCGCGCTTCCACTGCGTGACGTTGTCGGCGATCATGCGCGTCGACTTCATCGCCGCCTGGCTGAGCTGCGCATAGCCGGAGATTTCGCGCTGGACGCGCTGGCCTTCGGCATGCAGGAGATCGCGCAGGCTTTCGAGTTCCGAAATCAGCTTCTCGATTTCAGCAAGCGAGGTGCCGGCGACGCGCTGGATCAGCGAGTTGACGTTGTTGACGGTGGCCTCCGCGCTGGCATCGAGCGGCACAGTTTCCACGGCACCGGCCGGCGGACGGCGCAGATAGGCGATGTCGTTGCGGACGAAGTCGCGGATCCCGGCCTCGACTTCCGAGACCGCAGCGAGGTTGCTGTCGACGACATCCTCAGTTGATTCAACTTGTTCGGTTCGATTGGTAGCGTTCATCGGCCATTCCTCTGTTTCGCGATAAGCGAGCGCGGACGTCCCCCGCACGACGAAGTGAAGCGTTCCTATCAGTAGTGTGGAATTTGTCTGCATCTGGGCCAATATGCGGCAATGCTGCATCATTCTGAAAAGGATTGGCGAAGAACTGCAGCGGCTTACCAGCTGCGCTTGAAGCCTGCGCCAAAGCTCTTGTTAACCACGCCCGACGGGGTCTCGCCGACCGAACCCGAGATGGTGACGCCGTCGAACAGTTTCTGCTCGGCGCCGACCTTGCGCAGCCATTTGTCGTCCGAGGTCGACAGCGTCTGGCCGGCCATGAAGCTGGTGCCGGTATCGGCGATGCTCAGTCGCGCCGACTGGTCGGTCTCGTAGCTGCGGGTCGGATGGCTGATGATGCCGGGCACCGGAACGATGCCCTGCTGGATCAGATTGTAGCCGTTCTGCAGCGTGAGCGAGTATTGCTCGCTGAGCGGCAGCGATTTGCTCAGGGAGGTGCCGAGCTTGCTCTGGTCCGCCCCCGGATCGACGCGGGCTTCGACTGACGTCTTGTCCCAGATCGAGCCGACACCCGGCGCTGTTATCGCGGCCCAGGCGGTGCCGGACGATTGCGGCAGGCTGCCGCCATTGGCGAGCTTTTCCGACAGTAATTCCTGGGCCGTCAGCGTGCCTTGCCGGGCAACCGTCATGTCGGCGCCGATCCGCGCGTCCCAGAACGGGGTCAGCGTCTGCTTGACCGACACGGCGGATGTACCATTGGCCCTTTGGTTCGCCGACCAGGCCGTGTCCGCGCTGGTCGCGGCTTTCGACGCGGCGCGGGTTTTTGCGGCTGGCCCGGTCAGGGGGGCGGCGTCGAGATCGAGCTGGCTCCAGTCGAGCTTGGAGACATCGATATCCTTCATGATATCAGGGTCATTCACGTCGGGCGCCGCTGCGACGTCGGGGGCCGCTTCCTCCGCCGGCTCTTCGGTATCTTCATCGGCGGGCGGCGTTTGCGCCGCCACGGCCAGCACCGCGCCCAGACTGAAGCCGGCCACCAGCAACGGCAGCCTTATCCAGCCAAATCGTGTCGTGGAAGTCATAACCCGCCCGCATTCCAAATCAGGTGCAGAATGCGTTGGCGGTGGTACGAAATTATGGCGAGGGCGCATTCGCGCGCCCTCGCACTCCGTCATGTCCGGGGCCACAGCGCCGAGTGCGGCTTCGCAAGCTCGATCAAGCGCGAAGCGCGCCTTGACGCTGTTGTCGCAACCACGTCTTCCAGGGGCTGGTGAGGAGGACGTGTGTCCCCGCGATCTCTGGCGCGAAGACGTGCTTCGCGCTTTGGTCCGGCCATGACGAAAGGGATTGGTGAGGGTTAACTAGACCGCCATTCGCGGCAGATGGATGGGATAACCCACCGCCTGCTCGACCAGGTCGAAGGTGTCGACCAGCACGCGGAGATTGGTCAGCTTGCCGGCCTTGAACTGGGCGAAATGCGCGACCCGCAGGCTGATCGGCTTGTTGGAATCCAGCGCGGTCAGCGAATAGCGCATCATCGAGGCGGCGGAATCGACCCCCAGCATGATCGACTCGCGGTCGAAGCGATGGACGCGGATGTTCTCTGCGATCTGCCTGACTACCTCGATCACGGCCGCCTTGCCCCGGCGCGAACCGAAGAACGGAAACATGTCGATCGGGCCATAGATCGCCCAATCGACGTCCTCGTCGAGCAGGGCTTCGAGATCAGCGGGCTGGCGTTCATTGATCGCACGATGCAACGCGCGCGAAAAACGCCAGAGACTATGCTCTGTCATTTGATTTGGTCCTTGAAACTGATTCAAACGGCAACGGCCCAGGGGCGTCCGCGTCGACGCCGTGCAGTTGCTAAATTCTCGCCGCTAAATTCATTCGTACACTAACGATAGGCGTTTTTTGCTAAAATACAACCGACGTTTCTGCATTGCACAAATGCAGGATTTTCCGTGTTTTTACCGCCGCTGGCGCCGCTTTTACCGCTCCCGGCGGCGCACCGGCTCGCGCTCGATGGCGATTTCGGAGTCCTTGATTGCGATCACGCCGAACAGCAAAGCGCCCGCGATACCGCCGATCGCGGCGCCCAGCGGCATGAAGGTGAAGAACACCAGCATGCCGTTATAGCCTTCAAAACTCGTGACTTTAAAGATTTCGACCCAGGCCAGCCCGGCCCCGATTCCAAGCGCTGCACCTCCCAGCGCCCCCAACGCCAAACCAAGCAGAGCCAGCAATGCGATCTTCATATGTTCTTTTGCCCCGGAAAAAGCCTTGTGGTGTGTCGCCGCCGGGGCGGCGAGGTTCAACGTCGCCGGGAAAATATGACGGGGCATTCGCCATTCCGGGGCGATGCGAAGCATCGAACCTCAGGTGCGCAATTGCGCACCGGGGAATCTCGAGATTCCCCGATGTGCAATTGCACATCTGAGGTTCGCGCTTTCGCGCGCCCCGGAATGACGTTGTCTCCAACTACTCCGGCTTGTTGCCCCTCAGGATCGCGCTGACGTCGCGCTCCAGCACCTGCTCGACCATGTCGAAGGTGTCGATGATCTCGCGGATCTGGGCGATGCGGCCGTCGCGGAAGGTATAAAACGCCGCGATGTCGAACTGCACCATCCGCTGATTGCTGCGCTTGCGGAAGAACACCCGGATGTTCGCCGCCACCCTGTCGCCCTCGGCGACCAGGATCGGCACCTCGCAGCGCATCTCGGAATAGCGGGCGCGGACGGTGGTCCACATCTCGCGCATCGCGGCGGTGCCCCGGCGATGTCCCATGTGGGGAAGCAGATCGACCGGGGCGTTGGCGACGAACGCGACATCGTCGGTGCAGCGCGCCAGCGACCCCTCGATGTCGCCGGCATAGTAGACGTCGAGGAAATTCAGTAGGCGCTGCCGATGCAGGTCCGCGGTCATCCGATCTTTCTCCGCCGAGTTTCAACCTGCCCCGCGGCGGCCGGTCCCACAGCGAACGCCGTAACACAGCGGCCGATCCGCAAAAGCAGGCACAAAGTCTGACGTCGCCAGCGTGGAAACGGTTCACTACCGTGAGCTGTGGTTGGTCAACCTGCGCTTGTCCTGGTCGGTGCTGTTAAACTGGATTCGAATTTCAAACAGCCTGGACGACGCAGCCATTGCGGACGACGTCGCCTATAATTCGTCGTCCCGGCGAAGGCCGGGACCCATACCGCGTGATCTCTCAATAGAGGCTCGGTAGCAGACACCTTCCGCAAAACTACTCCCTGTGGTTATGGGTCCCGGCCTTCGCCGGGACGACGTGGATATAGTTTCGCGTTCTCGCGGCGCGCGATGCGCCCGAGTCTTGCGTCACTTCTCGCCCCCAAAAATCAGAGGGCGCAGGGAATGCCGGATGCGCGCTGCACCCGCGGTCTCATGTGCGATTGTGCATAAGAATGCTGCACATGAGCATACAGGGCAGCGGAGAACATCCGACATTCCCTGCGCAGTGGCTTTACGGCTTATGACGCGCTCTCCCCGGTGAGACGGCCTCTATTGCCACCGTCGCCTCGCGGATCGCTCCGCAAGACTTGACGCCGTTACGGGCGCCAGGACCACACGCTTTCGCCGTACGCTTCAGTCGCGACCGTCAATCGCAACTGTTACGTCCACCGCGACCCGCCCCTCGTCATGACGACGGCCGACGCCCCTCTGAGTGGGACGGGATGGGTGAGAATGTGCCGGTGATTTGGGTCGAAGGGAAGAGAAATATTTTTGATTTGCAGAAATTTTCTGCTTGACACGATTTCCGTAAATCGGAAGTGATTTGCCCCGGCTTCGCCAAGGCTACGCCGGGCGCGGCCGTCGTGCCGTTTTGCCGCAGCTGACCACTATTGTAATCGTCGTCCCGGCGAAGGCCGGGACCCATACCCACCAGCGGCAATCGGTACAGACGCTGGTCGTTATCTTCCTTCTTCACAAACGTCCGCCGCGGCGTATGGGTCCCGGCCTTCGCCGGGACGACGTAAGTCACCCCTGCGGCGTCACCTTGCGCGTGGCGAGATCGATGATGAATTTGCCGCGCTTCTCGTAGCCTTCGGGCACATAGGCCTCGCCGCGCGAGAGCTTTCCAAAAACTTCCTTCGGTTTGGGAAACCCCTTGCGGCAGGCTTTCCTGATCGTGTTCGCGTCGGCATGGCGAACCATCACGGTCACGGTCTGCGGCCGCGGCCCGGCCTTGATGTCCGAGACCTCGAAATATTTCGAACGCTCCTTGCAGATGACGACGTTGGCGCCATAGGCGCGAATGGAATCCGTCGTGGTGATCAGAAAATCCGGGGAGATGCTGACGTTCCGGCTGTAGTCCTGGGTGAACACGAACTCAGCGACGCCAGTTTCCAGATTGCCCTGGCCGATATGGCCGGTGATGCACATCAGCCAATCCTGCTGCGCGCTCTTCGCCAGGGTGACGCAGTCATTGACCTGCGAGCCCGGCTGAAAGCTCCTGAAGATGGTCTTGCCGCCGCTCTGCTCGAACACGACGGCGCCACCATTATCGGTGGCATGCGGCTCGCATCCGCTCTCGTAATTGACCACCAGCAGGGGATTGCCCGCGGCGATGAACCGTCCGCTGTGACGATCGGCTGTCAGCTTGACGTCGCATTCGCGGTTTCCCGCGTCCGGATAGTTCCTGGCCCGCGTGCAGGTCGATTCCTTGATGTCGGCGGCGTCGCAAAACGTCGACAGCAGCGCACGGTCGGCATCGTCGGCGCGAGCCGGGCTGGCGAGCAGGCAGGCGCCGGCAAGGGCCAGCGCGACGACGGCAGGAAACGATTTCGGCATCGGGCGGATCATGCTTTCGGTCGGCGGGAACAATTAGTTCATTTTTGCTTGGTCGGTGCAAGGCGGGGCGGCGTTCACGCCGGGAACGAGTACGGCCTGTCCCGCGTTTCTCCTGCCATACAATGGAGAATCTGATGACCAAACCGTTTGAAAAAACCATTGCGCCCGTTCCCGAGGAGAACAGGAGTCACAAGGGCCCCGGCAGCACGCCGACTGTGCCCGTCGATACCACCAAGGGCCATCGCGACGACGAGAAGAACAACATCCGCGAGCAGGGCGACCACGGCAACATGACGCAGAACACGAGTAACAGAAGGTCGGGCTGATCTCTCTCCGTCATTCCGGGGCGATGCGAAGCATCGAACCCGGAATCTCGAGATTCCGGATTCAGCCCTGTCGGGCTGCTCCGGAATGACGAACGAAAGTACGTGACACGCATCACGTCACACCCGCGCGCGACCACCTAACCTGGCGGCATCAACGTCCCCATCGGGGACCACAGGAAGCCGCCGCCATGAACGCCATGTCAGCTCCGAAATCCAGCTCGCGCAACCGTCTCGAAGGTTTTGTGCTGACCGCGCTGTTCCAGGGCTTCCCCACCTTCGCCGCCGCCGCGCTGATGCTCAAGCTCGTCGGCAGCCAAGAAATCGTCGGCCAGCGCTACGGCGCCGCGATCTTCGTCGTGCTGGCCGCGCTGTTCTACGCCCTGTTGACGCCGTGGCTCGCGCGCAAATTCCCGAAGCGGTTCGGCCAGGGCTTCGAACCGCTGTTCTTCGACGCCAGCCTTTCCTTCCTCGACAAGATCGCGCGCTGGCGGACCCAGCCGCTGACCTCGCTGCAACTGGTGACCAACGTGATGCTGCTGTCGCTGCTGGCGGTGGGGATCGCGAGCGTGGGGTGAGGGCGTCATTCCGGGGCGATGCGAAGCATCGAACCCGGAATCCATTACCACGATTGTGAGTATGGATTCCGGACAGCCGCTTCGCGGCTTCCGGAATGACGACTTAATGATTGATCGCTACCGCTTCTTCCACCCGCCCCGATGCCCCGGCGCGCCACCGCTCGATCGCGGCGCCGGCCCGAACTCGGGGCCGGACTGGCGTGAGTCGGTGGGCTGGAAGATTTTGGTGTTGCCGCCGATGTCGGGTTTGCGCGGCTTGGCGCCGCTGGGGCGGTAGGGCAGGGATTCGGGGCCGTGCATTTCGTCCAGGTGGGGTTTGTGGACTTTGGAGGTGGCGCCGCTGGCACCACCCGTGGGGTGCCCCTCACCCCGACCCTCTAAGAGCGAGCTTCGCTCGTCTCGACCCCGCGAAGGGCGGGGCGAGGGAGCAGATGAGCCACCGCGCATTCCGCCGCGGCCTTTTTTCATCGCACTCGCAGGCAGGTTCGCGGAGTCGCCGTATTTCTTCGTGCCCGCGTACGCACCGGCTTTCGCGGCCACGCCGCGCTGCTTGATGGTGGGGTCGTCGACCACCGCGAGCTCCGTGGCGCGGAGGCGTTTGACTTCGTCGCGTAATCTGGCGGCTTCCTCGAAGTTCAAATCGGCGGCGGCTTCGCGCATTCTTGTTTCGAGGTCGTTCAGCACGGTCTCGAAATTGTGGCCGATGCTGATGACGTCGTCGGCCATGCCGCCGTCGCCGATTTCCACCAGCACATGGTCGCGCTCGTAGACGCTGTTCATGATGTCGCCGATGGATTTCTTGATGCTTTCGGGCGTGATGCCGTGGGCGGTGTTGTATTCGACCTGCTTCTCGCGGCGGCGGTCGGTCTCGGCGATGGCGCGCTCCATCGAGCCGGTCATCTGGTCGGCGTAGAGGATCACCTTGCCGTCGACGTTGCGCGCGGCGCGGCCGATGGTCTGGATCAGCGAGGTCTCGCTGCGCAAAAAGCCTTCCTTGTCGGCGTCGAGGATCGCGACCAGCGCGCATTCGGGAATGTCGAGGCCCTCGCGCAAGAGGTTGATGCCGACCAGCGCGTCGAACGCGCCGAGGCGAAGGTCGCGGATGATCTCGATGCGCTCGATGGTGTCGATGTCAGAGTGCATGTAGCGGACGCGAATGCCCTGCTCGTGCAGATATTCGGTGAGGTCTTCCGCCATGCGCTTGGTCAGCACCGTGATCAGCGAGCGATAACCGGCCTGCGCGGTGGCGCGGACTTCGCCGACGAGATCGTCCACTTGCGTGCGGGCAGGGCGGATGTTGACCGGCGGATCGATCAGGCCGGTGGGGCGGATCACCTGTTCGACGAACACGCCGCCGCTTTCGTTCAGCTCCCAGCCTGATGGCGTCGCCGACACCGCGACCGATTGCGGGCGCATCATGTCCCATTCCTCGAAGCGCAGCGGGCGGTTGTCCATGCAGGAGGGCAGGCGAAAACCGTATTCGGCCAGCGTCGCCTTGCGCCGAAAATCGCCTTTGAACATGGCGCCGATCTGGGGAACTGTGACGTGGCTTTCGTCGGCGAAGACCAGCGCGTTGTCGGGGACATACTCGAACAGCGTCGGCGGCGGCTCGCCGGGGCGGCGGCCGGTGAGGTAGCGTGAATAGTTCTCGATGCCGGCGCAGCTTCCCGTGGCTTCCATCATTTCGAGATCGAAGGTGGTGCGCTGCTCCAGCCGCTGTGCTTCCAGCAGCCGGCCCTGGTCGTGGAGCTGGTCCAGCCGCAGCTTCAATTCCGACTTGATCGACTTGATCGCCTGCACCAGCGTCGGGCGCGGCGTCACATAGTGCGAATTGGCGTAGATCTTGATGAATTCGAGATCGTCCTGCTTGTGGCCGGTGAGTGGATCGAATTCCTCGATATTTTCGACGGTGTCGCCAAACAAATTCACGCGCCAGGCGCGGTCTTCATAGTGCGCCGGGAAGATGTCGATGACGTCGCCGCGCACGCGAAAGGTGCCGCGGGTGAAATCGGCCTGGGTGCGCTTGTATTGCAAGGCGACAAGGTCGGCGATCAATTGCCGCTGGTCGATGCGCTCGTTCTTCTTCAGCGCAAACGTCATCGCGGTATAGGTCTCGACCGAGCCGATACCGTAGATGCACGACACGGACGCCACGATGATGACGTCGTCGCGCTCCAAGAGCGCGCGCGTCGCCGAGTGGCGCATGCGGTCGATCTGCTCGTTGATCGAGGAGTCCTTTTCTATGTAGGTGTCGGTGCGCGGCACATAGGCTTCGGGCTGGTAGTAGTCGTAATAGCTGACGAAGTATTCCACCGCGTTGTCGGGGAAGAAGCTCTTGAACTCGCCATAGAGCTGCGCCGCCAGCGTCTTGTTCGGCGCCAGGATGATGGCGGGGCGCTGCGTGGCCTCGATCACCTTGGCCATGGTGTAGGTCTTGCCGGAACCGGTGACGCCGAGCAGCACCTGGGTGCGGTCGTTGCGGCTGATGCCCTCGACCAGTTCCTTGATCGCGGTGGGCTGGTCGCCTTTCGGCTCATACTCGGACTTGATCTCGAAGCGCACGCCGCCTTCGGATTTCTCGGGGCGGGGCGGGCGGTGCGGCGTCCACACCTTCACGCCGCCGCCTTCGCCCTTGAATTCGGGGCGGCCCTCGCGGATCAGATCTTCCAGCGCATCGGCCGTCGCCTGGACGCCGAGCGCCTCCATCTTGTTGCGCGGCGGCCGCGCCAGCGCGGCGGCGTCTTCCTCTTCGGTGGTGAAGCCGAATTGTTTTGCCAGTTCCGGATCGAGCGTCGGGATGGTCGCCGACGTGCCGTAATTGGCTTGCGGGGCTTCGTCGAGGCCATCCGGATTGCTTCGTGCGCCCGGCGGCTGCGGATTCGGGCGCAGCGGTTGCGGATAGGGATCGGCGGAACTTGGTGGGAAGTTCTTGGGCGTCGACGATCGAGCGCGATGCACGGCGGCCTCGCCGCCGGAACGGCGGTCCTTCGAATTGTCCGGCGGCGGCTGCAGGCCGGTGCCGGAGCCCATGCCGGCATCGCCGCGATTGATCGCGGGATTGAGCAGTTCTGCCAAAGCGGGACCGATCGGCTGAACTTCCGGCCGGTGAGCTTTGGATTTCGGGGTTTTGCCTGATTTTTTGGGGGAGTCGGGTTTCTTCGCCATGGCCGGAATATGGGGCCAATCAGCGCGCGAAAAAAGGGCAAAGCCGGTGTTGATTGAACGGCCGATTCGGGCCGTTCCAATGTCAGCAGATGTCAGCGTCAGGCGAAGACGTCGCTGGAATCCGTAACCGTCGCGGCCGGCGAATCGGCCTTGACGATGTCGAGATGGATGCCGCCGCACTTCGTGCAGCGCATGGTCCAGTATTCGGCGCCGGCCTTGCCGGGGATGATGCGCAGCACGGCGAGGGAGGCGCTGCATTGCGGGCAGTTCGACATCACCTGCCTGGGTGGCTGCGCCGGGTTGGGTTCGACTTGCGACATCCCAGCCGCCTGTTTCAGACCGACGCCGCCATCGTGTAGCGCTGCCGGTTGTGGTCGATATGGGCTTTCGCATCCGCGATCGCCGCTTCCGGATCGGACCATGCAAAGCCGACTTCGAGCGTCGGAAACGACAAGCCATCGATGACGACCGGCGCGAGATCGGCTCGTTGTATCCTGGCGTGCCATTGCCCTCTCCCCGCTTCGAACGACTGAATTTCAAAGCCGCCGTAAATCATGGCTGAACTCCCGGGATCCCGATCGCCCCCGCGATCATCCGGGCCTGACCAGACCATGGTTTTTCGACGGCCGGTGTGAACCGGTTCACATCTCGCGGCATTTTTGCGGAAGCGGGAACTTCAGCGTCGGGCGGCAATGTGATCGGCGAGCACGGCGGCATCGTCGCCGACGCCCGACAAAAAGGCGGAGTACAGCTTCGACAGATAGGGCAGGCCGAGGAAATAGAGCCCCGCTACCTCTGACACGCCGCCCCGATGGACCGGTTCCCCGCTGTCATCCCGGACCGGTAGGTCGATCCAGCTGAAATCGACGCCGTAGCCGGTGGCCCAGATCACCGCATGGACATCTTCCTTGCCGAGGTCGAGGCGCCGGATCGGCTCGGTGACGCAGGGCGGATCGGCCAGATCAGTCCGGGCGGCGGGATCAGCAGGCAGGTGGAGGCCGTGCTGTTCGACATGCGCATCCAGCATGTCGAGGAACCCTGCATAATAGAGATCCCCGTTGGCGAGATTTTCGGCGAGACCAGCGGCAATCTCGAGCACGCCGTCGCGCGCCGCGAAAACCCTTCCCAGCAGCGTGATGCCGTCGGCGGCGAATCGACGGAAGTCGATGGTGTAGCCGCCATAGGCGCCCGTGATCGACGGGTTGACCCGGATCGGCCCGCGCTGCTCCGCCGTCATATCGAACAGGCGAAGGGCGCCGAACCACCAGGTCAGGTCCTGCCCGCGGTAACGGCGCGGCATGCGGGTGTGCTGGCCGACCGAAAGAAAAACGCGGCGGCCGGCGCGATGCAGTTCGTCGGCGATCTGCGCGCCGGACGCGCCTGCGCCAACCACCAGCACGGCGCCCGGTGGCAGCTGGTCGGGATTTTTGTAGCCGCTGGCATGGATCTGAAACACCGGATCATCGCGCAGCAGATCCGGCATTAGCGGCTGCTGATAGGGCCCGGTCGCGACCACGACGTTGTTGGCCTCGATGGCGCCATCCGTGCACTCGGCGATGAAGCCGGCGTCGCCGCGTTTCAAATGCGTCACCTCGACGCCGCAGCGGATCGGCGGTGCGACGAATTCCGCAAAGGCGTCGATGAACTCCACGATCTCGCCTGATGTGGCGAAGGCGTCGGGATCGCTGTGCGGAAAGGCAAAATCCGGCAGCTGCACCGACCAGTTCGGAAACTGGAATTTCAGCCCGTCCCAGCGCTCGCTGCGCCAGCGCTCGGCAATCCGCGCCCGCTCCAGCACCAGATGCGCAATGCCGCGCTGCTTGAGCCGGTAGCTCATGACAAGCCCGGCCTGGCCGCCGCCGATCACAAGCGTGTCGATGCGTTCAGTTGGCATGGCGCGGGCCCTTGCGGCGGGCGGCGGGCTCGGCGGCCGCGCGGATGACCCAGCGCCGGAATGCGACGAAGTCGCGCTGGCCGGTGCGGAATTCGCGATAGACCAGATACCAGCGCATGCCCTTGGGCACGCTCAGCGTAAACGGCGCCACCAGCCGTCCCGCGGCGAGGTCGTCGTCGATATAGGGGCGGATGCCCATCGCGATGCCGAGGCCGTCGACCGCGGCCTGCAGCGCCTGGCCGTAGAATTGAAACTCCGGTCCGCGCGCGCTGGCGCGGGCGACGCTTGCCGCCTTCAGCCATGACGGCCAGTCGTCGGGCGAATGCGCGACGCGCAGCAGCGTGGGCCCCTTCAGATCGCCGGGCCGCTTGAGCGAGCTGGCAAGGCGGGGCGCGCAGACCGGCAACAGGTCGGCCGCGAACAGCGGCTCGGCGATCAGCCCCGGCCATTCGCCGTCGCCGAGCTGGATGCCGCAGCTCCAGTCCTCGCCGAACGGGGCGGCCGCGCCGCCGGTGGTGATGCGCACGTCGATGTTGGGTTCCTGCTTGTGAAAATCCGCCAGCCGCGGGATCAGCCAGCGCATCGCAAAGGTCGGCCCGACGCCGATGGTCAGCACGCGGACGCTGGAGGGCGCCGTGATCTGCGCGGTCAGGCTCGCCAGCGCGTCGAAGATCGGCGTCAGCCCGCTCTGATAGGTGCGACCGGCGGCCGTCGTCACCAGGCGGTTGGCCTTGCGCTCGAACAGCGCCACGCCGAGCCGGTCTTCCAGGAGATGCACCATCCGGCTGACCGCCGCCGCCGAGACGTTGAGTTCGCTACCTGCCGCCGCAAAGCTGCCGCTGCGCGCCGCAGCCTCGAACGCCTTGATGCCGTTGAGGAAGAGCAGCCGTCGCATTCGAACCCTCAGGAAAACTGATGCCAGGGCAAGATAACTCAGTTTGCACGCGCCGTCCAAGCGCGGCAAAACAGTAACAAGGAGATTTCGATGACGCCGCTTTTGATCGCAGCACTTGGCTTGTTGATGGTCGCGACAGCTTTCCTGTCGGGCCTGTTCGGCATGGCCGGCGGCATGATCCTGATCGGCGTGCTGCTGGCCCTGATGCCGTTGCCGACGGCGATGGTGCTGCATGCGATCACGCAGATGGCGTCCAATGGCTGGCGTGCCTTCCTGTGGCGCGCGCATATCCGCTGGCGGCCGGTGTTCGTGTATCTGATCGGCTGCGCGCTGGCGCTCGGGCTCTGGTCGCTGACCCGCTATGTGCCGGACAAGCCGATCGCGCTGCTGCTGCTCGGGGTCACGCCGTTCATGGCGCGGCTGATGCCGGCGAATCTGAAGCCGGACCCTGACAGCATCTGGCAGGGCAGTTTCTACGGCTTCATCTGCATGGGCCTGATGCTGATGACCGGCGTATCCGGCCCGCTGATGGATACGTTCTTCCTCGGCGGCAAGTTCGACCGCCGCGAGATCGTCGCGACCAAGGCGACCTGCCAGGTCGCGAGCCATCTCGTCAAGCTGGTCTATTTCGGCGGCATCATCGATCAGGCGGCGACGCTCGATCCGGTGCTGGCGCTGGTTGCGATCGCGGCCTCGATGCTCGGCACCACGCTGGCGCGGCGCATCCTGGAAGCGATGAGCGACGCGCAGTTCCGCACCTGGGCCGGACGGCTGATCACGACGGTCGCCAGCTATTACATCCTCTATGGCGGCTGGCTCCTGGTCACGCGCTCGAGCGCGATGGCTTTCTAGTCGAGATTTTGAAGGAGGGCCCGATGACCGAGACGACAGACGCACTGGTGCTCGATCTCGTCGAATGGGTGGCGCGCGAGCCGCGGCTTTACGCCGAAGTGATCGAGACCTGGCGGACCTCATGCCCGCGGCTGACGATCTGGGAAGACGCGGTGGATCGCGGCTATGTCGCGCGCCAGCCGGTCGAAGGCCTGGGCGTGCGCGTCGCGATTACCGAAGGCGGCAAGAATTTCCTGCGGGAACACGGCCGGGCGAACTGATCGTTTCTCGCGCGTGCGGGAAGTCATCACATTCGCGCGCATCGTCCCATCGCCATTGACTTCACGGCGCGACCCGACCACATTCATGCATCCGCATCCTTTTTGCGATGCGTGCAATTTCCTTAACGCGGGACCGTGCCAATGATCGACCTTCATTACTGGACCACGCCGAACGGCCACAAGATCACGATGTTCCTCGAAGAGACCGGGCTGAAGTACAAGATCTTCCCGGTGCAGATCGGCAAGGGCGAACAGTTCAAGCCGGAGTTTCTGGCGATCGCGCCGAACAACCGGATTCCCGCGATGGTCGATCATGAGCCGAAGGGTGGGGCTCAGCCGATTTCGGTGTTCGAGTCGGGCGCGATGCTGCTGTACCTGGCGGAGAAGACCGGAAAATTCCTGCCATCAGATCTCTATGGCCGCTACGACGCCATCCAGTGGACGTTCTGGCAGATGGGCGGGCTCGGGCCGATGGCCGGGCAGAACCACCATTTCCGCAACTACGCCCAGGAAAAAATCAAATACGCCATCGACCGCTACGTGAATGAAACGAACCGGCTCTACGGCGTGCTCAACAAGCGCCTCGCCGACCGCGAATTCATCGCCGGCGATTACTCGATCGCCGACATGGCGAGCTATCCCTGGATCGTGCCCTACAAGAACCAGGAACAGAATATCGACGACTTCCCGCATCTGAAGCGCTGGCTGGAAACCATCCGCGCGCGGCCCGCGACCGAGCGCGCCTACGCGCTGGCCAAAGAGGTCAATCCGAATTTCGGCCAGCCGGTCAACCGCACCGAGGAAGAGCGCCGGGTGCTGTTCGGCCAGACCGCGGCGGTGGTGCGGTAAGTTTGCGCGCCACTCCATCCACGTCATTGCGAGCCAACGGGTCGCGCGAATGCGCGCCCGATGACAGGCTCCGCGAAGCAATCCATATCTCCGCTCGGGGATAGATGGATTGCTTCGTCGCTTGCGCTCCTCGCAATGACGGTTAGTCTGGCAGCTGTGTTTCAAACTGGCGCGCAATATGACTCTCAAACTCTTCGAACTCGTCGGCGCCGACGCCGCGCGCCCCTTCAGTCCGTACTGCTGGCGGACTCGGATGGCGCTGGCGCATAAGGGGCTTTCCGCGGAAACCATCCCGTGGTGTTTTACGGAAAAGGACGCGATCGCGCCGCACGGATCCGAAAGGGTGCCGGTGCTGCTCGACGGCGAAACCTCTGTCGTCGATTCCTGGACGATCGCGAACTATCTCGAAGACAAATTTCCGGACCGGCCGTCGCTGTTCGGCGGCGAGGGCGGCCGTGCGATGGCCCGCATGCTGAACTGCTGGGGCGATGTCACCGTGATCGGCGGCTTGTCTCCGATGATCGTCGCCGACATCCCCTTGAACCTGAAGCCGGTGGACGCCGCCTATTTCCGCAAGTCACGGGAAGTGCGCTTCGGCAAGCCGCTGGAAGAAGTGGTGGCGGGCCGCGACGAGGCGGTCGAAGGCTTTCGCAAATCGCTCGACCCGTTGCGGCTGACCCTGAAGACGCAATCCTATCTCGGCGGCGGGCAGCCGAACTATGCGGACTACATCGTGTTCGGCGGGTTTCAGTGGGCGCGCGTGGTCAGCCCGTTCAAGCTGCTTAAAGTAGACGATCCGGTCTATGCCTGGCGCGAGCGGCTGCTCGACGCTTTCGACGGCATGGCGCGAAGATCGCCGGGATATGCGGTGTAGCCAAGGCGTCATTGCGAGCGCAGCGAAGCAATCCATCTCACCGCGCGAAGAAAGAATGGATTGCTTCGTCGCTTCGCTCCTCGCAATGACGCGGCGTAGGTGACGGTCACCGGCCATAGCTCGGCGGCCGCCGCTCGCTCCACGCGGCCAGGCCTTCGTGGAGGTCGCTGGTCGGCACCATGGCCGCGAACTGCTCGCTCTCGACTTGCAGTCCTTCGCCGATGGCCATGTTCAATCCGCGGGTGACTGACGTGATGATGCTGCCGACCGCAAGCGGCGAGTGACGCATGATGCGCGCCGCCAGTTGGCGCGCCGCCGGCAGCAATTCATCATGCGGCACGACTGAATTGACGAGCCCGATCTCCAGCGCCCGCGCGGGCGAAAAGGCATCGCCGGTCAATAGCAGCTCCAGCGCGCGCTTGCGCCCGGCCAGCCGCGGCAGCCGCTGGGTTCCGCCGAAGGTCGGCGGCATGCCGAGATTGATTTCCGGTTTTGCAAATTGCGCCCGGTCGCTGGCGATGGCCAGATGCACCGCCTCGGTGATCTCGCATCCGCCGCCGAATGCCAAGCCATTGACCGCGGCGATCACGGGTTTTCGGAACGCTTCGAGGCGCGCGGTCATCGCCTGTCCGCGCCGGACAAAGTCGCGTATCGCCGCGTTCGGGCCCTGCCGAACGCTGCCCGAAAACTCCTTGATGTCGGCGCCTGCCGAGAACGCCCGCTCGCCGGCGCCTGTGAGGATCACGGCGCCAATGCCGGCATCGGTCTCGATGCTGTCGAGCGCGGCCATCAGGCGATCGATCAGATCGTAGTTCAGCGCGTTGAGTTGGTCGGGCCGGTTGAGCGTGATCAGCGCAATCGCGTCGTTGGGTTCGAGCAGCACGGCGTCGGACATGATGGTCTCCGCAAATGTCGGTGTCGGTGGCACCTTAGGCGCGGCATCGCATTGTATATATTCACTGGTCGGTATACATAGAGCCATGGCGAAATCGGAAACTCCGACGCGCGAGCGGATCGTTTCGGCGGCAAACGCGCTGTTTTACGCCGACGGTATTCGCGGCGTGAGCGTCGACGCCGTGGCGGCGAAGGCCGGCGTCACCAAGCGGACGCTGTACTATCATTTCAAGAGCAAGGATGACCTCGTGGCGGCCTATCTGGCCGGCCGCGACCAGCCCAATCTCGCGCTGTTCAAGCAATGGTTCGCGGAGGCCGACGGCGGATTGCCGGTAAAAATCGAACGGATTTTTCGCAATCTCGCCCGCTCGGCCCGGCATCCCAAATGGAAGGGGTGCGGCTTCCTGCGCACCTCGGCGGAACTGGCCAACATGCCCGGCCATCCCGCGATGAAGATCGGCGCCGCCCACAAGAAGAAGTTCGAGCACTGGCTGCGCGCCACGTTCGAGGCCGCCGGGATCGCCGAAGCATCGCAGCTCGCCCGGCAGATATTGCTGTTGCTGGATGGATCGTTCGCCGTCGTCCTGCTGCACCGTGATCCCAGCTATATGGAGACCGCAGGTCAAGCCGCGCATGCGCTGACCAAGGCGGCGCTGCCGGGGCGGAGAAAGTCGCGGGCGCGATAGCTGTTTTCGTGTTCCTCACCGAGTCGTCCCGGCGAAGGCCGATGCGCAATTGCGCATCGGGGGACCCATACCGCGTGATCTATCGATAATGCAGAGTGGCTGACACCTTCCGCAAAACAAACGTTGGTGGCTATGGGTCCCGGCCTTCGCCGGGACGACGGAAGTATTTGGAGTGGCACTTAAACCCACCGCGCGTTCGCAGCACCTCAAGCACCGCGCCAAGATCGTCCACCACTGCCGCGCATCGCGCGCGCGATTCGTCCGTCGGCGGCGCCATATCAGGCACCATGATCGTGATCGCGCCCGCGGCATGCGCGGATGTCACGCCATGATTGGAATCCTCGACGGCCACGCAGAACTCCGGGTTCAGGCCGAGCCTGGACGCCGCCAGCAGATACAGATCAGGGCTCGGCTTGCCGCGCGTGACGTCGTCGCGAGTCAGGATATGGTCGAAACGGCTGCGGATTCCGGCCAGCGTCAAATGCGCGTCCGCCGTGCGACGCGACGACGAGGTCACGATCGCCATCGGGCATTCGCTTCCCTGCAACGCATCGAGCAATTCGACGGCGCCGCGCTTCAGCGGCAAGCCGGCGCCAAGAATTTCGTCGCGCCGTGCGATGAAGGCCTCGTTGATCGCGGGCAGCGGAAAGTCCTCGCCATAGCGCGCATGGAGCATGGCCTCGCAGTCCGGACCGGGCAGGCCGACCATCGCATGGCACAGCGTCTCGACATCGTCGGTATAACCGAACGCGCCGAGCGCCGAGACCAGGCTGTCGAAGTAAACCCGCTCGGTGTCGAGCAGCGTTCCATCCATGTCGAGCAGAACGGCCCGGACGTCCCATTCGCCGGTCACGTCGCGGCCGCGCTCGAGGCGCTCGCCGCCGCCTTGCGCAGGCAAGCCGGGCACAGGCAATCGCTGCCGTCCAGCGGCATCGGCATCCGGAACGTTTCCTCGCTGCACCAGCACGGCCCGGACAGGCTGCAGGAGAACTCGGTGCCGCAGCCGGCGCAGGCGAGGCGCCGCGAGGGAGGATTGTCTGACCGATTTGGCATGAAACGGGGCGTTTTCTAACCGGGTTTTAATTCGGGGTTCATCCCGAAAGGCGTTATGATCGCGCAAATCATATACCGGGGACGTGCTGAGGGAAATCCGATGGCCCGCGATTCGCAAGCCGCATTGGTGGCGCTCAATCGCTTCGGATTCGGCGCGCGCGGCGGCGCATCCGGCGATTTCGTCAACGCGGCTTCTGATCCCCGTGGCTTCGTCAAGGCGGAGATGAGCCGGCCCAATGGGGTGCTGCTCGAAGTGCCCGGCCTGTCGTCGACCTCGGCGCTCGGCAAGGCGGTGTTCGACTATCAGTTCGAGATCCAGCAGGCGCGCGACGCGGCTTCCAAATCCGCGCCGTCAGCCGTGACCGAAGGGCCGCAACCGCCTGTCGATGCGAAAGGGCAACGGCGAAACCTGTCGCTCAACAGCATTGCCATGGACATGGCGCCGAGGGAGCCACCGGCGAAGCCGCAGGAAAACGCCGCCGCGCCGAACGCGTCGCCCGCGGCGATGTCTCCCGAGACGACGCAGCCAAATGCGCCAAGACCGCCGCCGCAACCGCTCAACATCATCCAGAAGACGTTTCGGGCCGAAGCGCTGGCGCGGCTGCAGCGGGCGATCATCGCCGATTGCGGGTTCACCGAGCGGCTTGTCGTGTTCTGGTCCAATCATTTTTGCATCTCCGCCAACAAGGGCGGGGTGGCGCGGATGTGGGCGGGCTCGTTCGAGCGTGAAGCGATCCGGCCCTTCGTGCTCGGACGCTTCGGCGACATGCTGAAGGCGGTCGAGCAGCATCCGGCGATGCTGTTCTTTCTCGACAACCAGCAATCGCTGGGTCCGGATTCGCGCGCCGGAAAAAACCGCAACCGCGGCCTGAACGAAAATCTCGCGCGCGAAATCCTGGAGCTGCATACGCTCGGCGTCGGCGGCGGCTATTCGCAGGACGACGTGACGTCGCTGGCGCGCATCATCACGGGGTGGACCTATGCCGGACGGCAGGGCCAGCTCGGCGCGCCCGGCACCTTCGTCTTCAACGCCAACGCGCACCAGCCGGGCGCGCAGCGCGTGATGGGCAAGAGCTACGAGTCCGATGGCGTGGCGCAGGGCGAGGCGGTGCTGGCGGATATCGCGCGGCATCCCTCGGCCGCAAAATTCATCGCCACCAAATTCGTCCGCCATTTCGTCGCCGACGATCCGCCGCCGGCGCTGGTGGCGCGGCTGGCCGATGTGTTCGGCAAGACCGACGGCGATCTCAAGGCGCTGGCGACGGCGCTGGTTGATTCCGACGAAGCCTGGAAGGCGCCGCTGACCAAAGTGCGCTCGCCGTATGAATTCCTGGTCGCGAGCGGCCGCTTGCTGGCGCAAATCCCCGGCGATCCCAGCCGCTATCTCAACGGCCTCAACGTGCTGGGTCAGCCATTATGGGCGCCCGCCGGCCCGAACGGTTTTCCCGACAGCAATGCGGCATGGGCCGCCCCTGAGGGCATGAAGCTGCGGCTCGATATATCGGCGCAGATCGCCTCGCGCCTCGCCGACACCATCGATCCGCGCGACCTGCTTGAACTCGTCGCCGCCGACGCAGCGTCGATGGAAACAAGGCGCGCCGTCGAGCGCGCGGAGTCGCGGCAGCAGGCGCTGGCGCTGCTATTGATGTCGCCGGAATTCCAGAGGAGATGACGCCAATGGAAACGACATCAAGGGTAATGACAACGGATTGTTGCGAAAGCCTGACGTCTCCCTCGCGCCGCGCGGTGCTGCTCGGCGGCGCTTCCTTTGCGGCCTGGGCTTATTTGCCGAAATTCGCGCGTGCTGCCGATGGTCGCGATCCACGTCTGGTCGTCGTCATCCTGCGCGGTGCGCTGGATGGCCTTGCGACCGTCGCGCCGATCGGCGACCCCGATTATGCCGGCCTGCATGGCTCGATCGCGCTGACGTCGAGCGGACCCAACGCCGCGCTGATGCTGGATTCGTTCTTCGCGCTGCATCCGGCGATGCCTGAATTCGCGCGGATGTACCGCCAGAAGCAGGCCGCGGTGATTCATGCGGTCGCGACCTCCTATCGCGAGCGCTCGCATTTCGACGGGCAGGATGTGCTCGAAAGCGGCTTTGCCGGTCCGGGCCGGGTGCAATCGGGCTGGCTCAACCGCGCGCTGGAATCATTGCCGAAGGGCGAACGCGTGATGAGCGCGCTCGGCGTCGGCCCGACCACGCCGCTGGTGCTGCGCGGCGCGGCGCCGACCGTCGGCTGGACCCCGGTGGCGCTGCCGCAGGCCGCCGAGGACACCGCAATGCGCCTGATCGAACTCTATCGCCACCGCGATCCGGCGCTGGCGGCGGCGCTGACGCAAGGGCTCGCGCTCGACAAGGCCGCGCAAGGCGACGACATGAAGCCGAAGCCGGGCACCAATGGCGCAGGTGCGATGCGGCTGGTGGCGCGCGGCGCCGCCAAGCTGATGGCGGCCGATGACGGCCCGCGGATCGGCGCGCTCGCCTTCGACGGCTGGGATACCCACGCCAATGAAGGCGGACCGGTCGGACGTCTGGCGCAGTTGCTGTCGGGCCTCGACGGCGCGCTCGCGGAATTCGAAAGTGGCTTAGGGGCACGCTGGCGCGACACCGTCGTGGTGGTCGTCACAGAATTTGGCCGCACCGCGCGCATCAACGGCACCGCAGGCACCGACCATGGCACCGGCACCGTGGCGCTGCTCGCCGGCGGCGCGGTGAAGGGCGGCCGGGTGATCTCGGACTGGCCCGGCCTGAAGGTAGCCAATCTCTATCAGGCCCGCGACCTCGCCCCGACCACGGACCTCCGCGCCATCATGAAAGGCGTGCTGCAGGATCAGTTCGGCCTGGCCGAGCGCGTGCTGGCGGAAACGGTGTTTCCGGACAGTGCGTCAGTGAAGCCGATGAAGGGGCTGGTGGGGTGATGTGTCGTCCCGGCGAAGGCCGGGACCCATACGCCGCGGCCCGCATTGTTGGAAAAGGAAGATAACGACCAGCGTGTAAAACAATTACCGCTGGTGGTTATGGGTCCCGGCGTTCGCCGGGACGACGTCGTGGATGCTTTGGAGCACCTTACTTCGTAATCGCATCGATCTCCGCCAGTTCCTGCGGGCTCAACACCCAGCTGATCGCTTTCACGTTCTGCTCGACCTGTTCGACGCGGGTGGCGCCGGCGATGACGCTGGAGACTTGCGGGTGCGAGGCGAGCCAGGAGAAGGCGAGCTCGAGCATGGTATGGCCGCTCTTGTCGGCGAAGGCCTGCAGCTTCTCGACGATGTCTTCATTACGCGGCGTGACGTAACGCTCCTTGAGTGCGGGGGCTTTTGCAAAACGCGTGTCGTCGGGCGCGGCGGCGCCGCGCTTGTATTTGCCGGTGAGCAAGCCGCTTGCCAGCGGGAAGAACGGCAGCAGGCCGAGTTTGTATTCCTTCGCGGCCGGCAACAGATCCTTTTCGATGTCGCGCACCACGAGGCTGTATTCGTCCTGGCAGGAGACGAAGCGATTGACGTTCATCTGCCGTGCGACCAGTTCGGCCTCGGCGATGCGCCAGGCCGGAAAATTCGAATTGCCGATGTAGCGGACCTTGCCCTGGCGGACGAGATCGTCGAGCGCGCGCATGGTCTCCTCGATCGGCGTCAAGGGATCATAATCGTGCTGCTGGTAGAGATCGATGTAGTCGGTCTTCAGCCGTGTCAGGCTGGCCTCGACCGCGGACATGATGTAGCGGCGCGAGGCGCCCTGCTTGGTGCCGTCCGTGCTCATCGGCTTGGAATATTTCGTCGCCAGCACGATGTCCTTGCGGCGGTCGCCGAGCACGGTGCCGAGCACGGTCTCGGAGCCGCCCATCCCGGCATAGATGTCGGCGGTGTCGAACAGGGTGATGCCGAGGTCGATCGCCTTGTGGATCACCTTGCGCGAGGTTTCGAGGTCGGTGCGCTGGCCGAAATTGTTGCAGCCGAGGCCGACGGCGGAAACGCGCAGGCCGGAGCCGCCGAGATTGCGAATTTGCATGGGAGATCCTGTGGGGTGGGGCGAGGAGGCCGCATTGTGGCCCGCGCACCCCTGAGCCCGCAAGATGCGGTCTGACCGCGCACGGCATGCCTGAGCAGCAGTTCCGGCGTAGCTCGGCGTAAAGGGTATGAAAGTGCTGCGAAAAAAGATGCGGCCCCGGTCAGACGCGGCGACTGACGGGGGCCGCTGGGGGCGCGTGATCCGAGACGGGGGGCCTGATCAAACGCAGGCGCAACCTAACCGGGCTTTGTTACGCCCCGGTGACATCTGGATTTATCCACAGGCCTCTCAGAACACCTTGCGGTAGACGACAATCCCGGTCTTCTCCGCCACCTTGTCGTAAAGCTGCATCGCGGTGTGATTTGTGTTGAAGGTGAACCAGTACACGCGCGGCGATCCGGCGAGCCTGGCCTGTTCGTAGACGCCGTTGATCAGCGCGCGGCCGACGCCTTTGCCGCGCGCGGCTTCGCTGGTGAAGAGATCCTGCATGTAGAACGTCGGCTCGATCGCGGTGGTTGAGCGGTGAAGCAGATAATGCGCCAGCCCGAGCAGCTCGCCGTCGCGTTCGGCGACCAAAGCGTGCACCGGCTCGTAGGCATCGAAGAAGCGCGCCCAGGTCATCGCGGTGATGGCGGGATCGAGCGCGGTCGGTCCCGTCCGCTCATAGAACGCGTTGTAGCCGTCCCACAAAGGCAGCCATTTTGCGTAGTCCTGTCTTGTGACAAAACGAATCGTTACGTCGCCGGGCATGTTCGATTCCATTCGGGAAGGGAGCGGCGTCGTCGACGCGCTGGCTGATAGCGCCAGCCTACAGGCACCACCGCAACGGATCAATCGGGCAGAGGGCTTGCCGCGTCGCTGCTGCTATTCGGCGGCGCGCAGGTGCCGCGCCAGGCTGCGTTCGCCGCCGCCGCGCAGCGAGCGGTAATAGTCGGCATTGCCGATGTCGTCGGTATGGCGGACGAGGTCGGTGACCGGCGTATAGCTCAGCATGCGCCCGCCATCGGGCAGCGCCGTGCAGGAAAAGCGCAGTACCTGCCCGTCAGCCATCTTGATGTTGATCGGCGTGGAATCGCCGGCCCGCATCATCTCGGTGCGCTGCGCGATGAAGAGGCTCAATTCGTCTTCCGGCAGCTCGTAGGCGCCGGTGTCGCGGCCGTGATACATCAGCGCGATGAACGGCGGCTTGGCGTCGGCCTGCTCGTCGGACAGCGAAAAATAGTCGCGAAAGGCGCGGTTGATGAATTCGGCGCGGGTGTCGGAATCGAGCAGCACGATGCCGATATCGACCTGGTCGAGCGCGGCCGACAGCCGGATCGCGGTGGCATGGTGCTTCTGCTCCCAGGCGAAGGCGTCGATCCATTTTTGCCGCAGCAGCCCGGTGATCACAGCGGTTCCGACCGCGGTCGCCGCCAGCAGCAGCATGCGCATCAGGTCGGAGGCGTCATAGCCCGGCACGGCGCGATGGTTGAGGAAGAACAGCGCCGAGGACACGACGGCAATCGCGGCGCTGGTCAGGCCGGAGGCGAGCCCGCTGATGGAACTGGCCAATGCCACGATGCAGACGAACAGCGGTGCGGGGTTCGGGACCGCAATGACATAACGGTCGACCAGGAAGGCGGCGAGCGCCGTCGCTGTCGTCAGAGCCGGACCGGAGATGGCGCGCCAGTCGAACATGCCGGTTCTCGCTGCCTCCCAAGGCGTTGATCGAGCGGCCGTTTGAGGCCGTTCCGTTGCGTCGAGAATAAGGCACGCAGTGTGACGGATGTTTCATTTTGCGGCGGGTTTTCTTTTTCTTTCATTAAGACAGGGTTGACTGCCTGCGCAAAGCTTTCGCGTTTTTGAATTCAAATGCTATGCGAAACGGCTGGAACCGGGCTCCGTGCCCGCTTGTTAGCGCACGTAATTCATGAGGACATGATGCCGACCGTCTCCCCGCAGATCCTGCCGATATTGATGCTGTTCGCCTCCAACGTCTTCATGACCTTTGCCTGGTACGGCCATCTCAAATTCAAGCAAAGCCCGCTGGTGCTGATCATTCTGGCGAGTTGGGGGATCGCGTTTTTCGAATACTGGCTGGCGGTGCCGGCCAACCGCTGGGGCAGCGCGGTCTATTCGGCAGCCCAGCTCAAGACCATGCAGGAAGTGATCACGCTGGTCGTGTTCGCGGCATTCTCCACGCTGTATCTGAAGGAGCCGCTGGCCTGGAATCACGCTCTGGGTTTTCTCTTGATCGCCGGCGGGGCGTTCCTGATTTTTCACAAATGGGGCTAACTCTCAAAGACCGGTGATCGAGCGGTAATGATCGAGCAGGCTCTTGCCGGAATCATAGATGATGTTGGCGATGCGCCAATCGTCGTCCGGGCCGATGACGTGAACCAGGATCCGGTGCGGCTGGCCGCGATGCTCGATCTCGACGCGGATGGTGGCCGGCCCCATCTCGTCGCCGGAATGGTGCTCGACCTTGCCGACCTTGATCTCGGCGCCCGGCAGCACGCCCCAGCCGAAGAAGGCGTTGAGCAGCGGGCCGATCGTCTGGTTCTTCGGATATTGCCGCGGCGCCTGCATCAACCGGCGCATGCCGGGCGAGAACAGCGCGTGGAAGGCGTCGTTGCCAAGCGGGGTCTTGGCGGCGTGCAGGCGCGCCTGCTTGTAATAGGTGGTTTCGACGAATTCCCTGACGCTGAGGCCGCCGCATTCGGCGCGGCCGGGCCGCGTGGCGGCGAGCAGTGTCAGGGCTCCCGACATGACGAAAACAAACTGGCGCCGGTTCATGCGTTGCGTGTCCGAAAACTGTTGGACCTTGCCTTTGGTCGCAGCTTCCCGTTCACGCGTTCATCCGCGTTTGGGCGTATAGAGCGTTTTCCAGCGAAGTGGATACCGGTTCGCGTCAAGAAAACGCGTCAAAAGAAGAATCTAGTGTCCTGAACCAAAAGTTCGGGGCATTTTAGACCTTCGCAGGCGAGTTGTAAGCGCAGAAGCGTTCGATTGAG
>NZ_JAFCLX010000065.1:0-35685 GCF_018130205.1 Bradyrhizobium sp. AUGA SZCCT0222
CAGAACACAAATCAGGGGCATATATTCGCCCATCCCGTCCTACTCAGAAGGGCGTCGGCCGTCGTCACGGACGTTGGACGGGTTGCGGTGGACGCTGGTTTACGCTGAGACGATGGCGTGGATAAGCGTACGGCAAAACCGTGTGGTCCTGGCGCCCGTTGCTGGCGTCAAGCCGTCGGCTAAGCGCAAGCTGAACCGGTGGTGACGGAGTCAACCCAGAACTCGTCTCCGGGGAGATCACGGCATAAGCCGTAAAGCCATTGCGCAGGGAAGGCCGGGTGTTCACCGCTGCCCTGTATGCTCGTGTGCAGCATTTCTTGTGTAAACCGCACACGGGACCGCGGGTGCAGCGCGCACCCGGTCTTCCCTGCGCCCTCATTGGAGGGCGGGAAGTTCAACAGCAAGCCTCGGGCGCAATGCGTCGCGAGAACGCGAAACTATATCCTAGTCGTCCCGGCCTTCGCCGGGGCGACAGAAGGTAGAGGATTGACTCCCCCGCCAATAGTTATAAAATATAACTATTCTGGACGGGAAACAATAATCCATGGGAAACGCCACTTCCGCAACCGCTGACCAGGCCGGATTGCTCACCATCGAGAAGTCAGGCGCGGTGCTGACCGTGGGGCTCAACCGCCCCGCCAAGCGCAACGCGCTGAACGACGGCATCATCCTCGCGATCCAGGATTGCTTCGCCAATCTGCCCGAAGGGACCGGCGCCGTGGTCATCCATGGCATTGGCGATCACTTCTCCTCCGGCCTCGATCTGTCCGAACTGACCGAGCACGACGCCACCGAGGGCCTGCGGCACTCGCAGATGTGGCATCGGGTGTTCGACCGCATTCAATACAGCCCCGTGCCCGTCATCGCCGCGCTCAAGGGCGCGGTGATCGGCGGCGGGCTGGAGCTGGCCTGCGCCGCGCATATCCGCGTCGCCGAACCGTCGGCCTATTTCGCGTTGCCCGAGGGCCAGCGCGGCATCTTCGTCGGCGGTGGCGGCTCGGTGCGGCTGCCGCGGCTGATCGGGGTGGCGCGGATGACCGACATGATGCTGACGGGGCGGGTCTATTCCGCGACCGAAGGCGCCGCCTACGGCTTCTCGCAATATCTCACCGAGGCCGGCGGCGCGCTGCCCAAGGCGCTGGAACTGGCCGAACGCGTTGCGGCCAACGCGCCGCTGACCAATTTTGCGGTGCTGCAGGCATTGCCGATGATCGCGGAAGCCAATCCGCAGGCCGGCCTTTTGATGGAGTCGCTGATGGCCACCGTGGCGCAGAGCGACAAGGAAGCAAAACGCCGGATCCGTGAATTTCTCGATCGCAAGACCGCCAAAGTGAAACCGACCTGACATGAGCGCCAAGCCCAACATGTCCCCGATTGAAAGCGCCGGCCGCAGCGGCAGCGCCCATCCGCTCCGCGCGATCTCGTTCGGCAATCCCGACGTCACGGTCGAGCGCCGCGATGACGGCACCATCTATCTCAGGCCGAAGCTTAAACTGCGCGACTATCCCGTGCGCATCACCGATCGCCTGCATCATTGGGCCCGGGAAGCGCCCGAGCGCGTCTTCATGGCGGAACGGGATGCAAGCGGCGGGTGGCGGAAAATCACCTACGCGCAACTGTTGACCTCGACGCGGCGCATCGCCTCGGCGCTGCTGGCGCGCGGGCTTTCGGCGGAAAAGCCGATCGTGATCCTGTCAGGCAATTCGGTCGACCATGCGCTGCTGGCGTTCGGCGCGCTCTATGCCGGCATTCCCTTTTGCCCGGTGTCGCCGGCCTATTCACTGGTGTCGCGCGATTACGGCAAGCTGGCCTTCCTGATGAAGCTGTTGACGCCCGGCCTCGTCTTCGCCGACGACGCCACGAAATTCGCCGATGCGCTTGCCACCAACGTTTCGCCGGGAACAGAGATCGCAGCAACACGCGGCGAGGTACCCGGCCGCGACGTGACGCTGCTGTCGGATCTCCTGGCGACGCCGGAGCATTGGCGCCTCGACGCGGCCCACGAGGCCATCGGCCCGGACACGATTGCAAAGTTCCTGCTGACGTCAGGCTCCACCGGTAATCCCAAGGCCGTCATCAACACCCAGCGGATGATCTGCGCCAACCAGGTGATGCTGCGCGAAACGCTGGCGTTCCTGATGGACGAGCCGCCCGTGATCATCGACTGGCTGCCGTGGAATCACACGTTCGGCGGCAACCACAATATCGGGCTGACGCTGTTCAACGGCGGCTCGATGTATCTCGACGAGGGCAAGCCGATGCCCGGCGGCATCGAGGAGACCGTGCGTAACCTCCGGGAGATTTCGCCGACGGTCTATTTCAACGTCCCCAAGGGCTATGAATCGCTGCTGCCATACTTGCGCGAAGATTCGGCGCTGCGCGCAAAATTCTTCGGACGGCTGCACGCGATGTTCTTCTCCGGTGCGGCGCTGTCGCCGTTCATCTGGAATAGCCTCGACGAGCTCGCGGTGCAGGAGACCGGTTTTCGCATACCGATGCTGACCGGCCTCGGCGCCACGGAAACTTCGCCGTTCTTCATGTCGGTACGTCCCGACACCAGCCGCTCCGGTCATGTCGGCCTTCCCGTATCAGGCAATGACGCAAAATTGCTGCCCAACAATGGCAAGCTGGAAGTCCGCGCCAAGGGTCCGAACGTCACGCCGGGGTACTGGCGTCAGCCCGAACTGACCGCCGCGGCATTCGACGAGGAAGGTTTTTACAAGTTCGGCGACGCGCTCAAGCCGGTAGATCCCGACAATTTCGATGCCGGCTTCGACTTCGATGGCCGCATCGCCGAGGATTTCAAGCTCGCCAGCGGCACCTGGGTCAGCGTCGGTCCCTTGAGGGCGCGCTTCGTCGCGGCATGCGCGCCTTTGGTGCGCGACGTCGTGATTGCCGGCATCAACAGCGACGAACTGTCGGCGCTGGTGATGCTCGATCTCGACGGCTGCCGTCTGATCAACTCCAAGCTTCCGGCGAACGATCTCGCGGCGGCGGCATCCGATCCGCTGATCCGCGCGGCGTTCCGCGAGCGGTTTCAAAAGCTGCTGGCCGATGCCACGGGCTCGTCGACCCGGATTACGCGCGCGGTGCTGTTCGATGCGCCGCTGTCGATCGATCGCGGCGAAGTCACCGACAAGGGCTCCATCAACCAGCGCGCGGTGATCGAGCATCGCAGCGCGCTGATCGAGCAGATCTATTCACCGGCGCCGCCGGCGCAGGTCATCACGCTGAAATGAACTCCAGAAACCCAACTTCGAGAAGATTCTACCAGGGAGAAACACAATGCAGTTGAAGGACCAGGCCGCCATCGTCACCGGTGGCGCATCCGGATTGGGCGCCGCCACCGCGCGCCGGCTTGCCGCGCAGGGCGCCAAGGTCGCGGTGTGCGACCTCAACGCCAAGCTCGCTGAAACCGTCGCCGCCGAAATCGGCGGCGTTGCCGTGGTCTGCGACGTCTCGGACGCCGCCTCGGCCGAAGCGGCGGTCGCCGCGGCCGCCAAGGCGCATGGCCCGGCCCGCGTGCTGGTCAATTGCGCCGGCATCGGCGTCGCCAAGCGCGTGATCGGCAAGGAAGGCCCGATGGCACTCACCGATTTCGACCGCGTGATCAAGGTCAATCTGATCGGCTCGTTCAACATGCTGCGGCTCGCGACAGCAGGCATGTCGAAGCTGGAGCCGCTTGAGTCGGGCGAACGCGGCGTCGTGATCTCGACCGCCTCGGTCGCGGCCTATGACGGCCAGATCGGGCAATCAGCCTACTCGGCTTCCAAGGGCGGCATTGTCGCGATGACGCTGCCGATCGCGCGCGAGCTGGCGCAGTTCGGCATTCGCGTGCTGACCATCGCGCCCGGCCTGTTCCTCACGCCGCTGCTGGCCAATTTGCCGCAGGAGGCGCAGGACTCGCTCGCCGCCTCGATCCCGTTCCCGCGCCGGCTCGGGCAGGCCGATGAATTTGCCTCGCTCGCCCTGCACATGATCGACAATCCATACCTGAACGGCGAAGTGGTGCGGCTCGATGCCGCGCTCCGTATGGCCCCGCGCTAAGTATGGTCCGTTTACTTCTCCCTCGCCCCGCACTTGGGGTCGAGACGAGCGAAGCTCGCTCTTAGAGGGTCGGGGTGAGCTAACCCCGGTGTCAATTGCTGGACCTGTACCCCCTGAACGCCGATACCTGTTCAATTCAACGTCATAGGCTCTAGGGATATCCAATGTTCGTTAACCGCCGCGACGTGCAGATCCAGTGGGGCGATTGCGACCCCGCCAACATCGTCTACTACCCGCGCTATTTCGCGATGTTTGACGATTCGACCTCGATCATGTTCGAGGCGGCCGGCTTTTCGAAACAGGACATCATCCACAAATACGGTCTCGTCGGCATTCCCATGGTCGATACGCGGGCGAAATTCCATATTCCCTCGACTCATGGCGACTGGATCAGAATCGAAAGCCGGATCGAGAGCTTCAAGCGCTCCAGCTTCGAGGTGGTCCATAACGTGTTCAAGGGCGAGGCGCTGGCGATCGAGGCGTTCGAGACCCGCGTGCTGGTCGGCAAGCATCCGGACGATCCCGCGCGGCTGAAATCGGCTCCGATGCCGCCGGAGATCATCGAGCGGTTCTCGCGGGGCTGAGGCGTATATGGCTGACTTGCATGACCGACTTGTTAGCTGACTCGGCGTGTTGCATGACCTAAAGAAGGGGCTGAATTGGCGACCAATTTTTGATCTAAAATTAGAACAATATCCAAGGGAGGAATGAATGAAGAAGTTTTATCTGTCCGCTGCCGTGATTGCAGCGTCGCTGGCGCTGCCGGCCGTGCCCGCGTTGGCGCAAGCCAATGAAATCGTCATCGGCATCACCGTCACGACCACCGGCCCCGCCGCGGCCCTTGGCATTCCCGAACGCAATTCGCTCGATTTCGTGCCGAAGGAAATCGGCGGCGTGCCGCTCAAGATGATCGTGCTCGACGACGGCGGCGATCCGACCGCCGCCACCACCAATACGCGGCGCTTCGTCACCGAATCGAAGGCCGACATCATCATGGGTTCGTCCACCACGCCGGCAACGGTCGCGGTCGCCACCGTCGCCAACGAGGCCGGCATTCCGCATTTCGGCCTCGCCCCGTTCCCGATCAACGAAGCCCGCATCAAGTGGTCGGTCGGCATGCCGCAACCGATCCCGATCATGGGCAAGGTGTTGTACGAGCACATGAAGGCGCACGGCATCAAGACCGTGGGCTATATCGGCTACTCGGATTCCTACGGCGACCTGTGGTTCAACGACTTCAAGGCACAGGCCATTCCGATGGGAATAGCCCTCGCCACGGAGGAGCGGTTCGCGCGTCCGGATACGTCGGTGGCAGGCCAGGTGCTCAAGCTCGTCGCCGCCAATCCCGATGCCGTTCTGGTCGGCGCCTCCGGCACCGCCGCGGCGTTGCCGCAGACGACGCTGCGCGAACGCGGCTACAAGGGCCTGATCTATCAGACCCACGGCGCCGCCAGCATGGACTTCATCCGCATCGCAGGTCCTGCGGCGGAAGGCGTGATCATGGCGTCGGGTCCGGTGATGTCGCCGGAAACCCAGCCGGACTCAGCGCTGACCAAGAAGCCGGGTCTCGCGCTCAACACCGCCTATGAAGCCAAGTACGGCGCCAACAGCCGCAGCCAGTTCGCCGGCCATTCCTACGACGCCTTTGAAGTCCTCAAGCGCGTTATTCCGCCTGCGCTGAAGGCCGGCAAGCCCGGCACGCCGGAATTCCGTGAAGGCATCCGTCAGGCCCTGCTGACCGAACGCGACATCGCCGCCAGCCAGGGCGTCTACAACTTCACCGAAAAAGACCGCTACGGCCTCGACGACCGCTCCCGCATCATCCTGACCGTGAACAACGGAAAGTACGTTCCGGCGAAGTGAGTCTCAACTCGATCCGTCATGGCCGGGCATAGCCGTCTGAAGGACGGCGTCGCTTCCGCTAGCCTATGACCCGGCCATCCACGTCTTGGTCGCCATCAAGAAAGATAAGACGTGGATGCCCGGGTCAAGCCCGGGCATGACGTCGTTGGGTTCAGCGCTAGCTAAATCGCGCTCTCGCCTTCGTGCGTGAAGCCGAGATAGCTCGCGGCGACGCGCGCGTTGGTGGCGATGTCGCTGGCCGGGCCGCTCAGGACGAATTCGCCGAGCTCCATCACATAGGCGCGGTCGGCGATCTTCAATGCTGCCTGCGCGTTCTGCTCGACCAGCAGCACCGAGACGCCGGCGGCGCGGAGTTCGCCGATGGTACGGAAGATGTCGGCGACGATGATCGGCGCGAGGCCGAGGCTCGGCTCGTCCAGCATCAACAGTTTCGGGGCGCCCATCAACGCGCGGCCCATCGCCAGCATCTGCTGCTCGCCGCCGGAGAGCGTGCCGGCCAGTTGCTTGCGCCGCTCCTTCAGCCGCGGAAACAGCGTGTAGACCCGCTCGAACGATCTCGCCGCAATCGCCTTCGGAATCCGGAACGCGCCGAGCTGCAGATTGTCCTCGACGTTCATGGTGCCGAACAATTCGCGGTGCTCGGGCACGAGGCTCAGTCCAACAGCGACGCGGTCCTCGATGTCGAGGGAAGCCATGTCCGCGCCGGCGAAAGCCGCCGATCCCGTGAGCGGCAGGATGCCCATGATCGCGTTCAGCAGCGTGGTCTTGCCGGCGCCGTTGGCGCCGATGATGGTGACGATCTCGTTATCAGCGACTTCGAGCGATACCGAGCGCACCGCCTCGACCTTGCCATAGGCGACATGCGCATCGCTCACCTTCAACAGCGCGCTCATGTGGTGGCTCCGAGATAGGCCTTGATCACGTCGGGGTTGGTTTTGATCGCTGCCGGCGTGCCCTCGGCGATCTTGGTGCCGAAGTCGAGCACCACGATCCGGTCGGCCAGATCCATCACAAAACCCATGTCGTGCTCGACCAGAAGCACCGACATGCCGCCGTCACGCAACTGGCGCAGCAATGCGGCGAGCCGCTGCTTCTCCATGTGGCGGAGGCCCGCGGCGGGCTCATCGAGCAGCAGCAGCAGCGGATCGACGCACAGCGCGCGCGCGATTTCGACGATGCGCTGCTGGCCGAGCGACAGGCTTCCCGCCAGCTGGTCGATCTGGTCGCCGAGGCCGACGCGCTCGATCTGGCGCGCGGCTTCCGCCAGCAATCGGGCTTCATCCGCCCGGTCGAGCCGGAACATGCTTGATATCGCGCCGGCATGGCCGCGCAGATGCGCGCCGATCGCGACGTTCTCGAGCACGGTCATGTCGGGCACCAGCTTGACGTGCTGGAAGGTTCTGCTGACGCCAAGCTTGACGACTTCCTGCGGCGGCGCGTTGTCGACCTTGGTGCCGAGCACCGAGATCGCGCCGCTGGTCGACGTCAAAACCCCCGTGATCAGGTTGAAGGTCGTGCTCTTGCCGGCGCCGTTGGGGCCGATCAGGGCAACGATCTCCCGCGCCCCGACGTCGAAGCTGACGTCGTTGACGGCGATGACGCCGCCGAATTGCTTGCGCGCCTTGTCGATATGCAGCAGCACCTGACGTGTCGACGGCGCCCGCACCCGCGCGGGCAGCTCGAGCGAGGTGTCCGGGATCTTGCGCGCCGGCTTGAACGGCAGCCTCGACATCAGCCATGGCCACACGCCGGTGGGTGCCAGCTGCAGCAGGACCACCAGCAGGATGCCGAACACGATGGTCTCAAGCTGGCTCTGGCCGCCGAAAATATACGGCAGATAGCTCTGCAGGATCTCCTTGAGGATCACCACGATGCCGGCGCCGAGCACCGCGCCCCAGACGTAGCCGGCTCCGCCGACGACGGCGATGAACAGATATTCGATGCCGGCCTGCGCGCCGAACGGCGTCGGGTTGGCGGCGCGCTGGAAATGCGCATAGAGCCATCCGGAAAGTCCGGCCAGCACCGCCGCATAGATGAACACCAGCAGCTTGGCGCGCGGCGTCTGCACGCCGAACGCTTCGCCGGCGATATGCCCCCGCCGCAGCGCGCGGATGGCGCGGCCGGTGCGGGAATCCAGCAGGTTCATAGTCAGCAAGGCCGAGAGCAGCACGGCGATCCAGATGGCGAAATAGATCGTGCCGGGATCGAGCATCCGGAAGCCGCCGATGCTCAGCGGCGGAATGCCGGAAATGCCGTCATTGCGGCCGAGGAATTCGAGCTTGCTGAACAGATAAAACAGCCCGATGCCCCAGGCGATGGTGCCGAGCGGCAGATAATGGCCGGACAGCCGCACCGTGACGATGCCGAGCAGGACCGCCGCGATGCCGCTGACGAGGAGCGAGAGCGGCAGCGTCAGCCACGGCGACACGCCATAGGCGGTGGTCAGCACCGCGGTGGTGTAGGCGCCGAAGCCGCAAAACGCGGCCTGGCCGAACGAGGTGAGGCCGCCGACGCCGGTCAGCAGCACGAGGCCCATCGCGACCAGCGCGGCAAGGCCGATATTGTCCAGCAGCACGATCCAGAACGGCGGTATGCCCGGGATGAACGGGATCACCGCCATGACGATCGCGAAGATGATGAGGGGAAGCCGTTGCGTCATCGCCGTCAGTCCTTCTCTTCCTCGACCGCGGGGGCTGCGAGCGAACGCAGCACCAGCACGGGAAGGATCAGCGTGAAGACGATGACCTCCTTGAAGTTACTGGCGTAGAACGAGGAGAAGGCCTCGACGCTGCCGACCACCAGGGCCGCGACCGCCGTCAGCGGGTAACTCACCAGCCCGCCGATGATGGCGGCGATGAAGCCCTTCAGGCCGATCAGAAAGCCGGTGTCGTAATAGAGCGTCGTGATCGGCACGATCAGGATTCCCGAAATCGCGCCGATCACGGAGGCGAGCAGGAAGGCGATCTGTCCCGACAACGTGGTCCGGATGCCGACGAGGCGGGCGCCGAGGCGATTGACGGCGGTGGCGCGCAGCGCCTTGCCCATCAGCGTGAAGCCGAAGAACAGCCATAGCGCGATGATGAAGGCGATGGTCAGGCCGTAGACGGCGATGCTCTGGCCGGTGAAGCGCAGCGGTCCCACCGTGAACGCCGCATTCGACAGCGCAGGTCCGCGCAGGCCTTCGGCGCCGAAGAACACGAGGCCAAGGCCCTGCAGCGCGAGGTGGCAGCCGACCGAGGCGATCAGCAGCACCAGCACCGAGGTGTGCGCGAGCGGCTGAAAGGCGATGCGATAAAGATACAGCCCGATAACAGCGACGATCAGCAGCGACAACGCGATATTGATTGCAATCGGGGTTTTGGGGCCGGCCAGGGCGTAGGTCAGCGCCAGGATCGCCACCGGCAGCACGATGTTGAGCAGCGCGGAGCGCGCCACCAGCTTGAGACGGAGCGAGCGCCGCGCCGCATACAGATCGAGGCCGAAGGCGACGACGCCCATCGCGACTGCCAGCCGCGCCGTGCCCGGCACCTGACCGGTCGCCAGCATGGCGTAGCTCAGCGCGCCGAAGGTAACGAATTCGCCCTGCGGGATCAGGATCACGCGCGTGACGGCAAACACCAGCACCAGCGCAAGCCCGAGCAACGCATAGATCGCGCCATTGGTGATGCCGTCCTGCAGCAGGAACAGCATGATCGTCGTATTCAAGACTGGCGCTCCCCCTCACGCGTCGCGCCGGTCTCGACCCTTAAGGGCTAGCCGGCGGTCCGATATCGGCAGTTGAAAGAAGCCGACATTTGATATAGTCTATAACAATTATCAAACATAACCTCAAGGCCCGGACCACTGGCGGACCTTTTTATCGGGATTGCGAGCCCCCTGCGATGACAGTTTCCAAGGCGGCCACTGACGCCGTCAAGCCTTCCCGCGCAGGCGGCAAGGATCCTGTCGACGGCGCTGCGGAAAACGTCGCTCTGCAAATGGGCGAATTGTCCGACCTTCTCGGCTATTCGCTGAAGCGCGCGCAGCTGAGGGTGTTCGAAGACTTCCTGCGCTGCGTCGCGCCGCTGCAGCTGACGCCGGCGCAGTTTTCGGTGCTGCTGCTGCTCGACAAGAATCCCGGCCGCAACCAGACCGAGATCGCCAATACGCTCGGCATCCTCCGGCCGAATTTCGTCGCGATGCTCGACGCGCTGGAAAGCCGCGATCTCTGCACGCGGATGCGTTCGACCAACGACCGCCGTTCCCACATCCTGATGCTGACCGACAAGGGCCGCGCCGTGCTGACGCGCGCCAAGAAGCTCGTCGCCACCAAGCATGAAGCCCGCCTCAACGAAGTGCTGGGGCCGGCCAATCGCGTCGCGCTGCTCGATATGCTGTCGAAGATCGCCGCCGAGTTTTGAGAAACGCGGTCATTCCGGGATGGTCCGAAGGACCAGACCCGGAATCTCGAGATTCCGGGTTCGATGCTTCGCATCGCCCCGGAATGACAGAGGTGGTTGCGATCAAGCCGCGACGATACGTCCAGCGATTGCCTTCGCCCCATTCCCGTTCAGGAACAGCCGCTCGATCTCACGGGCGGGAAGCGGCTTGCTGAACAGGAAGCCCTGCATCTCCGTGCATCCTTCGGACGCGATGCTGTCGAGCTGTTCCTTGGTCTCGACGCCTTCGGCGGTGGCCGTCATGCCCATGCCATTGGCGAGTGCTGCGACCGCCCGCACGATGTTGAGCGAGCCCGAATTCTCGGTGATGTCCTTGACGAAGGAGCGGTCGATCTTGATCTTGTCGAACGGAAAACTCTGCAAATAGGTCAGCGAGGAATAGCCGGTGCCGAAATCGTCCATCGCGATCCGGATGCCGAGTTCCCGCAACTGATGCAGCACCGCGAGTGTCGCTTCCTTGTTGTGCAGCAGCACGGTCTCGGTGATTTCGATCTCCAGCCGGGCCGGGTCCAGTCTTGATGCGGCAAGCGCGCCTGTTATCACCTGCATCAGGCCGGGGTTGCGAAACTGCACCGCCGAAATGTTGACGGCGATGTGGAGGTTGCCGGGCCATTGCGCCGCGGTGGTGCAGGCCTGGCGGATCACCCATTCGCCCATCGGGACGATGAAGCCGATCTCTTCGGCCAGCGGAATGAACGCGGCCGGAGAAATCATGCCCTTGGTCGGATGATTCCAGCGGATCAGGGCCTCAAATCCGCTGATCTCGTTGCTCACCAGATTGACGACGGGCTGATAGTGCAGTTCGAACTCGCCCGCCGGCAGCGCCTTGCGCAAATCCTGCTCCATGACGCGGCGCGTCTGCATCTGCAGATCCATCACCGGCTCAAAGAAGCGAAACGTGCCGCGTCCGTCGCCCTTGGCGCGGTACAGCGCGAGGTCTGCACTCCGCAACAGCTTGTCGGGGCTGTTGCCGTCGCCGGGTCCGACCGAGATGCCGATGCTGGCGCCGATCACGGCCTGGTGACCATCAAGGTCGTAGGGTTCGCTCAAAAGGCCGATGACGCGCTGCGCCAGCGACGTTGCGTCGGCCGGGTCCGCGATCGGGGCCTGCACGATGACGAACTCATCGCCACCCATTCGCGCAATGGTGTCGGTGTCGCGAACCAGCCCGCACAGGCGCTCGGCGACGATCTTCAGAAGCTTGTCGCCGGCGTGATGGCCAAACGTGTCGTTCACGGCCTTGAACTGATCAAGATCGAGGTGATGAACCGCGACCGTTTCCTCGCGGCCCAGGGCGTGTTCGAGCCGTTCGTTGAGCAGCACCCGGTTGGCGAGCTCGGTGAGCGAATCATGGTGGGCCATGTATTCGATCTTGACCTCGGATTGCCGCTGCTCGGTGATGTCCTCGTGCGTGGCGACCCAGCCGCCGCCGGGCATCGGCCGATGGCGGATCTTGAAGGTGCGTCCGTTCTGCAGTTCGACGATACTGTCTTTGGCGACGTTGGAAACCGCCACATTGGTGCGCCAATGGAGATATTCATCCCGGGTCATCGCGGGGAAGCTGCCGGCTTCAAAGCGAAGGTCGACGATGTCAGTCAGCGGCGTGCCGGGGCCGACGCGGCCGAACGGGATGTCGTACATCTCGACAAAACGGTCGTTGCACACGATCAGGCGGTGGTCTGAATCGAAGAAGCATAACCCTTGCGACATGTTGTTGATCGCGGTGTCGAACTGGAAGTTGCGTATCCGCAGCGCCTCTTCCTGCTCCCTTCCCAGCTCGTACTGGGTCTTCAGGCGGGCATGGAGTTCTTCGCGCTCGGTGATGTCCTCGTGGGTCGACATCCCGCCGCCGCCGGGCATCGGGTAGACCGTGTAGGCGATGATCCGCCCGTCGGTGAACTCCTGAAACGTGGTGTCGAGCGCGATGTTCTGTCCGACGCGGGCGCGAACGTAATCATCCGGCGCCACGGCCACCTTCAGGCCGAGCTTCAGCCGGTGCCGGATCAGTTCGCTGGTCGGCGTGCCCGGCTTCACCTGTTCCGGCGAAAGCCCGTACATCTCCGCGTAACGTCTATTGCAGAAGACGACCTGCCGCTTCTCATCGAAGACGACAATTCCAAGCGACAGATGATTGATCGCCTCCTCGAGCCGCGCACTCAAGTGAGCGGGCTCGGGACGGATAGGTCCCGCAAAAGAATGCACCATTTCCCGTGTTCCCTCTGCCGCGATTTGCGGCACCCCGGCAATAAGGAGGGTCCTATTAAGGACGAGGCTGGTGAATTGCAGCTTTGAGAGGCGGCAATTGTCCGTGCATTCCCGCGAACGTCCTCAACAAAACGTTAATGCCGTCGGCCTGGGCGGATATCAAATCGAAGGACCACGGCCCAAATTCAATCGACCAGGATCACCCTGACGTCGTTGACATTGGTGAGCGTCGGACCGGTCAGCAGCAGATCGCCCGTTGCCACAAAGAAGGCGGTGGCGTCGTTATTGTCCAGATAGGCCCTGGGATCGAGGCCAAGCGATTTCATCTTCGCAAACGTGGTCTGGTCGATCACGGCCCCGGCGGGATCGCTCGCGCTGCCGGCGCCGCCATCGGCGCCGTCGGTATCGCCGGCCAGCGCGCAAATGTCCGGTATCTCTTTCAAGAGGTCCGCCAGCGCCAGCGCATATTCCTGGTTGGGGCCGCCGCGGCCGTTGCCGCGCACGGTCACGGTGAGTTCGCCGCCCGAAAGGATCGCGGTGCGCTTGCCCTCGCTGCGCGCTTTCAGCGCCAGTTGGACGTGAGCGGCCGCGACCTCGCGCGCCTCGCCTTCGAGGTCGGCGCCGAGACCGATGATGGCGTAGCCCGCATCCTGTGCGATCCTGATCGCCGCATCGAGCGAGGCCTTTGGCCGCGCGATCAGTTCGAACCGCGCGCGCCCGAACGCGGGATCGCCGGGCTTGCAGCTCTCGTTTTTCGGGTCGTCCAGCGCACGCCGAACCGCATCGTCGACCGCGAGATTGTACTTCGCGACCAGCGCGCGGGCGTCCGCCAGCGTGGTCGGATCCGGCACCGTCGGCCCGGACGCGATCGCGGACGGATCGTCGTGCGGCACGTCGGAGATCGCCAGCGTGACGATTTCGGCGGCGCGGTGGCCTGCGCGGGCCAGCCGGCCGCCCTTGATGCGCGACAAATGCTTGCGGACGATATTCATCTCGCCGATCGGCGCGCCCGAACGCAGCAGCGCGCGGTTCACCTGCTGCTTCTGCGCGAATGAAACGCCCTCGACCGGGGCGATCCAGTTCGCCGAGCCACCGCCCGACAGCAGCACCAGCAACAGGTCGTCGGCGGTTGCCTCTGCCGCGAGACGCAGCGTGTCGTCGGCCGCTTTCAGCCCGGCTTCGTCGGGCACGGGATGGCCGGCTTCGACCACCCTGATCCGCCGCGTCGGCACGCCGTGGCCGTGCCGCGTGGTGGCAATGCCGGTGAGGCGCTCCGGGTCGAGCGCGAGCGTATCGAGATAGTATCGCTCGGCGGACGCGGCCATGGCAGCGGCGCCCTTGCCGGCGGCGAGGCAAATCACGCGGCCCCTGGGTGTGGGAGGCAAATGCGCTGACAGCACCACATCGGGATGCGCGGCTGCGACGGCCGCATCGAAGATCGCACGCAGGAGGGGACGTCGGTCGGTCATCGGTTTCACGCCAGAGATCGCGGATGGAAGACGGTTATCCATCCAATCGCCGCAAAAGAAAACCCCCGCGGGCGGGTCCGCGGGGGCGCTTGAGGCCACAAATGGGCCGATCGGAATTCGGAATAACTAGAGGGTTTTCCAGCGAAGTGGCCACCGGTTCGCGTCAAGAAAACGCGTCAAACCAAGAATCTAGAGCCGTTCCGACTTAATCGGAGCGGCTCTAGCCGCCGACGTCACCGGAGAGGATTTCGCCGAAGCGTTCCCAGGTCTCGCCCTTGAACTTGATCAGTTGCACCTGCGAAATCGGCGCAAAGTCGGTGGGCGAGGTGTTGACCTTGATACCCGGCAGCAAGCCTTCGAGTTCGAGGTTCTTGATGTTGGCCGCTTGCTTCATGACGTTCTCGCGCGTGAGATCGTCGCCGCAAGCCTTCAACACATGCACGAGACCCTGGGCCACGGTGTAGCCGAAGATCACCGACGCATCGGCGCGGTTGGCTTCCGGATAATACTTGTCCAGGAACGCGTTCCAGGCCTTCATGCCGGGATCGTCCTTCCACTGCGCATCCGTCGGATCCTTCAGGTATTGCGACGAGATGATGTCCTGGGCGTTTTCCATGCCGGCCGGCTTGATGACGCTGCCGATCGAGGCCGAGACGTTGTTGAGGAAGTGCAGCGGCTTCCAGCCGATTTCGGCGTTCTTCTTGATCGCCTGCGCCGCGAATTTCGGCGTGGTGATGTTGATGAACACGTCGGCGCCGGTCGACTTCATCTTGACGATATGGGAATCGATGGTCGGTTCGGAGACTTCATAGCTCTCCTCGATGACGATCATCGATGCGGCCTTGGCGCCGAGCCCGTCCTTGAAGCCCTTCAGATAGTCCTTGCCGTAGTCGTCGTTCTGATACAGCACGGCGATCTTGGCGTTCGGCTTCTCCTTCAGGATGTACTTCGCGTAGATCTGCGTTTCGCTCTGATAGTTGGGCTGCCATCCCATGGTCCAGGGGAAGTTCTTCGGATCGTTCCACTTGGTGGCGCCGGTGGCGACGAACAGCTGCGGCACCTTCTTGGAGTTCAGATATTTCTGGATCGCCGAGTTCGGGGGAGTGCCGAGCGGATTGAACACCAGCAGCACTTCGTCGCTTTCGACCAGCTTGCGTGCCTGCTCGACGGTCTTCGGCGGTGAGTAGGTATCGTCATAGCTGATGAAGGTGATCTTGCGGCCGTTGATGCCGCCTTCGGCGTTGATCTTCTTGAAGTAGGCCTCTTCGGTCTTGCCGATCACGCCATAGGCGGATGCAGGGCCGCTATAGGGCATGATGTTGCCGATCTTGATTTCAGTATCGGTGGCACCGCTGTCGTATTTTTTTTGAGCGAGCGCACCGTTGCTCGTGGCTGCGAACGCAATGAGCGCGGCCGAGGCAATGGCGAGTCTGCTGGTAGCAATAGGCATTCCGAGTCTCCCTTTTTGAGATTGTCTTTTTGTGCAAGCGTCACGCTCTGTTGTTGATTGCAGTTCGCGCATGACGTGGAGGGATTGAATACGATTTAGCGGAAAGCATCAAGAAAAAGCCCCTGCGGCGATGCCGCAGGGGCTGCTCCTTTAGTAGTCAGGCGCTAGAGAACCGATCGCGGACTAGCCGCCGACGTCGCCGGTGAGAATTTCGCCGAACAGTTCCCAGCCCTCGCCCTTGAACTTCATGAGCTGCAGTTGCGAGATCGGGGCAAAGTCGGTCGCCGAGGTATTGACCTTGACGCCGGGCAGCAAGCCGCCAAGCTCGAGGTCCTTGATGCTCGCGGCCTGCTTCATGATGTTTTCGCGCGTCAGGTTGTCACCGCAGGCTTTCAGCACGTGCACGAGGCCCTGGGCCACGGTGTAGGCGTACATGACCGAGGCATCGGCGCGGTTGGCTTCGGGGTAGTATTTGTCCAGGAACTCGTTCCAGGCCTTCATCCCCGCATCGTCCTTCCATTGCTTGTCGGTCGGATCCTTCAGGTAATTCGACGAAATGATGTCCTGTGCGTTTTCGAAGCCGGCAGGCTTGATGACGCTGCCGATCGAGGCCGAGACGTTGTTGAGGAAGTGCAGCGGCTTCCAGCCGATCTCCATGTTCTTCTTGATCGCCTGCGCCGCGAATTTCGGGGTGGTAATGTTCATGAACACATCGGCGCCGCTCGCCTTGAGCTTGACGATGTGGGAGTCGATGGTCGGCTGCGAGACTTCGAAGCTCTCCTCCATGACGATCATGGACGCCGCCTTGGCGCCAAGTCCGTCCTTCAGGCCCTTCAGGTAATCCTTGCCGTAATCGTCGTTCTGGTACAGCACGCCGATCTTGGCGTCCGGTTTGTGCTTCAGAATGTACTTGGCGTAGATGATCGTTTCGCTCTGGTAGTTGGGTTGCCAGCCGATGGTCCAGGGAAACTCCTTGGGGTCGTTCCATTTGGTTGCGCCGGTGGCGACGAACAGTTGCGGCACCTTCTTCTGGTTCATGTATTTCTGGATCGCCGAGTTCGGCGGCGTGCCGAGCGGATTGAAGACGAGCAGAACTTCGTCGCTCTCCACCAGCTTGCGCACCTGCTCGACCGTCTTCGGCGGACTATAGGCGTCGTCGTAGGAAACGAAGTTGATCTTGCGGCCGTTGATGCCGCCTTCCGCATTGATCTTGTTGAAATAGGCGGCTTCCGTTTTGCCGATCACGCCGTAGGCGGAAGCGGGTCCGCTGTAGGGCATGATGTTGCCGATCTTGATTTCGGTGTCGGATGCGCCGGTGTCGTATTTCTTTTGGGCAATCGCGCCGCTGCTGGTGGCGGCAAGCAATGCGAGGGCAGCCGAAAAGGCCCCCAATCGCAAGTTGATAGCAGGCATGTTTTTCTCTCCCTGGAGACCACGATGAATGTGTCGTTTTTTCTTGAAGTTGGAGCACTTTCCGGCTCCTGCCTTCATTGAATACCTTTCGGCCGCGCCGGGCAACAAAAAGCCCCCCGCGACTGAGCCGCGGGAGGCGATATTTTGTCTAAGGTCCCGGGCGGACTGCCCGTGACGCGGAATATTAATTACTGAGTTCGCCGCTGATGATGTCGCCGAACAGCTCCCATTTCTCGCCCTTGAACCGCTGCATCTGAAGCTGTTCGATCGGGGCGAAATCCTTGGCCGACGTGTTGATTTTGACGCCGGGCAGCAGGGTGTCGGGCGTGAAGTCCTTCAGGCTCGCGGCCTGCTTCATCACGTTGGCGCGGGTGAGATCGTCCCCGCACATTTCCAGCACCTTCACCATGGTCTGCGCCGCGCCGTAGCCGTAGACCACGGAGCCGTCGAGCTTGTTGGCCTCGGGATAATACTTGGCGAGGAAGTCGTAGAACTTCTTCATCGCGGGATCATTGTCCCACTGCGCGTCCGCGCCGTCCTTGGCATAGGCCGCCGAGAGGATGCCTTGTGCGTTCTCGAAGCCTGCCGGCTTGATCACGCTGCCGACCGACGCCGAGACGTTGGTGAGCAGGTGCATCGGCTTCCATTCGATTTCCGCGATCTTCTTGATGGCCTGGGCGGCGAATTTCGGCGTGGCGATGTTGATGAAGACGTCAGCGCCGGTGGCCTTGAGCTTGACGATGTGGCTGTCGATGGTCGGCTCCGAGGTCTCGTAGCTTTCCTCGGCAATGATCATCGACGCCTTGGCGCCGAAGCCGTCCTTCAGGCCCTTGAGGTAATCCTTGCCGAAATCGTCGTTCTGATAAAACACCGCGATCTTGGCGGCCGGCTTTTCCTTCATCAGGAACTTGGCATAGATGCGTGCTTCGCTCTGGTAGCTGGGCTGCCAGCCCATGGTCCAGGGGAAATCCTTCGGCTCGTTCCACTTGGTGGCGCCGGTGGCCACAAACAGCTGCGGCACCTTCTTGGAGTTGAGGTACTTCTGCATCGCGCTGTTGGAGGGCGTGCCGAGCGGATTGAACACGACGAGCACTTCGTCGCTTTCGACCAGCTTGCGCACCTGTTCGACCGCCTTGGGCGGCGAATAGGCGTCGTCGTAGGAGACGAAGTTGATCTTGCGGCCGTTGATGCCGCCTTCCGCGTTGATCTTCTTGAAGTAGGCCTCTTCGGTCTTGCCGATCACGCCGTAAGCGGACGCCGGTCCGCTATAGGGCATGATGTTGCCGATCTTGATTTCGGTATCGGACGCGCCGGTGTCGTACTTCTTCTGGGCGAGAGCATTGCCGCTGACGGCAAAAGAGGCGATGAGCGCCGTCGCGAACGCGGCGCTTCTTGTCGAAAACATCATTATATCCGGATCCTGTATTCGAGTTTGAGGTTAGTTTTTCTTCGTTAGTTTGCCGAGCAAATGCTGGGCAACCATTGCGACCTGCCTTGCGCCGTGCGGCACCAGGAAGATGACAAGGAACAGCAGCACGCCGAAAACGGCGCCTGAGAGGCCCTTGGAGATGCTCTCGGCGATGTTGGGCACGAAGATGATGAAGGCGGCGCCGACGAACGAGCCCGGCAGCCAGCCGACGCCGCCGACCACCATGCCGAGGAACAGCGCGATGGCCAGGTTGATCGTGTAGCTGTCGGGCGCCACGAACGCCACGACGATGGCGCTGAGCCCGCCGGCGATGCCGGTGATGCCCGCGGACACGCCGAAGGCTAGCGTCTTGTACTGTGCGACGTCGACGCCCATGGCCGAGGCCGCGATCTCATTGTCGCGGATCGACATGAAGGCGCGGCCCGAGCGCGAGCGCAGCAGGTTGATCGACCCGATATAGATCGCCAGCGAGATCGCCAGTGTGAAGTAATAGAGCCACTTGTCCTGTCCGATCGGGAGGCCGAACGGCGCATCGGGTTTCATGACGGTGAGGCCCTGCACGCCGCCGGTCCAAGCCTCGAGGAAATGCAGCTTCAGGAGCTGCGGCATGGCGACCGCCAGCGCGAAGGTGGCAAGGGCCAGGTAGATGCCGGAAAGCCGCAAGGCGGGCTTGCCGAACAGATAGCCGGCGCCGAACGACACAAGCCCCGCGATCGGCAGCGTCAGCGCGTAGTTCACGTTGGCGACTTCCATCAGGACCGCCGACGTATAGGCGCCGAGCGCGTAGAACGCGCTCTGGCCGAGCGAGAACTGACCGCTGCCGCCGGTCAGGATGTTGAGCGCCAGCACCGCGATCCCGTAGATCATGACCATCGTCATCTGGAAGACGACGAAGTTCTTCACGAATATAGGGGTAATGAGCAGCGCCGCCAGGATCACCAGCGAGGTGCCGGTGCCCAGCGTCATGGCACGCTTCGGAACGGCCTCGACGGCCGGAGCTTCTGTAACGGCGTCTTCTGCAGCTGCGCTCATGATCAGACTCGCTTGACGATGGCTCGGCCGAAGAGACCGGCAGGTTTGAAGACAAGGACGGTGATGATCAGCGCAAGCGCGATCGGCAGTTTCAGTTCATTGCCCACGCCGGGGATGTAGGTGCCGGCGAGGTTCTCGAAGACACCGACCAGGAAGCCACCGATGACAGCGCCAAGCGGTGACGAAAGCCCGCCGAGCACGGCGGCGGCGAAACCGTAAACCAGGACGCCGCCCATCATGTTCGGTTCGAGGAACACGACCGGGGCGATCAGGATGCCGGCGACGGCGCCGATCGCGGAGGCCATGCCCCAGCCCAGTGCGATCATCCAGGAGGTGTTGACGCCGACCAGTCGCGCCGATTCCGGCAACGCCGCAGCAGCCCGCATCGCAAGGCCGATCCGGGTGAACTGGAAGAACAGGTAGAGCCCGATCAGCATCAGGAGAGTGACGCCGATCATCCCGGCCTGGTGGGTCGAGATCAGCTGGCTGCCGAGGAAGGGCGAGGATCCGAACGGCGTCGGATACTGCTTGATGGTAAAATCCCAGATCAGGCCGGCGATCGAGTTGACGATAGCGAACAGGGCGATGAAGCCGGCGACGTTGGTGAGGACCGGGGCCTTGGCGAGCGGCTTGAACAGCAGCCGCTCGATGAGGATGCCGCCTGCGAACGAAATCGCCAGCGTGAGCAGGAAGGCCCACCAGTACGGTATGCCCCACTGCATCAGCTGCCATGATATGAAGGTCGAGAACATCGCCATTTCGCCCTGGGCGAAATTCAGATGATCGATCGCCTGGTAGATCATGACCACCGCGAGCGCCATACAGGCATAGATCGCGCCTGTGGCGACGCCGGCCAGGACTTGGTTGGTAAATAGTTCCACGGCCGTACCCCTCAGTAGCCCAGATAGGATTTGCGGACGTCTTCGTTGCTCGCGATTTCCTTCGCGTTCCCCGACATCACGATTTTTCCGGTTTCGATCACATAGGCCTGGTCGGCGAGCTCCAGCGCCAGTTGCGCGTTCTGCTCCACCACCAGAATGGTAACCTTGTCCTCACGGTTGATCTTGCCGAGGATCTTGAACAGGTCGCGCACGATCAGGGGGGCGAGACCGAATGACGGCTCGTCCAGCAGCATCAGCCGCGGCCGCAACATCAGCGCACGCGCGACCGCGAGCATTTGCTGTTCGCCGCCCGACAGTGTTCCGGCCTGCTGGGTATGGCGTTCCTTCAGCACCGGGAAGTGCGCGTACATGCGCTCGATGTCGGAAACGATGTTCTTGGAGTCGCTGCGCGTGATGGCCCCTAACTGCAGGTTCTCTTCCACCGTCATGGTGGTGAAGGTGCCGCGGCCCTGTGGCACATGCGCGATGCCGAGACGGACGACGTTTTCGGTCGAGCGGCCGGAGAGCGACTTGCCCTCGAATTCGATCGCGCCGGTGGAGCGCACCATGTTGCAGATCGCCCGCAACGTGGTGGTCTTGCCGGCGCCGTTGGCGCCGAGCAGGGTGGTCAGGCTGCCCTCGTTGAGGGCAAAGGACAGGCCATGGAGTGCCTGGACCTGGCCGTAATAGGCCCGCAAATCCTTGACGTTGAGCATCGCGGTCATTGGTCGTCCTTGCTCCCCAGATAGGCTTTGATGACATCCGGGTCGGCCTGGACCTGGGCCGGGGTTCCCTCGGCCAGCTTGCGGCCGAAGTTGAGTGCGACGACATGGTCGGCGATCGACATGACAAGACCCATGTGATGTTCGACCAGCAGCACGGTCATATGGCGATCGTCGCGAATGCGGCGGATCAGGTCGCCGAGCACGTGAACTTCCTCGTGGTTGAGACCGCCGGCGGGCTCGTCGAGCAGCAGGATTTTCGGATCGGCGGCCAGCGCGCGCGCCAGCTCGACGCGCTTCTGGGTGCCGAAGGGCAGGCCGGATACCACGGTATGCGCGACGTCACCGAGATCCAGATAATCGAGGATCTCATGAACCTTCCTGTTGATCTCGGTTTCGCCGCGGCGAACCCAGGCGAGCTTGAGCGAATCCGAGATGATGTCGCTGGAGGAGCGCGAGTGGCAGCCGACGCGAACGTTGTCCATCACCGAGAGGTTGGGAAACAGCGCGACGTTCTGGAAGGTGCGGCCGATGCCGATCTCGGCGATCTTGTGCGCTGGCCGCGTCAGGATGCTGGCGCCTTCCATCAGGATGTCGCCGGTGCTCGGCTGATAAAGCCTGGAAAGGCAATTGAAGAGCGTTGTCTTGCCGGCGCCGTTCGGTCCGATCAGGCCGAGGATGGCGCCCTTGTGCATGTCAAAGGACACACCATTCAACGCGATGATGCCGCCGAACACGACGCTGACGTCGCGAACCGCAAGCAGGGGAGCATTTCCCTGCGCGAGCTGTGCCTGCGTCATCGCGTCCCGCCCAAATGACTCATGGGGCGGGAATGACCGCGCGAAAACCTGCGCCGGCCATGATGATGGCTATCTGATCCCCTCGACCACACGTGCAACTTTCCCTCCTGCTTTCAATTTCTTGTTCTCTTCTTTTTTGGATTGCGGGGCTGCGCCGCCCAGCGCCGCCTCGATGTTCCTTACCATCGTCACAAGGCGAGGTCCAATGTCGTTGATCAAGCGATCTTCCGTGAAACGGAAAGCGGGCGCGCCACAATTGAAGGCATACGGTCCGGTTCCATCGCTTAGCTTCAACGCGACGCCTACCGCGTGCACATCGTCTTGCCATTCGCCTGCGGAGATCGTGAATCCCTGACGCGCCACCATTTCGCCCGCGCGTTCGATGCCGTCGCGCATCCGGGCCCAGCGGCTGCCGTAATGATCGCGCAGCTCGCGCAACAAAGCGGCACGCTCGTCATCGGGCAGCGCCCAGATATAGGCGCGTCCCATCGCGGTGGTCGCGATCGGTACCCGCGAACCGACGTCGAGCTGCACGCCAAGCAAGCCGGTCCGGCTCTGGCCGAAATAGATCATGCTGTGACGGTCGCGGCCGCCGACCGCAACCGCGCCGCCGGTCTCGCGCATCAGCGCTTCACGGTAGGGTTCGGACAAATGCCGAACGCCGAGATTGGCCAGCGCGGCATACCCCAGGGCCATGGCTGATGGCGCGAGCTGATACTTTTCGAACCGTGGAACGGGTGTAAGATAGCCCAGCTTGGTCAAGGTGTAGGTCAGCCGGGAAATGGTTGGCTTCGGCAATTTAGTACGGGCAGCGATCTCTTGATTGCCGAGAAGCCCGTCGTTGGGTTGGAATGCGCGCAACACATCAAGTCCGCGGGAGAGCGCGACGACGAAGCTGCGGTCAGTCGCCGCTTTCTTCCCTGGACGTTTCATTGCCTGCTGCTTTACCGAGCTCGTTGACAAGGGACGTGCTTCAAAATAACCCTCCCTGTCAAGATGTGGAATTAAATTTCGCAGTGCGAAATCAACAAAACGCCGTAGCTACTCAACGCAAGTCGAGCGGCAAACAAGAACAAGGCATTCAGGGAGAGTCCCGTGAACGAAGTCGTAAAACTCGAACGTCATGACGCCATCGCCATCGTCACGGTCAACAGCCCTCCGGTGAACGCGCTCAGCGCCGCCGTGCGTGGCGGCATTTTCGACTGCATGAAGGCTGCGATCGCTGATCCCGAGGTAAAGGCGATCGTGCTGACCTGCGGCGGGCGCACCTTCATCGCCGGCGCCGACATCACCGAATTCGGCAAGCCGCCGAAGCCTCCGGGTCTGCATGAAGTGCTGGTCGCGATGGAGAACTCGCCGAAGCCGATCATTGCCGCCATCCACGGTACCGCGCTTGGTGGCGGTCTCGAAGTCGCGCTGGCATGCCACTACCGCGTGGCGACCAAAGAGGCAAAACTCGGCCTGCCTGAAGTGAAGCTCGGCCTGTTGCCGGGTGCCGGCGGCACCCAGCGCCTGCCGCGTGCGATCGGCCCGGAAATGGCGGTCAAGATGATCGTCAGCGGCGATCCGATCGGCGCCGCTGAAGCCCTCAAGAACGGCCTGATCGAGGAAATCGTCGAAGGTCCGGCCTCGGGCGGCGAAGCCTTTGCCCGCAAGGTGCTGGCGGAGAAGCGCCCGCTGCGCAAGCTGCGCGACGACGATTCGAAGCTCGCCGCGGCGAAAGCCGATATTTCGATCTTCACCAACGCGGTCGCGGCCCTCACCAAGAAGGCGCGCGGACTGGAAGCCCCGTTCGCCGCCGCGGACGCCGTGCGCGCCGCGATCGAACTGCCGTTCGACGAAGGGTTGAAGAAGGAGCGCGAAGGTTTCCTCAAGCTGGTGTCATCAGACCAGTCGAAGGCACAGCGCTACGCCTTCTTCAGCGAACGCGAGGCGGCAAAAGTCGCCGGCGTTCCCGAAGGCACAAAACCGCGCAATGTCGAGCGCGTCGCGATCATCGGCGCCGGCACCATGGGCGGCGGCATTGCGATGTCGTTCGCCAATGCCGGTATCCCGGTGACGCTGATCGAAACAGGCGAAGAGCAGCTCAAGCGCGGCATGGGCGTGATGCAGAAGAATTACGAGGCGACCGCCGCGCGCGGTGGCATCCCGGCAGACGCGCCGGCCAAGCGGATGGGCCTGATCACCGGGGTGGTCGGCCTTGAGAACGTCAAGGACGCTGACCTTGTGATCGAAGCCGTGTTCGAAACCATGGCGATCAAGAAGGAAGTGTTCACCGCGCTCGACAAATACGCCAAGAAGGGCGCCGTGCTCGCCTCCAACACCTCCTATCTCAACATCGACGAGATCGCGAAGGTCACCAGCCGTCCGCAGGACGTGCTCGGCATGCACTTCTTCTCCCCGGCCAACGTGATGAAGCTGTGCGAAATCGTCCGCGCCGACAAGACCGCGCCGGATGCTTTGACCACGGCCGTCTCGATCGCGCGCAAAATTGCGAAAGTTCCGGCGGTGGTCGGCGTCTGCGACGGTTTTGTCGGCAACCGCATGCTCGCGCAGCGCGGCAAGCAGTCCGAAAAGCTGTTGTTCGAAGGCGCTCTGCCGCAGCAGGTCGATGCCGTCGTGACGAAATTCGGCATGCCGATGGGCCCGTTCGCGATGGGCGATCTCGCCGGCCTCGACATCGGCTGGCGTTCGCGCAAGGACCGCGGCCTCAAGTCGGAAATCGCGGATGCGCTGTGCGAAGCCGGCCGCTTCGGCCAGAAGACCGGCAAGGGCTATTACAAATACGAAGGCGGCTCGCGTTCGCCGATGCCCGATCCGGAGGTCGAGAAGCTGATCACCGAAACCCTGCAGCGCCTCGGCCGCAAGACCCGCGTGGTCAGCGACGACGAAATCCTCGAGCGCATGATGTACCCGATGATCAACGAGGGTGCGCGGATCCTGGAGGAGGGCATCGCGGCGCGTCCGAGCGATATCGACGTGATCTGGCTCTATGGCTATGGCTGGCCGATCTATCGCGGCGGCCCGATGTTCTATGCCGACCAGGTCGGCCTCAAGCACATCGCGGATCGCCTGTCGTACTACGCCAAGGAGACCAACGATCCCTCGCTCGAACCGGCGCCGCTGCTCAAGCGTCTCGCCGCGGAGGGCAAGACCTTTGCGTCGCTGGCACAGTCGAAAGCGGCTTGATGGGCCACTGCTCTCTCCACTCGTCATTCCGGGATGGTCCGAAGGACCAGACCCGGAATCTCGAGATTCCGGGTTCGAGCTTCGCTCGCCCCGGAATGACGGTCTCCAATGAGTGCTCGTGAAAGCCTGCATGACCCATCCCGGCGAACAGTTCTATCCGCAAGGCGTTCACTGGGACGATCCGCTTCCGCGCGGCACGCTGCCTGATTTGTTGTCGGCAGCCGCCGCCGAGTTCGGATCGCGCCCGGCGCTGGAATTCCGCGACCGGCCGATCAGCTACGCCGGGCTCGAATCCCTGGTGGAGACGGCAGCCAGTGCGTTCCTGCGCGCCGGCTACGGCAAGGATCATTCGGTCGCGCTGTTCCTCGGCAACTCGCCGGACCATCCCGTCAATTTCTTCGGCGCGCTGAAAGCCGGCGCTCGCGTGGTGCACCTGTCGCCGCTCGACGGCGAGATTGCGCTGTCGCACAAGCTCTCTGACTCCGGCGCGCGCGTGCTGGTCACCAGCAATTTGTCGGCGCTGTTGCCGACCGCGCTGAAATTCCTCGACAAAGGCCTGCTCGATCGCCTGATCGTTTGCGAGGACGATGATTGGGGCAAGGTCGGCACGCCGCAGACGGCATTGCCGGACAATCCGGCCGTCATCACCTACAGGCAATTCATCGACGGCGCGGCGAGGCCCGCGCAATGGCCTGTCATGAGCGCCGACGATGTCGCGCTGCTGCAATATACCGGCGGCACCACGGGGCTGCCGAAGGGCGCGATGCTCAGCCACGGCAATCTCACCTCGGCGGTATCGGTCTATGACGTCTGGGGTGCGCCGTCGCGCGCCGAGCGCAACGCGATCGAGCGCGTGATCTGCGTGCTGCCGCTGTTCCATATCTACGCGCTGACGGTGGTGCTGCTGTCGTCGATCCGGCGCGGCAATCTGATCTCGCTGCACCAGCGTTTCGACGTCGAGGCTGTCATGCGCGACATCGAGACCAAGCGCGCGACGTATTTTCCCGGCGTGCCAACGATGTGGATCGCGATCGCCGCATTGCCCGATCTCGACAAGCGCGATCTGTCCTCGCTGGTCAGCGTCGGCTCGGGCGGCGCGCCGCTGCCGGTCGAGGTTGCGCGGATCCTCGAACAGAGGGTCGGCATGAAGCTGAAGAGCGGCTGGGGCATGACCGAGACCTGCTCGCCCGGCACCGCCCATCCCAAGGAAGGCCCGGACAAACCCGGCTCCATTGGTTTGATGCTGCCGGGCATCGAGATGGACGTGGTGTCGCTCGACGATCCCAAGCAATTGATGCCGGTTGGCGAAGTCGGCGAGATCCGCATCCGCGGACCGAACGTCACCAAAGGCTACTGGAACCGGCCGAAGGAAACCGCCGAAGCGTTCGTCGGCGACCGCTTCCTGACCGGCGACATCGGCTACATGGATGGCGACGGCTATTTCTACCTGGTCGACCGCAAGAAGGACATGATCATCTCCGGCGGCTTCAACGTCTACCCGCAGATGATCGAGCAGGCGATCTACACCCATCCCGCCGTGCAGGAAGTGATCGTGATCGGTATTCCCGACGATTACCGCGGCGAAGCGGCAAAAGCATTCATCAAGCTGCGCAGCGATGCAAAACCGTTCGCGCTGGAAGAGCTGCGCGCCTTTCTCACCGGCAAGCTCGGCAAGCATGAAATCCCGGCCGCGGTCGATTTCGTCGATGAACTGCCGCGCACGCCGGTAGGCAAGCTTTCGCGCCACGAACTGCGTCTGCGGCAGCCTTCGCCGCAGGCCAAACAACAATTGGCATCGGGAGGCCGTGCGTGAGTGAGGCGGTAACCACTCCATCGTCGTCCCGGCGAAGGCCGGGACCCATACTCCGTGTCCGCGGTGATGGAAGATGGAGCCAGTTGCCTTTGCTACAAAAAACATCGGTGGTTATGGGTCCCGGCCTTCGCCGGGACGACGCAAGTAAAGAGAATTCGTAGTTCTAATTCGCTCACAGGAGGATCCGATGGATCTCGCTTTCAGCAAGGAAGAAATAGCGTTTCGTGAGGAAGTGCGGGCCTTCTTCAGGGATAACGTGCCGCCGGATACACGGCGCAAGCTGCAGGAAGGCCGCCACCTGTCCAAGGACGAGATGGTCACCTGGTGGCGCATCCTGAACAAGAAGGGCTGGGGCGTCTCGCACTGGCCGAAGGAATATGGCGGCACCGGCTGGAGCTCCGTGCAGCACTACATCTTCAACGAAGAGCTGCAGATGCATCCGGCGCCGGCGCCGCTCGCCTTCGGCGTCAGCATGGTCGGCCCGGTCATCTACACCTTCGGCAACGAGGCGCAGAAGAAGCAATATCTGCCGCGCATCGCCAATGTCGACGACTGGTGGTGCCAGGGCTTTTCGGAGCCGGGCTCAGGATCGGACCTCGCCTCGCTGAAGACCAAGGCCGAGCGCCGTGGCGACAAATACATCATCAACGGCCAGAAGACCTGGACCACGCTGGCGCAGCACGCCGACATGATCTTCTGTCTCTGCCGCACCGACAACAACGCCAAGAAGCAGATGGGCATCTCCTTCATTGTGTTCGACATGAAGTCGAAGGGCATCACGGTGCGCCCGATCGAGACCATCGACGGCGGCCACGAGGTCAACGAAGTGTTCTTTGACGACGTCGAGGTGCCCGTCGAAAATCTGATCGGCGAGGAGAACAAGGGCTGGGATTACGCCAAGTTCCTGCTCGGCAATGAGCGCACCGGCATCGCCCGGGTCGGCGTTTCCAAGGAGCGGCTGCGCCGCATCAAGGAGCTCGCCTCCAAGGTCGAATCCAACGGCAAGCCCGTGCTCGAGGACCAGGGTTTCCGCGAGAAGCTGGCCGCCTGCGAGATCGAACTGAAGGCGCTCGAGCTGACGCAGCTCCGCGTCGTCGCCGACGAAGGCAAGCACGGCAAGGGCAAGCCCAATCCGGCGTCCTCGGTCTTGAAGATCAAGGGCTCGGAAATCCAGCAGACCACCACCGAACTTTTGATGGAAGTGATCGGCCCGTTCGCCGCGCCCTATGACGAGCATGGCGACGACGGCTCCAACGAGGCGATGGACTGGACCGCGCAGATCGCGCCGAGCTACTTCAACAACCGCAAGGTCTCGATCTACGGCGGCTCCAACGAGATCCAGCGCAACATCATCACCAAAGCGGTGCTGGGGTTGTGATTTCTTCTCCCTCGCCCCGCGCTTGCGGGGTCGAGACGAGCGAAAGCTCGCTCTTAGAGGGTCGGGGTGAGGGGCTCTCACCGCGAGCGCTGAACTAACGGTGAGTGCGGTACCCCCTCACCCGGATCGCAAGGGCGATCCGACCTCTCCCCGCAAGCGGGGAGAGGTTAAGAAACGAGCGATCGGTTAAAGGAACGGAACAACATGGATTTTGATTTGTCCGAGGAGCAGCGGCTTCTCAAGGAAAGCGTCGACGGTCTCCTCAACGATTCCTACGACTTCGAGGCGCGCAAGAAATACCGCACCGAGAAGGGCGGCTGGAGCAAGACCGTGTGGGGCAAGCTTGCCGAACAGGGGCTGCTCGGCCTGCCGTTTTCGGAAGAAGACGGCGGCTTCGGCGCCGGCGCGGTGGAAACCGCGATCGTGATGGAGGCGATGGGCAAGGCGCTGGTGCTGGAGCCTTATCTCGCCACGGTCGTGATTGCCGGCGGCTTCCTGCGCCACGGCGGCTCGGCCGAGCAGAAGGCCGCGCATATCCCTGCTATCATCGACGGCAGCAAGACCTTTGCGTTCGCGCAGCTCGAGAAGAACTCGCGCTACGATCTCTCCGACGTCGCGACAACGGCCAAAAAGAAGGGCGCGGGCTGGGTGATCGACGGCGAAAAATTCGTCGTGATCAACGGCGAGAACGCCGACACCCTGATCGTCACCGCGCGCACGTCAGGCGCGCGGCGCGACAAGAGCGGCATCGGCGTGTTCCTGGTGCCCGCCAACGCCAAGGGCATCAGCCGCAAGGGCTATCCGACCCAGGACGGCCTGCACGCCGCCGACATCACGCTGACCGGCGTCGAGGTTGGCGCCGAGGCTGCGATCGGCGATCCCGAGAATGCGCTTGATCTGATCGAGCGCGTGGTCGACGACGCCCGCACCGCGATGTGCGCCGAAGCGGTCGGGGCGATGGATGAATCGCTGAAATCCACCGTCGAGTACCTGAAAACGCGAAAACAGTTCGGCGTTGCGATCGGCACCTTCCAGACCCTGCAGCACCGCGCCGCCGACATGTTCGTCGCCGTCGAACAGGCCCGCAGCATGTCGATGTTCGCGACCATGGCGGCGGATTTCGACAACGCCAAGGAGCGCGCCACAGCTGTGGCTGCCGCGAAAGTGCAAATTGGAAAATCGCTGAAATTCGTCGGCCAGCAGTCGATCCAGCTCCATGGCGGCATCGGCATGACCCAGGAAGCCAAGATCGGCCACTACTTCAAGCGCCTGACCATTATCGAGAACAGCTTTGGCGACACGGATTATCATCTGCGCCGTGTGACGGACGCGGGTGGGTTGATCTGACAAACTGTCATTGCCGGGCTTGACCCGGCAATCGATCGCTCTTCGAAAAGATGGATGCCCGGGTCAAGCCCGGGCATGACGAGTTGTTGCAATTCGCGAAGCAAGAAAAACAAGGGAGCGTATCGTGAAGGGAACCCCGTTCGATCTCACCGGCAAGGTCGCCGTCATCACCGGCTCGAGCCGCGGCATCGGTCGCTCCTCGGCGGAACTGTTGGCAAAACTCGGTGCCAAGGTCGTGATCTCCAGCCGCAAGGCGGATGCCTGCGTGGAGGTCGCCGAAGGCATCAAGAAGGCCGGCGGCGATGCCCATGTCATTCCCTGCAACATCTCGCGCCGCGAGGAAGTCGACGCGCTGATTTCGGGCACCACAAAGCATTACGGCAAGGTCGACATCCTCGTCTGCAACGCCGCGGTCAATCCGTATTACGGCCCGCTGCTCGACATCAAGGACGAGGCCTTCGACAAGATCATGGGCTCCAACGTCAAGAGCAACATCTGGCTGTGCGCGCAGGCGATCCCGCAGATGGCGGAACGCGGCAGCGGCTCGGTCGTGATCGTGTCCTCGATCGGCGGCCTGCGCGGCTCCACCGTGATCGGCGCCTACGGCATCTCCAAGGCGGCGGATTTCTCGCTGTGCCGCAGCCTCGCCGGCGAATGGGGCCCGAAGGGCGTCCGCGTCAATTGCGTCGCGCCGGGCCTCGTGAAAACCGATTTCGCCCGCGCGCTGTGGGAAGACCCTGATAATCTGAAGCGCCGCACCGCCACCACGCCGCTGCGCCGCATCGGCGAACCCGACGAAATCGCGGGTGCAGTGGCGTATCTAGCCTCCGACGCGTCGACGTTCATGACCGGCCAGACGATCGTGGTCGATGGTGGGGTGACCACGGCGGCGACGTAGCTTCGGCCCTCGCTCTCTCCACGCGTCGTCCCGGCGAACGCCGGGACCCATACCGCGTTGTGCTATCGATCGAAAGAAGGTCGCTGACGCCGTGCCATAACCGATGGGCCGCGGCGTATGGGTCCCGGATCGCGCTTCGCTTGTCCGGGACGACGGTGAGATATTGACCTTCGCCTCCCAATCGGATTGCCTCTCGGCCACCACCAACCTTTCCGGGAAGCACCATCATGTCCTTTGTGCTGGCGATCGATCAGGGCACCACATCCTCGCGCGCCATCGTGTTTCGATCGGACATTTCGATCGCCGCCACCGCGCAGCAGGAATTCCCGCAGCATTTCCCGGCCTCGGGCTGGGTCGAGCACGAGCCGGAGGATATCTGGACCTCGACGGTGATGGTCTGCCGCGAGGCGCTGGAGAAGGCGGGCCTGAAGGCGAAAGACATCGCCGCGATCGGCATCACCAACCAGCGCGAGACCACGGTCGTGTGGGACCGCGCCACCGGCCAGGCCGTGCACCGCGCCATCGTCTGGCAGGACCGCCGCACCGCCGACATCTGCGCCAAACTAAAGAGTGAAGGCCATGAGCCTGCGATCTCGGCCAAGACCGGCCTGATCATCGATCCCTATTTCTCGGGCACGAAAGTCGCCTGGATCCTCGACCACGTGCCCGGCGCGCGCGAACGCGCCGCGCGCGGCGAGCTGATGTTCGGCACCGTCGATTGCTATCTGCTGTGGCGTCTGTCAGGCGGCAAGGTGCACGCGTCAGACGCCACCAACGCCTCGCGCACGCTGCTGTTCAACATCCACACCGGCGAATGGGACGACGACCTCTTGAAACTGCTGCGCGTGCCGCGCTCGATGCTGCCCGAGGTGAAGGATTCCTCCGCCAAATTCGGCGAGAGCGAACCAGGTTTGTTCGGCGGCGCGATCGCGATATCAGGCATCGCCGGCGACCAGCAGGCCGCGACCATCGGCCAGGCCTGCTTCACCCCCGGCATGATCAAATCGACCTACGGCACCGGCTGCTTCGCTTTGCTCAACACCGGCACCACGCCGGTGGCCTCGAAGAACAAGCTGCTCACCACCATCGCCTATCAATTGAACGGCAAGCGCACCTATGCGCTCGAAGGCTCGATCTTCGTCGCCGGAAGCGCGGTGCAATGGCTGCGCGACGGCCTCGGCATCATCAAGCAGGCGTCGGAGACCGGCCCGCTCGCCGACAAATCCGATTCCATGCAGAGCGTCTATCTGGTGCCGGCCTTCGTCGGCCTAGGGGCGCCCTACTGGAATCCGCGCGTCCGCGGCGCGCTGTTCGGCCTCACCCGCAACACCGGCCCGGCCGAACTCGCGCACGCCGCGCTGGAGAGCGTCTGCTACCAGACCTACGATCTGCGCGAGGCGATGCGCGCCGACTGGCCGGGCGAAAAGGCCGCCAACGTGCTCCGCGTCGACGGCGGCATGACCGCCTCCGACTGGACCATGCAGCGCCTCGCCGACTTGCTCGACGCGCCGGTCGATCGCCCGATGATTCAGGAAACAACGGCGCTCGGCGCCGCCTATCTCGCCGGGTTGCAGGCGGGTGTCTATCCGGAGCCCGCGAAGTTTGCCGACAATTGGCGGTTGGAGCACAGGTTCAAGCCGGCGATGAGTGCGGCGACGCGGGAGCGGAAGCTCGCCGGGTGGTCGCGGGCGGTGAAGGGATTGCTGGCGAGCGATGAGGGGGAGGGCTAATGGCGCAAGGTGCCGCCGGAAGACCGCTCAAGGAGCAGCTTGCCGGCGCCTGGACCCTTGTCTCATGGGAGCAGACCAACGGTGATGGAACCAAACTGAAGCAATTCGGCGAGAAGCCCCAAGGCCGGGCCTTCTTCGATACGGCCGGCCACTACATGATTTCGGTCATGCGCTCGGATCGCGTCAACTACCGGATCGAGAACTTCGGCCAGATCGCGCAGATATCGGCCGAGGAGGCAAAGAAAACCGCGCTTGGAACCATGACTTATTTCGGCACCTACGTCATCGACGGACCCCGCCGGGTTCTTGCTATCCACGTCGAAGCCAGCTCCTTTCCGAATTGGAACGGGACTGATCAGGAGCGGTTCTTCGAACTTTCTCAGGATCGACTGACATTGACTGTCCGCCTCCCGCGTGGCGGGCAGGTCGATGTCCTCTGGCAGCGAGCGAACGCATGATCCTTCCCGACGGTGACTTCGACGTTCCCTCCGGCAAGATCGCCACCGTCGTCACGCATCTGGAGATGACCGAACTCCCCGCGATCCCGTCGGACCCTGCGGGCGCATGGACGCTGCGCCGCGCGGAGGCCCCCGGCCTCGACTGGTATCGCGAACTGTTCCGCCGTGTCGGCGAGGAGTGGCTGTGGTACTCGCGGACGCGGATGCCGGATGCCAAGCTCTCGTCAATCATCCATTCACCGCTGGTGGAGGTCTATGCGCTGGAGCATGAGGGGCGCGACGAAGGCCTGCTTGAGCTGGACTTTCGCGAGGCCGGCCAATGCGAGCTTGGTTTCTTCGGCGTCACCGCAAAACTGATCGGCAGCGGCGCCGGCCGCTGGATGATGAACCGCGCGCTGGAGCTGTCATGGTCGCGGCCGATCGCACGGTTCTGGGTGCACACCTGCACGCACGATCATCCATCAGCGGTGGCGTTCTATCAGCGCTCCGGCTTTCGCGCCTTCCGGCGGCAAATCGAGATCGAGGACGATCCGCGGATTGATGGCACCGCGCGGCGCGATGCGGCGAGGCATGTGCCGGTTATTGAGTGAGCCAGAGAAGTCGCTTTGAAGCAACAGCCTCGGGCTAACTCCGTCACCCTGAGGTGCGCGCTCTTGCGCGCCTCGAAGGGCGACGGCCCCACTGGGGCCGTTTCATCCTTCGAGGCTCGCTGCGCTCGCACCTCAGGATGACGGAACGAGGGCATGCCCTAGCTCAAAACAAATCCTGCTTCGCCCGCGACAGCGAAAACCCGCGGCGCTCCGCGTTGAAGCACGTCACGCCCGATTGCTCCGAAGTGCAGGTAAATCCGCCGCGCTGCCAGACCTCGCCATAGGCCAGCACCGGCATTTTGGAGTCCATGACCGTGTCGCCGTAGCAGAGGCGCACGGCATCGCCCTTCGATCGCATCTCGAACGCCTTGCCCCATTCAAGATCGCAATCGGCCGGCCGGCGCGCGGTCACCGTGGCTTCCATGATGTCGCAGCGGAGCGTGTTTTGCTTGTCGTAGTCGAAATAAGCGCAGGCGATGTTTTTCGACGGTGACTGGAAGCCGGCGGGGCCGCTCTGGGCGTGAGCTGAGCCGGCAAGGAGCAGCAACGAAAGCCCGAGGACGTTGAGTGGCAGGCGCATGGCCGTCCTTCCGTTTGGGGAATGTCATGCCCGGACTTGATCCGGGCATCCATCACCCTTCATGATGACACCTTCAAAGCAGATGGATGGCCGGGTCAAGCCCGGCCATGACAAGTAGGACACAGTCATCCATGTTCCTGATCGGCCAATACGACTCCCCCTTCGTCCGCCGCGTCGCGATTGCGCTGCGGCTGTATGGCTTGCCGTTCGAGCACAGGCCGTGGTCGACTTTCGGCGATGCGGACAAGATCGCGCCGTATAATCCGTTGCGCCGGGTGCCGACGCTGGTGCTCGCCAGCGGCGAGGCTGTCATCGAGAGCTCCGCGATCCTGGATGCGCTCGATGAACTGGTCGGCCCGGAAGCGGCGATGATGGCCGAGCGCGGCGATCTGCGCCGCCGGCAATTGCGGATCTGCGCGCTCGGCAGTGGCCTCGCCGACAAGGCGGTCAGCCTGATCTATGAGCGGGTGCTGCGCAAGGAACAGCTCGCGCTTTGGGTCGAGCGCTGCCAGACGCAGATCGGCGGCGTGCTCGAGATGCTGGAGAAAGAGCGCGAGCCGATCCCGTCGCCATACTGGTTCGGCGACCGTATCGGCCACGCCGATATCATGATCGCCTGCGCCTTGCGCTTCATCAGCGAAGCGCATCCCGCGCTGTTCGATGCACGCTATCCAGCGTTGCAGGCGCACGCCGCGCGCTGCGAGGCGCTGCCGCCGTTCCAGGAAATTTTTCAGCGGCTCGATCCGCCGAAGGGATGAATCTCCCCATCATTCCGGGCGCCATTATTTGCAGTCGCGGCAGATCGTCAGCTTGCGCCTGAGCTGCAGATCATCCGCGGAATCGGCCCACGGTTGCCCGGCGACGCTGTCGGGCTCTTTCATCGGCTTTGACCGTTTGGCTGTGCGTGGGCTGACGGGTAACGTCGGAGCCGGTTCGTCTTCGATGCTGGTGATGAAGCCATCGTGATCGGCGGCCGGTTTCGGCGGCGGTGTCTCCCTCGCGACCGGCGGCGCCGTGCGCCTGGCGGTCGCCCTCGGTGGAGGAGCGTCCTCGGTTGCCGCTGGCGGTGACGCGTCCCTGGCCACCGGCGGCGGCGCGCGCTTGGCAGTTGCCCTAGGTGGAGGCGCGTCGTCGGCTGCCGCAGGCGGTGACGCGTCCTTGGCGACCGGCGGCGCCGCACGCTTGGCGGTTGCCTTTGGTGGAGGAGCTTCGTCGGTTGCCGCTGGCGGTGACGCGTCCCTGGCGACCGGCGGCGCCGCACGCTTGGCGGTTGCCCTTGGTGGAGGCGCGTCCTCGGCTTCCGCTGGCGGCGAAGCCAGGATGACAGCCGGAGGCGGCGGCACAGCCTCGTCCGCCGATGGTGCCGGCCGGGCAAGCGAAAGCGGTGGAGCAAGCGAGGTTTGGCATCTCGCGCTCTCAGGCAGCCAAAAACTGACGGACAAAAATCCGATGGCAAACAGTGCCGCGGCGTTTTTTATTCGCATACCGAAAACCGCCGATCTGAAATCAATGATCGCGGCCCTCCGAGGGCACGCTTCGTATAAACTACCGATCCTATCATGGCGGTCAAAGTTGTCGGAAGTTCGATCGGCCACCCCCGTCATTCCGGGACGCGCCCCTTGGCGCGGGCCTGGAATGCGATTGGAGGCAGTCTCTCCTCGTCATTGTCTGCAACAAACGCGGAGCGTTTGTGCATGAGAGCGAAGCGAAGCAATCCATGGCGGCGGCATAACGGATGGATGGATTTGCTTCGTCGCAAGAGCTCCCTTGCACAAACGCGTTGCGTTTGTTGCAGGCAATGACGGCTGGCTGCGACAAATTAACCCGACGGGCAAAATTCCGCTTCCCTCGTCGGGCAAATCAGCGGCTTGAATCGTCGCGTCCCGCCCGACAAGAGGGGCGTGCGCACGTCACGAACGCGCGGCGGGATGCGGTGGACGCTTGTTCACGTC
>NZ_JAFCLX010000066.1:0-34890 GCF_018130205.1 Bradyrhizobium sp. AUGA SZCCT0222
CAAGACTGCCTCCCAAAAAGAAGCCTTGAATCTGATTTGCGCCTAAAAGGGAATCCTTAGAGTCCACACCACCTAGAGCATTATCGGTTCTGATTGAATCAGAACCGAAGCTCTAGACTCTTGTTTTGACGCGTTTTCTTCACGCGAACCGGTATCCACTTCGCTCGAAAACGCTCTAGACATCGCCGGCCTCACCTCGGCCTACCCTGGCATGCCGGGAAAGGAGCGGCTGAAAACTTCCTGAACAGCGATCAGACTGCCAAGCTGGCTCTCCAGCTCCTGCACGCGCTTTTCGCCGGCTATCATCTGCGACTCGTATTCCTTGATCATGGACGCGTCCCTGGCATCCCGGGTCAGATATTCTTCGTAATCCGTGCCCGCGACAAAGGAAGCCAGATCGCGGGCCGCATCTACTCGCCCACGCAACGCGTCCCTCTCCTTCTGAACTGACGCAACCGCGGCGCTAATCGCGGCCGAAATCGAACCGAACCGTTCGCTATCGGTCTGAGCATCGCGCTCAGCGGAACGAACCTTGAAACTTCGAACCATAGCCGGTCTCCTTGTCGCACCAGCTTCGTCGCATCACCGACCCTGTTCGCCGGGCGCCAGAAGATAGCGCATTCTAGCTTCATCTCGAATTTCGAAACGGCCTGAGGTGGCTCTTTAGAGGTAACCCGCGTTGAACGACCCGTTGGGCGCGGCCAAACTGGCCTCTTCATTCTTTGTGGGATAATCTAGTCCCATCCGTTCCGGGAGAGTTAGCAATCTGCAACTCGCGTAGCCGGGACGCTGTTGAGCCGTGCATACTTTTTCAATCCGCTGAGGTGATCGATGCCGCTTGCGCTTATTGAAACTGGCCATTTGAACGTGGATCTCAAGCCGTCGCCGATCGAGCCATCCTGGATCCTTGAAGGCAATCCGGAAGCCCGGTCGCATGTGCTGTCGACCAGCGCGGACGGCGCCGCCACAACCGTGATCTGGTCCTGCACCGAGGGCAAATTCAACTGGTACTACGATGTCGACGAGACCATCGTGATCCAGGAAGGATCGATCGTGCTTGAGAGCATGGGCATGCCACCGAAACGTTACGGCGTCGGTGACGTGATCGTTTTCCACAACGGTGCGCACGCCAAATGGCATGTCGAGGGCTATGTGAAAAAGGTCGCCGTCTTCCGCCAGACCAGTCCGTTCCTGCTCGGTCTGGCCGTTCGCGCCGTCAACAAGCTGAAGCGGACGCTCGCCCCCGTCCATTGACTTTCTGACTGCTGATCCGCCCTGCGGAGCATTCAGATATAGCTCAGCCGCGACCGCACAAGCGGTTCGCGGTCTGGGCGGCGGCTATCTGGCCAAATTCTTGAAAAGCTTGGTGGGCGCACCAGGGCTCGAACCTGGGACCCGATGATTAAGAGTCATCTGCTCTACCAACTGAGCTATGCGCCCGGACTTGGTCCGGAAAAGCCTTCGCAAGAGGGCGTCGTTTAGCAAAGCGATTCCCCGATGTCCAGCAAAGCTGACGGAGTTTTCCCGGCCTTTGGCGTGGGCCCGGAAAGGCAAAAAGCCGCTGGATTTCAGCGGCTTCCGCCCCTAGAGCCTTTTCCGTTCCGATTGAATCGGAACGGGGCTCTAGATTCATGATTTGACGCGCTTTCTTGACGCGAACCGGTATCCACTTCGCTGGAAAACGCCCTACCCGGGCCGAACTCGGCAAACCTGCGCTCAGAGCCGCTCCGGGCCCCCTCGGTCCGGCCCGTCATCCCGGTCATAGCGGTTGCGGTTATAGCCGCGGTCCCGGCCGCCATCGTCGCGATCCCGCTCAAAACGCTCCATTCGGCGCTCCCGCCAGCCTTCGCCACGGCCACGAAACCGGTCCATTCCGGTCAGCACGGCCAGGCGGCGCTTCTGGCCATCATCCAGCGTCTTGTAAAGCGGATCGGCCGCATCGGCGATTTTCTTCATGGCGGCCGCCGAAGTCGCCATGTTGTCGGCGCGCTCGCGCAGGCGCGTCAGCGGATCATCCGGCTTCTGCTGGCTCGAATCGTCCCGCCTCGCATCCATCCGCGCATTGGCGCGATCGATCCGCAGTTTGGCGAATTCCCGCACGGCGGTTTCCACCGCCGGCCACAGCTTTTCCTGGTCGGCGGTCAGCTTGAGCCCGGCATGCACGGAGGCGATCCGCGCGTCGGCAAACGCCGCCCGGTCTTCCGGGTTCATCCGCGTATGCCCGTAGCCCCAATGACGGTGCTGGGCATAGACCGCCGTAGAACCGGCGATGGCGAGCACCGCGACCGCGGCGATGGTGAACTTCCTCATTCTGACCTCCGTTGAAAGGTCGCATGAAGATGGGCCCGCGGCTGCCGGCAATCAACTTAACGATAGGCAAGAGTGCCTTCCCTTACCAAGATGTAATGTCGATGAACCTCGTCTGTCCAGATCGTTAAAGCATCCCGAGGGTACGCGGCAGCCACAGCGACAATTCCGGGATGTAGGTGATGAGGCCGAGGAAAACCAGCAGCGTGACCAGCCATGGCAGCACCGCGATCGACAATTCGGTAATGCCCATCTTGGCGATGCCGGAGGCCACATAGAGATTGAGGCCGACCGGCGGATGGCACATGCCGATTTCCATGTTGACCACGATCATGATGCCGAAATGCACCGGATGGATGCCGAGCTTGACCGCGATCGGATAGAGGATCGGCGCCATGATCAGCACGATCGACGACGGCTCCATCACGTTGCCGGCCAAGAGCAGCAGCAGGTTCACCACCAGCAGGAAGGTGATCCAGGTGATGCCGCTGTTCGTGATCCAGTTCGACATCGCCTGCGGGATCTGCTCGCTCGTCATCAGGAACGAGAACAGCACCGCGTTGGTGACGATGTAGAGGATCATCGCGCTCATGTTGGCGGAGATGAGCAGGACTTTTGGCACGTCCTTCCACCTCAGGTCCTTGTAGATGAACATCTCGATCAGGAAGGCATAAACCGCGCTCATCGCCGCGGCTTCGGTCGGCGTGAACCAGCCGAGATAGATGCCGCCGAGAACCACGACTATCAGGGAGACGCCCCAGAACGAGTCTACAAACGCCGTGAACGCCTCGCCCCACGAAGCCTTCTCGACCCGCGGAATATTATTCTTCCACGCGCGATACCACGTGGTCCCCGACAGCATGATCGCCAGGATCACGCCCGGCACCATGCCGGCCATGAACAACTGCCCGACCGAGGCAGAGGCGACTTTCTCGCCATTCGGGCCAAAGTAAACCGCCCCGCTCGTCGCCACCGCATAGATCACCATGATGATCGACGGCGGAATGAGGTTGCCGAGCGCGCCGCCGGTGACGATGACCCCGGCGGCAAAGCGCTTGGGATAGCCGACCGACAGCATCGCCGGCAGCATGATCGAGCCGATGGCGACGACGGTTGCGGGCGAAGACCCCGACACCGCCGAGAACAGCGCGGCTGCCATGGTGGCGGCGATGCCGAGCCCTCCGGGCCAATGGCCGATCATCGTTCTGGCAAAAGCGATCATGCGTCTAGCGACGCCGCCATGGGTCAGAAAGTTGCCGGCCAGGATGAAGAACGGGATCGCCATGATCTCGAACTTCTCGATGCCGGTGAAAAGCTTCAGCGCCACGGACTCGATCGGCACCGAGGTCATGAAGAACAGGAACGTCAGCACGGTCAGGCCGAGCGCGATCGAGATCGGCATGCCCGTCAGCATCAGGGCGACGAGCAGCCCGAAGATCATCAGCGTGATCATCGGGCGATCCCCCCAGCGCCGACACCGGGCGCATCGATCTCCACGCCCTCGACCTGGGTTTCGTCGTGATGCGGCAGATGCCCGGTATGCCAGAAATTATTGGCCACCTGCAGGAAGCGGAAGCACATCAGGTAGGAACCGAGCGGAACGCAGAGATAGGTGATCCAGCTCGGAATCTCCATGTCGGCCGTCACCTGGTCGGTGTGGTAGAGCCCCCAGACGAACTTCGCCCCCATGGAGCCAACGACGAACGTAAACAGCGCACCGCACAGCAGACTGAACATGACGGTGACTTTGCGCTTATTTGGACCGAGCTTGTTGACCAGTACGTCGACGCCTACATGGATGCCGGTGCGCACGCCATAGGCGGCACCGAACTTCGCCATCCACACGAACATGATGATGCAGAGCTCCTGCGCCCATGCGAGGTTGATGGGAAACAGGTACGGATAGAAAAGAGGAATGCCGACCAGATAGCGATGCATCACCGCGATGAAGATAATCACCGTGGCCGCCGCGATCAGGAATGTGATCAGCAGTTCCTCGAGCCGGTCGAGGATGCGTAGAAACATCTATATCCCCCAATTATCGAACTTCGTCATGGCCGGGCATAGCCGTTCGAAGAACGGCGTCGCTTCCGCTCGCCTATGTCCCGGCCATCCACGTCTTTCTAGCTGCTAAGCGAGTAAGACGTGGATGCCCGGCACAAGGCCGGGCATGACGAAGAACGATTTACTTGCCCCTACCAATAGCTTGAAAAAGCTCACAGCATCCCAAATCGTCGTCTTAGTTGGTCGCGCCCCTGGTCTCCTTCAGGAACTCGTCGATCAGCCCTTGGCCGACGCGGCCGGCGACATCCTTGTAGATCGACTCCATCGCCTTGCGCATCGCAGCGTCCTGCTCCGGCGTCAGCGTGACGATCTCCGTCTTGCCGCTCTTCTTGATGTCGGCGAGCGCTTCGTCGTTTTCCTTCTGCGACTGGCCGTTGCCGTAAGCGGTGGCTTCCTTCATGGCCTTGTCCAGCTGGACACGAACATCATCCGGCAGGCCGTCCCAGAACTTCTTGTTCACCACCACGATATAGCCGATGTAACCGTGGTTGGTGACGGTGATATGCTTCTGCACCTCGTGCATTTTCTGGGTGTAGATGTTCGACCAGGAATTTTCCTGACCGTCGACGACGCCGGTCTGCAGCGCCTGATACACTTCGGAGAACGCCATCACCTGCGGGATCACGCCCAGCGCACGCATCTGCGCCTCGATCACTTTCGACGACTGGATGCGGAATTTCAGGCCCTTGTAGTCGGCCGGCGTGATCAGCTTCTTGTTGGCGCTCATCTGCTTGAAGCCGTTGTCCCAATAGGCGAGACCGGTCATTCCCTTGGCATCGAGCAGCTTCAGCAGCTTTGCGCCGAGCGGCCCGTCGGTGACTTTGCGCAGCGTCTTCAGGTCGGGGAGGATGTACGGCAGATCGAACACCTCGAATTCCTTGACGCCGATCGGCCCGAACTTGGCGCTTGATGGCGCCAGCATCTGCACCGCGCCGAGCTGCAGCGCCTCCAGCTCTTCCTTGTCCTTGTAGAGCTGCGAATTCGGGTAGACCTCGACCTTGACCTTGCCGCCCGTGTACTTCTCGGCCAGTTCCTTGAATTTCTCCGACGCCAGCCCCTTCGGCGTGTTCGGCGCCACGACATGGCTGAGCTTGATGACGATCGGCGACTGCGCCGAGGCCGGGCTCGCCAGGGCCAAAGCTGCAATCGATGCCGCAGCCAAAATCAATTTCTTCATGTTTCCTCCCACGTAATTTTTTGCGGAGCGCGAACACCCGGCTCCGAAGCTTGTATGCCACCGAACCAATACAGAGAAGCCGGGCAAAACGCCATTGCCCGTTAGCAGGGGCAGGCCTTCAAGCTTTGCTGCATCGCAAAATGCGACATCCTGTCCAGCCACGATGTTAACCAATGAGGCCGGTTTGCCGTTTCACAATGCAGGACATGGTTCCGCACCCTCGCCGCGCGATGCGCCCGAGTTGTGCAACCGAGTTACCCTCTGGAAATGAGAGGGCGCAGGGAATGCCGGATGCGCGCTGCACCCGCGGTCTCGCGTGCGATTGTGCATAAGAATGCTGCACACGAGCATACAGGGCAGCGGAGAACATCCGACATTCCCTGCGCAATGGCTTTACGGCTTATGGCGCGCTCTCCCCGGTGAGACGGTCTCTATTGCCACCGTCGTCCCTCGGAAGCGTTAGCTCCCGCAGGACTTGACGCCGTTACGGGCGCCAGGACCACACGCTTTCGCCGTACGCCTTTGCCGCGACCGTCAATCGCAACATCAGCGTCCACCGCATCCCCGCCCCTCGTCATGACGACGGCCGACGCCCCTCTGAGTGGGACGGGATGAGTGAGAATGTGCCGATGATTTGGGTCGAAGGAAAGTGAAATATTTTTGATTTTCGGAAATTTAAAACTTGACACGAATTCTGCAAAACAGAACTGATTTGCCCGTCGTGTTGTTTTGTCGCATGCCGGTCGCAAGATTGCGCTTGCGCGCAAGGCGACGCGGTTCGTGGAGAAACGGTCGACAAGCCTCCCTATTTCGACAAAAGCCGGTTGGTTTTCGATCCGCTTCGCAGCACACTGGCACAGGAGATCAACGGTTCTTGGGGATATCGAATGGTCCAGATGAAGACGGTTCCGGCGCGTCGCGCGGGGCGGATGGGAGCCCGCCAAATCTACGAAACGCTCAGGGATCAGATCATGGACCAGGTGTACGGCGTCGATGGCCTGCTGCCATCGTCCCGCGCCCTTTCCGGTGAGCTGGGCGTCTCACGCACGACCGTAACGGTCGCCTACGAGCAGCTCGCCGCGGAAGGTTTTATCGAAGTTCGCCACGGGGCCCGGCCGCGCGTTGCCCGCGCCGTCGTCGAGAAAGCACGTGCCCGCACCGCATCCAGGCCCTCGGTGCGCAACATGCGACTTTCGAAATTCGGCGAGCGATTGCGACACGACCCGCCCAGTTGGACGTTGCCGTCGCGCGGCCTCGTCGCAAACTTCAGGTACGGCGACCTCTCGCCGTCGGACTTCCCGACGCTCGCGTGGAAGAAGGCCATGGTCTCGGCGCTGAACCGGCGACCCGAGAGACTGGCCTACGACGATCCCTGCGGATCGCTGCGGCTCCGAACGGCGCTGCAGGGCTATCTATGGCGTTCGAGGAGCGTGCGCTGCGACGTTGACCAGATCGTCGTCGTGAACGGGTCGCAGCAAGGGCTCGACATCTGCGCGCGGCTGCTGCTCAACGCCGGCGACCGATTCGTCATGGAGGACCCGGGCTACCTGATGGCACGACACGCCTTCTCGGCCACAGGCGCCGTCGCGATACCAATTCCGGTCGATCGCGACGGTCTGGAGACGGAGCGACTTGCGACGGTCGAAGCGCGGCTCGCCTACGTGACGCCGTCGCATCAATACCCGCTGGGCGGTGTCTTGCCGATAGGACGTCGGCACCAATTGCTCGCATGGTCGCGACGATCCGACGCCTACGTGATCGAGGACGACTACGACAGCGAGTATCGATACGGTACGAAACCGGTCCCGCCGCTTCATTCGCTGGAAGGCAACGGGAACGTCGTCTATCTCGGCACCGTGTCCAAGACGCTATCGCCGACGTTGAGGCTCGGATACCTGGTGGTGCCCGCCGACTTGCGCTCGTTGTTTGGCGCAGCCAAGCAGATCATGGACAGGCACACTCCCCAGATCGAGCAGGAGGCGCTTGCGACGATGCTGGAGAGCGGTGCGTACGACAGTCACGTCAGACGTGTTCGTCGGCGCAGCGCTGAACGCCAGCAGGCCCTGCTCAACGCCTTGCGCCGCAGGTTTGGCGACAGAATCCAGATCGACGGCGCGGATGCCGGCTTGCACGTCGTGGTGTGGTTCCGCGATCTGGCGCTGGAATTCGAAGCAGCGTTGATCGAGGCCGCCCGGTCGAAAGGCCTCGGCGTCTACCCCGTCTCGGCGCTGTTCGAACGGCGCCGGCAGGGGCGCCGCTTCCGTCCGGAGGTGGTCGGTCTCGTCATGGGCTTTGCAGCGCTGGAAGTGCGGCAGATCGAACGCGGCTGCACGCTGCTCGCCCAGGCCGTCGACGAAGTCGCCGCCGGAAGACGCCGTTAGCTGGACCAGCAAAAATGTCGATAACTGGCAGTTTTGCATGTGCCAGATTCGGACTATCTCCGGGCCGGGAAACGGAGAAACGCGATGTATGTACCCCCCGCCTTCAAGGACGACGATGTCGAGAGCATCCGCGCGACCATCCGCGGCGCCCGGCTGGCCACTCTGGTGACGGCCACCGCCGAAGGCCCGGTGGCGACGCCCTTGCCGTTCTTCCTCGACGAGACCGAGGGCGAGCACGGAACGCTCTACGGCCATCTGGCAAGGGCCAACCCGCACTGGCGTCTGCCCCCAATCGGGGAAGCTCTGGCGATTTTCACGGGCCCAGAGGCCTACGTGACGCCGTCCTGGTACGCGACCAAGCAGGAAACCGGAAAGGTGGTGCCGACCTGGAATTACGTCGCCGTGCACGCTTACGGTCCGGTCGAGTTCTTTGTGGAGCCCGAGCGGCTGCTCGATGCGGTGACGCGCCTGACGAACAAGCAGGAAGGATCGCGCGCAAAACCCTGGGCCGTCGCCGACGCTCCCGCCGATTTCATCGCCGCGCAGTTGCGGGGGATCGTGGGCGTGTGCATTCCGGTCGCGCGGTTCGAGGGCAAGCGCAAGATGAGCCAGAACCGTCCGGAGGCCGATCGCGTCGGCGTCGCGGCGGGACTGGCGGCGAGCGACAACCCGCAGGACCGGGAGGTTGCGCCTCTCATCCCGGTTCCGGCGTGAGGAGGCTTCTCCTGGCTGGGCGAAACTGGGGACGGATGCGAATGCAGTCGAGGTGTTGTGCGTCTGCCGTGCTTGTTTCTTCGCCGCGGCGAACGACCATCTGATGTCGAGATCATTGCCAACCCGAAGTCCAAGCCTATAGAGTATCGCCTGGGGACGTCGCAGCCTCCCCGTGAAGTGGGTGACCCCATGCAAGCGCTGCTCGCTTTCCTATGGAGCGAGCAACATGGATGGAAACCTCGTACTTCCTTTTATTCTTGCAACATTTCTTGGCGGCTTCGTCAGCGGGTTTTCCGGATTCGCGATGGGCATCGTCGTGTCGGGCATATGGCTGCACATCATCACGCCGATCCAGACCGCCGCGCTGATTGCCGGCTACGGGCTACTCACGCAAGGTTACGGCATCGCGAAGCTGCGCCATGAGTTGCGCTGGCAAGATATTTGGCCGCTGACGCTCGGTACGGCAATCGGCATCCCGATCGGCGTGATGCTGTTGACGCACATCAATCCGACTTACCTGCGCTTCGGCGTCGGAGTGCTGCTCGTCCTTTACGCGACATACAGCCTTGCACGCCCACCCATAAAGCCAATGAAGATCGGGGCGCCGGCCGATGTTGCAATCGGCATTTCCAACGGATTGCTCGGAGGTCTCACCGGTCTCGGCGGCATCATCTCCACCATCTCCTGCCAGTGGCGCGGCTGGTCCAGGGACAAGCAACGCTCCGTGTTTCAACCGGTGCTGTTTGCGGCATTTGTGATCATCTCGATCGCGCAACTCGTCGCAGGGTCGTACACGGTCGAAACCGTCAAATTGTACGGCATCGGGCTTCCTTTCATGGTAGCCGGCATATGGATCGGCTTCAAACTGTACGGCACCATCAACGACGACACGTTTCGCAAGGCGGTGTTGATACTGGTTCTCCTGGCGGGCGTGTCACTGATCGCTTCGGCGTCGGGGCTGATGCCTGTCTCCCAAGGTCGAAACTGAGGGAGATTCCGGCGCTCTCAATCTCCCGCGGACATAGCAGGTTACTTGGGGCGCCGCATTCCGGTTCCGGAACCAAGCGCGCCCTGATCGATTGACGTACAGCCTGCATCTCAGTGCATTCCTCACACTCTGGAGATTTCATGTTGCTTCCCAAGGGAACAATCGTGGCCGTCGCCGACGGAGAAAAGTTCAGCCTCTTTAGCAATATCGGCGATGAGGCCAGCCCAGCGCTGACGGCGATGCCTGAATCGGAGATCGAAAACGTAAACAAGGGGTCCGGCGCGGGCCATCAGAGCAGTTCCGCCAATCCTGACGAAAGCCAGGCCGCGGAAGACGGCTTCGCCGGCGGAATAGCGGGTTTACTCAACAAACGGGTCTTGGATGGCGAAATTTCGGATCTCATCATCATCGCCGCCCCGCGCACCCTCGGCGAGCTTCGCAAGAGCTATCATAAAAAGCTGTCGGAGGTTCTTCGCGGCGAGATCTCGAAGGACCTTACCGGTCATGCGGTGCACGATATCGAAAAGACGATCGCTGCGGCCTAGAGTCTTATCGGTTCTGATTGAATCAGAACCGAAGCTCCAGGCTGTTGTCTTGGACGCGTTTTCTACCGCAGATAAGTTTACGCAATCTGCGTAAACTTGATTGCTCTGCGAAGCGGCATCCACCCCGCATCAGCAGCGGCGACTTCCCGGCACTTGTTCGTATTGAAACTTCATCTTGGAGACCAAAATGCGCGTTGGAAAAATTGCAATCGCTCTCGCGACATTGTTTATCGGCATTTCCGTCGAAAATGTATCAGCTCAAGTTGCGAACCCCGAACTGGAGGCGTGCCGGTCGACGGGTTTGATTGCACTGAGAGAGCGCAATCCCGGCATCAAGGACGTGACTCTCGACGTTGACGGAATGACGGTTGCAAAGGCCAACACGAAGGTCGAGGACACGCCCATCAAAACAATTGTTATCGGAGACGCCTATCTCGAAAAAGGCAAGCAGGACACGCGCCGAACCTTTCTCTGCCTGATCGGCGAAAAGGGCAAAGTCTTACTGACGTTTTTTACGGACAAATAGGCGGACGAGCTTGAGGAGCCGCCCACGCGTTCAAGCGTTCGCGGCATCTAGTTGCCGAACATCACCAGGCGCGAAGTGGCGTCACCACCAAAAGCCATGACCGGGGCTTCTTCGTGCTCTCGTGGTTCCAGTCGCTGCTTGGCGCGGGCAGCCTCCCGCCTTGACTTGCGTTCGGCGTAGCGCTTGCGGCGTTCACGCGCGTCGGCTTCAGCCTTCTTCGCGTCCGGCTTCTCAATGCGTTTTTCCGGCTGCGCCGCCTGCACCGGCTCGGGGGTCGGGTCCACCACGGCAGCCTGTTGCGATGTCTGTTGGGGTGGTTGCGGCGGCTGGGCCGCCTCTGCCGTCGTAGGCAGGATGACCCTGACGGCGGACGGCAGTTCCGCGGTCGTACGTGCCTGGTAGCCGGAGCGTTCCTTGAGCGCCGAGTTAGCCATCAGGAGTCCGCTGCCAAAGCCAACTCCCAGGATGACAAAAGTAGTTCCCACCCCTGCGAAAAAAATGCGCGCGCTAGATGCCATGACCGTGTCTCCAAGAATGCACGTCAACACCGTGATCTCGAGATAGGTTCCGGGCCGGGAAAAATAGGTAACCGGCGTTTCCTGTGCCTCCGCTATCCTTACCCGCTCGCAGTGCTTGTGCACGACTCGTGGCGCAATTCAGAACGTGGCTTCCCATGTTGAGATCAATGACTCTCGCTGTATACCAATCCTCTACTTCAATAGCGGAGAAGGCGTGCTTGAGGTTTGCGCCTCGTTCGAGCATGCTGATGCAGTGTCCGAAAAAGCTTGTCGTCGCGATGATGAGCAGCGCTGCCGAGCATTATAAAAAGCCCTGCCGAGCGGGTGCTCGGCAGGGATCACGCAGAGAAGTCGACGGACGGCAAGAGGGGACTTGGTGGCCCATCGAGGGTCTGCGAGCGTATTTGCGTCGGCACTAACGTCCCGGGTTGCCACTTGTTCCCGGCAGGATACTCTCTGGAAAGTCTGTCGCTTAATCGCCGTCCGCTTTGAACCTGATAGCGATCATCGACGGTTCGCGAACGTCGGTTATGCCGACAGACGTCGGTCCACCGGCCCGCAGTGGGTGCGCTCAATCTTGCCTGACGGGCTGAAACGAAAATGCGCCCGCACCAGACTGGCTTTGTTGTTCCGATAATCGACCCAAATGCCGTCTTCCGTCACCGTGAGATCGTCGAGGGTAAAGGCAGTCGGGAGCAGATTTTGAAGTTTGCCGGACCAGTAAGCCGACAACGGCTCTCGCCCGGTCAGGCGCGCACCCTCACAATCGCATTCAAGAGTGGCGCGCTCGTCGTAGAGATCGAGCAACGCGTCGAGGTCGCCTGATCGACATGCGTCGAGCCAGTCAATAACAACGGCCAGCGGATCGAAGTCGTCAGGGGCAAGCGACATAACGGTCCCATCACAAGCAGTCTGCCGCCCCAGGTGCTGAATAGGCAGTCGATGATGAATGCACCTTGAACGGCCCAAGCCTCGCACCCCGTAAAAACACGGTGCCTCTCCTCATGCGAAGTCATCACCGTGCCGCGAAGGTGAGTCGTGTTTGTGCGTGCGCGCACGCAGGAGAATCGATGACTGGCTGATGCCGCTCCTGCGAAAAGCAGACTGCGCCCAACGCAAGGCTTGTTCCCCAGGGAACAGCGCGGCGCGGCAGACGGGGGCATTGTCCTGTTCACCGATGAAACGGAGCGATGATCGCCCCGGTCGGACACGAAGGAGCAGAACCGATGACCAGCCATACCGGACTTCTGAACGACACCGAGCTTGCGACCGCTTCAGGTGGCGTCACTTCCCTGATTGGCACCAGCACCATTGCGCATCCGCACATTCCCCGGAATCACGACCTGCTGACGCCGCAGCAGATCGCGAAGCTGCTTTCGTTCAACGGCGGCTTCAGCCCCCCGATCCCCCGCAGCTGATTTCAGCAAGCCGAGAGCTGAATTGCCTGGTCTCGCCTCCCCTGGCCAAGGAGGCGAGATCTTTCCTTGCCCACAGATGACGGGGGTGCTGCGGGGCGCTACAAGCCCATCGAGAAGTTGGCTGCCGCGACCGCACCCGCTCCTCACCTCGCGGCCGCCTGCTTCTTGTCGCGCGGCAGGAATGGCTTGAGCGGTCGCTTGATCGCGCCCGCGCAAGCACGGGTGACGGTCTTGCCGCCGTCGGTCCAGGTCTGCGTGCCCTTCAGCCCGGCGCTGCGCCGCACGAAGCTGCCGCTGTACTTCGCCTCGTACGCCCGGCTGCCGCTCTTCCAGGTGCCCTGAAGATCGATCTTCTGGCCGTCTATTTTTCCGGTGCCCTGCTCGGCGGTGGCCTCGACGGCGGCGTTGCGCAGCCGCACCACATGCGTGTAGCGCGCGGTGCCGCCGCTGATCGTAACCTCGATGGCCTCGCGCATCTTGTCGCTGGTAAACGGCAGCTTGTCGCATACCATGGTGCCGCGATAGGTGGTGTCGAGCACTTCCGCCGCGACGGGCGTGCCCATCGCCGCCATCATCGTCGCCGCCAGCACCGCATGTTCCAGCCGCACCATTGCCGCCCCCTTTGTTTCGTTGCCGCCACCGAGCAGTCTTCCGCCGCTTCATTCAATCCGCATCGTACTGCCCAACCGGGGACGTCGATAGGGGTTGAACTCAGCTTCGCAGCGGCAGCGTGGCGGCTGACCGCGACCTGGGATGGGTGAAAAAACCTGACCTCCCAGGGCGGTCCGAACCTTGGCGCAAGGCGGACATTCCGCACACTGAACATGTTCGCCAAGAGCCAGATGCAGACGAACGCATCGCAGCAAAAACCGATCAGTTTGCAATTGCGGTGAGGTATCGGACTTCCATGACCCCACAACCAGCTTCAAGCCGAGCGCACTCAAGCATTTGCACGGGATGCCCCCGGGCTCATTCAGCTTCCTTCATCCAGCGCACAATCCCGGGCCAATACTCTTCAAGCGTGCGCCTCCCCATGAACAGACTTAGATGGCCGCACGGGGCGACCGCGTGGCGCAGAGATTCCGCCGGCGTTCCCACGAGCCGCTCCACTGCAAGCAATTGTTCCGGGGCGACCACTTCGTCGGCGCTCCCGGCCAGAAGATACATCGGAAGCAGCAGCCGCGAGAGGTCGATCTCTTTTCCCAGCGCGACGAAGTTTCCGCTGGCGAGCGCGTTGCATTTGTACAGTTTTTCGACAACTTCGAGATAGTATTTTCCGGGAACGTCGATCGTCCAGGAATTCCAGTTCTTGAAGATGGCTTCGAGTCGGGTGAATTCCGGCGAGCCGATCGGATGCACAGTCTGCAGAGAGTTTCTGATATCTTTCGGGTCAGTCTCGTTCCCCCAGAACGGCGCGACGTTGCGGCCGATAACGAGACCATCGCCTGACTTGACCAGGCTCTCAAACACGAGCCGCGGGGTCGCCTCGGCGATAACAGACAAACCGGATTGCTGCGCGGCAATATCAACCGGCGCGCCGGCCATCACAAGCTTGCGTACCTTGGCCGGGAAGCGTCCCGCATAGACCAGGGATAACCAGCCGCCCTGGCAAAGCCCCACGAGATCGACCAGGCCGCCGAGATGATCGACAAGGACATTGAGATCGGCAAGATATTCGTCGATTCCGAGAAATCGCATGTCAGCGCTGGCAGAGCGCCAATCGGCCATGAACAGCCGTTCAATTCCAGCGCCATGGAGGGCCGCAACGAGACTGTGGCCGGCTGCAAGGTCGGCGATAGCGGCTCCATGCAGCGCGAGCGGTGGGCACAGCAGGGTGGGAACGCCGCTTCCGCCGACAGTAAAGTCACGAAGCCGGACGGCATGCAGTTCCAGCGCGATCGTGCTTGGCGTGGCTCCTTCCGGCTCCTGCGCAGGACTGGCGCCACCAGCGTCGGCTGAGAATCCAAGAAGCTGCGCCGCGACGGACGAGGCGGTTTCAGCGGCCGATGCAGCGACCATCGCAGGCCAGAAGAACGCCGCATAAGGGAATTGATCGCCTGGATACCGATCCATTTGATTGATGTCCGGTGCGCCCCCACGCGATAGCCTAGCACTTTTCGCTGGGCATCGAGCCGGGAAATGGCGCAACCGGGCTCAGCTATTGGCCATGACTGCTCCTGGCGCAGTGCGGGACAGCGGGCATTCACCGAATGGCTGACGAAGCAACCGCCACCTGCGAGCGGCTACACGGCCGATCGCGCAACGGTCCAACAAAGCAAAACCGGGCAGCCGGTCAGATTTGAATTTGACCGGACAGATCCGTCAGTCGACCGCTCGGCGGTGCGTCAACGTTAACCATGCGGGAGCGTGATTTCGCACGGGATGCACGCTTAATGAGCGCTTAACGCTTTTGCGCAACAGATATCTCCTCAGCAGTAAAATCAAGAAGTTGCGGCAAGAGTGCAATGGGAATTCCGCCCTCGAGGAGGGGAATTGCATGGGATTGCTTTTCATTGGCGTACTGGCTGGACTCCTGATCGGCTATGGGCTCGGCCCGTCGCAGGCAAGCCTCCGGGAGTGCGCGCCACAAGGCTGCCTCGACGGACCCCCGACCGGTCCACCGATGGCGCAGAAGTCAACGACGCTCAGGCCGAATCCTGCAACAGCTGGAGCGAAGTCCGCTGCGGTCAAGTCCAGGAAACCATCATCGGCCGGGTCCCGCGGACGGGCTCACGTCGTCAAAACCGCGCACGCGCCGTCGAGGACCCCCGCCTCGCCAACCTATCGATCCGCCGAAAGCCCGGATCCCGTCCTGAACAAGGCAAAGATCTCAGTCGCAGCAAAGATGGACGATCCGGCGTCCGCCGAGTTCGGCGACATGAAGCGGGCCATCAGACTGAATATGTGGGGGCGTCCGGTGGACACCATCTGCGGTCACGTCAGAGGGAAGAATGCGTCCGGTTCAGATACCGGAGACAGGCCGTTTCTATATCTCGTGAAGGAGGATGATGCATACGTCGTCGCTGGCAAGGCAGATTCAGCGGCGGCGATCGCGTATCGTAACATCTGCAACTAAGGCATGATCCGGGATTGCGGATACCGGTTCTTGCTCAATCAGAAGCCAGAATGAGCGCGGTGCGATGAAATCGCATCGTGCCCGGCAGTGAAATTGTGTGGAAAGAATTTCCTCCTGCAACTGCAGCGTCATGGATATCCCTGAGACCCTTGAGCAACGATTGCTGAATCGGGCACCTCTCATGGACTGGCGCCAGGCAATTATGATCGGTGGAAATTTGGAATCAGTGGGGTGGCCCAACAGCTTTTTGAATTCGGGGTTATTATGGACCAAGTCGTCAACCACGCAGAACGGCTCAATGGATCGCCGCAAATGCCGGCCCTGGTGATCATCGAGCCTCTCACCTTAACGCGTACCTGCATTCTAAGCATTCTCCGGCGGGAATTGCCGGGGTTCGAAATCGTCGAAATGGCGACCACGGACGGTCTGGATTTCGTGTCGGGACGAGATGTTTGCCTGGTGGCGCTGAGTACCGGGGACAAGTCCATCACCGATTCATCTGTCGAGGACGATCTCGCTCTCCTCGTGGACTACTGCCCCAATGCCTCCATCGCGCTCTTGTCGAACCGTGATGACGAGGCCACGGCATTGGCCGCAATGCACAGGGGAGTACGAGGCTTCTTCCCGACCTCGATCCCGGTCGAGGTCGCGGTTGCCGGCCTGCGTCTTGTTCTCGCCGGCGGCGTCTACAGACCACTTCCGATCATCGCGCAAAATGGGACCGCAGCGCCGGAATTGCTCTCTGCTGCCGAGTTGCCGTCGGGATACCTGGCCGTTGACGCTGCGAAAGACGCGCCAGAAAAACACCTGATCGATTTCACGCCTCGCGAGCAACACGTGCTTGCGGAACTGGAACTCGGTCTTCCGAACAAGCTGATTGCGGCTAAACTGAATCTTTCGGAAAACACCGTTAAAATGCATATTCATCATATCATGCGGAAGTGTGCCGCTCGCAACCGCACTGAGGCGGTGCTCCGCTGGAGCGGCCGGCTGTCGGGCCATGAACGCGATACCAGCCCAGGCGCATCTTGAGGCAGCTAGAGCCTTTTCCGTTCCGATGGAATCGGAACGGGGCTCTGGATTCTTTGATCTGACGCGTTTTCTTGACGCGAACCGGTGTCCGCTTCGCTGGAAAACGCTCTAATCGCTCAATCCTCCTTGAACGCGCCGTTGAAGCTGTCGAGCAGAGGCCTCAGGGCGTAGAGTGCCACGGTGCTGCGCCCGGTTGTGATGAACACCTGTGCCGGCATTCCGGGGATGATCCGGATGTCTTGCTCGGCGATCCGCGCATCCTGCACGCGAATTTTGGTTGCGTAGTAGGGCTGCTCGGTACGCTTGTCGACGAGGCGGTCGGCGGATACGTGCGTCACTGTCCCACTGAGACGCGGTGCGCGGCGCTGATTGTAGGGCAGCAGGTGCACGTCGGCATTCAGTCCTGGATGAACCACATCGATGTCCTCGGGCTTGATGCGCGCGGTCACGATGAGGCGATCCTGCCGGGGCACCATATCCATAAGCGGGGCACCGGCCCCGATCACGCCGCCGGGGGTATGAATCCGCAGGTCGGTTACCACGCCGTCCTCGGGAGCCTTGACCTCGGTTCGCGACAGCTGGTCCTCGGCCGCCCGCAATCGCTCGCGTAGCTGAAACATCTGGTTTTGTGCCTCGCGCAGCGACTGCGCGATTTCGTTTTGCCGGTCGTTCTCGAGCTTGAGCAGCGTCGCCTGCGATTCGCTAATGACCTGCTCGGCGCGCGAAATATGCGCGGCGATCTCGCCCCGCCGCCCCTGTATTTCAGCCACTTCCCGTTCGAGGTTCAGAAGGCGCGGCCGCCGTTCGAGCCCCTTGCTGACGAGGGTGGCCACCATGTCCAGTTCCTCGCGGGCGATTGCGGCCCGCTGCGCGACGGCCGTCTCCTGCGCCTTGAGGCCCAGGATTTCCTTGTCGACCTGGAGGCTTTTCTCCCGGACGACGGCGAGCTGAGACCGGAAGACCTGCCGGCGCGTTTCAAAGATGTTTCGCTGCGCGGTGAGGACATCTGCGGCCGATGAATTCTCTTTCCCCGCAGTCGCCATCCTGGCCGGAAACGACACATGCTCTTGCCCTTGCATCTCGGCCTGGAGCCTTGCTTCACGTGCCGTTGCGTCCCACAATTGGCCCTGAAGGCTCTGCACCTCGGCGCGGGCCCTGGTGTCGTCCAGCCAGATCAGCACCTGACCGGCGCGCACTGCGTCGCCGTCGGCAACCAGAATTTCCCTGACGATGCCGCCCTCAAGGTGCTGAATCGTCTTCCGGCTCGATTCCGTTTCCACGACGCCGGAAGCGATCGCGGCACTCTCGAGCGGCGCAAAGCCCGACCAGATTCCCAGGCCCAGCACATAGCAGACGACCAGCAGATTGCCTGCCCAGGTGAAGCCGCGGAGTGCGGCGCGAGGTGAGGCTGGCGTCGGGGCCGTCCACCATGCGAACTCCAGAGGCTCGATATCGTCGATCGCGGTAATCACGACCTTGGTTCGCCGCTCCGGGACGAGGGAAGACGAGTGCGGCGGCTTGTCTGGAACGTCGGTCACGGGACAACTCGCTGCGGTGACACGTTGGCGGCTGCGGGCGTACTCTCGGGCAACGTGACCTGTGATGCGACTTGCGGTCGGCTCAAATACCTTTCGAAAATTTCCTCGCTTTCGCCACATGCCGTGACGGCGCCGCCCTGCATGATGGCAATTCTGTTCGTGGCCGCGAGAATACCCATTCGATGGGTGATGATGATCACCGTGATGTTGGCTTTCTTCAGCTGCTCGATGGCATCGAACAGCACGCGCTCGCCCACGTAATCGAGGCTGGCGTTCGGCTCGTCGAGCACGACAAGGCGCGGGTCATCGAAGAATGCCCGCGCAAGGCCGAGACGCTGGCGATACCCGCGCGAAAAAGCACAGCCGCCGCCGGGAATGACGGTGTCATACCCCTGTGGCAGCCCCGCGATGGTGTCATGGATTCCGGCGAGCTTCGCGGCTGCGATGACCTTCTGCGGATCGCTATCATCCAGCCCTGCGATGACATCCGTTATTGTCTCCCCAAACAGGTTGATGTCCTGCGGCAGATATCCGAGGTGACGATCGCCCCCTCCCTCACGCAAGACCGATACGTCGACGTTGTCGAGCAGGACGCGCCCCTGAGTTGGCGTCGAGATTCCGGCAATGATCTGGCCGAGCATTGATTTGCCGGAGCCGGACGGACCGATAATGCCAAGGCATTCACCAGGCGCGAGGCTGAACGAGACTTCTCTCAGCAGGAATCCGCCGGAGCCTGGCAATCCCACGCCGACATTGTCGACGACGAGACGGCCCCGGTTCGACGCAATGCCCGCGCTCTCCGGGATGGCGGGGATGATGACAAGGACGTCCGTGAGCCGCCGATAGGCGCTCAAGGCCGTCGCGAAAGCTTTCCAGCCAGCAATGGCACCCTCGACGGGTGCGAGCGCGCGGCTGAACAGCAGTGTCGAGGCAAAGATAATGGCGGGGCTTCTGTTGTAGTCGAGTACCAGCCACGCGGCGGCTCCCATGATCAGGACCTGCGCCAATGCGCGTGCCGGCTTTGCGACAAGCATGATGATCTCGTATCGCCGCTGGGCCTCGTCGTGCTCGCTTCGCGCGTCCTGCGCGGCCTGGCAGATCAGGCGCGCGGCGCGGTCGCGCATCCCCATGGCCTGGATCAATTGAACATTATCGACAGCCGTCGCGAACCGGCTATGGCTTCTGGCCCAGGCAGTTCCGGACCTGGCCTGCGCATCCTCGGTGAGGACATCGCCGACAAGAGCGAGACCGAACAGGAAGAGCACGCTGCAGGCTCCTATCACTCCCAGCAAAGGATGTACGAGAAAAAGCACACTTAGAAACAGAGGTACCCAGAGCGCGTCGAACAGCATCGGGCATGCATTGGATTCGACGAACTGACGCAGAACAGTGAGATCCCGATACGCCTGCGATGCCTGCGCCGGGTTGCCGCGGTTGGCGCATTCGAGGCTGGCCGAGAGCACGGAGGGACGAAGGCGATCTTCGAGCCATGCCCCGAGCCGCCCCAACACGGCGCGGCGCAGCGCGTCAAGTACGCCACCAACCACAACGGTGAGCGCGACGATCAGGGTGAGCATCAGAAGCGTGTGGCCGCTCCGGCTCGACAAGACCCGATCATAGATCTGAAGCAGGTAGATGGACGGAGCGAAGAGCAGCAGATTGTAGCTGCAACTGTATGCGAACACGATGCCAAGCGTGCTGGCGCAGGCCCAGAGCGCCGCCTGCAGCCTTGTCTGCGGCTGTGCTGCGAGGTGTAATCGGAGGGGCGGCATCAGCATTGTCGTCACCGCCAGAGCCCTGAGGATTCGACCTTCTCGTTCCACCGTCAGTCCAGCATGGCGCCGGATTGATCGGCGGCGAGTCGTGGACCGGCGGCCGCTGCCGCCGGTCTTGCCAGTCGGACAAGCTGCCGATCAGAAGGTATCGAAAACGAAGTTCACGTCTCCACCCAGCGCGAAGTTGCCATTTCCACCGTCGCCGCCGATACCAGCCACCACTTCCTGATGCATGTCCGCCTTCAGCGAGTTTGACTGCTGCGCCGTCGTGTTGGCGTATACCTTGGAGGTATTATGGCCGCTGTCGGAGTCCTGGCTTCCGTTCGACGTGGCCTTTCCTCCCTCGGCCTTCGCAAACCACGAAGCCTTTCCGTTTGCGCCCCCGGCATCCCATTCCGCCTTTTGATTGACGTGATCGCCGGTTTTCACGTCCACGCTGGCGCCGCTCGCCTTGTTGTATGGATCGAAGCTGATGCTCGGTTGGTTGACGATTTTTCCCGAGAAGCTGCCGTCGCCGCCATTTCCGGCGTTGTTGCCCCCGGTGTTGATCGATTTGAATTCGATAGAGTCGGAAACGTTGATCAATCCCTTTGCCTTGGCCATCATATCAGCCTCCGTCCTGTGTTGATTTCACGCACCATCCGTCCGGATCAGGATAGCGGATGTGTCAACAAGTCTGATCCCCACTTGCATGAGGCGGATAGATGGCAAATGGAGTGCCATCCTGTTCGGTAGGCGTTACACACGAAAGGATTACATGCCTTTTACATGCCTTGGCGCCCCTCGATGGCGACGCAGGATGGCGAAGCTGCGAGCGCGCCTGGTCGATCAGCGGGCCGCGAGCGGCTTCGGCCTCACCATCGGAGCGGCAGCGAACTCTCGCCCTATCCTATCAAATGAAGTTCAGACAGAAGATGCGCGGCGACATCACCACCCAGCGCAAGATTGCCGTGGCCGCCGTACCCGCCGATTCCCGCGATCTGGACCGCGCTCTGGTCGAACATCACATTGTTGATCTGGTCCGCTTCGGCCGTCGAATTGGGGCCAGCGATCGCAATGTTGATCGGCGCATAAATCGCGATGTTGACATCGATCATGCTGCCCGTGAAATGGCCGCTGCCACCGTTGCCGGCAGTGTTGTCCCCGGTTGCGATGGCGTTGGAGCCACCTCCGAAGCCGGAGAAGACGTTTCCGCCCGCTGCGGCATTGCCGTTGCCCCCATTTCCTCCGAGGCCGGCCATCTGAAAGGAGAATTGATCCAGCTGCACGTTGTTTGCCTGGAAGGCATGCGCGCTGGAATTATACCCGGCCACCGCAATGTTGACCGGGTTATAGATCGCAAAGGATGCGTGGACGAGGCCTCCATAAAAGTAACCGTCGCCGCCATTGCCCGCATGGTTGTCGCCAGTATGTATGAGCGAGTCAGTCCCGCCGTAGCCCGATCCGGAAGTGTGTCCGAGCATCGACACGTTGCCGCCGCCTGCCGCATTTCCGTTACCACCATTGCCACCGACACCGGCGATCTGGACGGCGGATTGATCGATCTCAACCGTATTGGACTGAGTAGCCTCGGCCGTGCCTCCAGCGCCGGCGATGGCAATATTTACCGGATGGTAAATAACGACAGGAGCGTTCACCAGGCTCCCGAAGAAGTAGCCGTCGCCACCATTGCCGGCGCCATTGCCGCCAGTCGCGATCAGGTCGGCGCCAGAAGAAGAACTGCCGACGTTTCCCCCCGATGCGGCGTTGCCATTGCCGCCGTTTCCCCCGACGCCGGCGATCTGAACGGCTGATTGATCGATACTCACATTGTTGGTTTGTTCAGCGTGGGCGCTGGAGCCATATCCAATCGCGATCGCGATGTTGATCGGCTGATAAATGAGGAAGGAGGCGTGGATGGTGCCTCCATAAAAATATCCATCTCCGCCGTTGCCGGCCTGATTGGCCCCGGTCTGGATCGTGGTGGAATCAAGCCAGCCATGGCCTGGGCCGGAACCAGAATTGAGGGCTGATACCTCTGCGCCAGTCGTCGCGCTGCCGCCTCCATCATTGCGGCCCGTCTGGCCGGCGTGTTGATCGGCGTGCACCGCATTGGACTGGGCGTCGGCCTTGCTTTGAATACCCCCGTGTCCGGCGTCAAGCCAATTAAAACTCGCGACAGGCGGGTGCATCGTCGCGCCGACTAAGGAGCCATAGCCGCCGTCGCCAGCGCCATCGTAACGGGTGCCGATCGCGGAATTCATTGACGGATCCAGCCATGCCACGTCTCGAACGCCTTGGCCATCGTACCCGTCATGGTGAGGGGGCTGTTGATGGTGCAGCCGGATTCCATCGGACATCTGCCAAAAATTCATGGTCGCCTCCCTCGTCGCAATCGCACTGCACAACTCGACGGGACTCTCCCGACCCAAGGAAGGAATGTCGCCCTGCGCCAGTCAAAAGCCGAGTCGTCAATTCGGATTGCAGCGCTTCGGGTGATAGACGTCATAACGGCTATACCCTTTCGGACGGAGGGTCTGCTCCAATCGCGGCGCGCGTCATTGCTGATCGAAGCGCCATATCAGCCCGCAATTGCGGTGCAGCAGGCCGTCCATTAGACGTCAGGTGCAAAAAAGCTTACGGTCTTGATCGGCGATTGGCGCAGCCCTTCGCTGGAAAACAACATGCGGGAGGGACCGATGGCTTCGATGATTATCCATCACAGAGTCCGCGACTACGCAGCATGGCGACCGGGCTATGACGCCCACGAATCGAGCCGGACCGCGGCTGGAGTCACCGATTGCCGCGTCTACCGCAACACGGAAGACGCCAACGACCTTGTCATCGTAGGCAACGTATCGGACCTGGCCAAGGCGCGCGCCTGGACGGCAAGTGATGATTTGAAGGCTGCGATGCAAAAGGCCGGTGTGGAGGGTGCGCCGACAATTCATTTGATCGGCTGACCCTTGATAGGCTGATACTCTCGGTAAGGCGACATCGGCGGGCGGTTAACCCTGTCGGAAAACATCCTGCACGTGGGTGAGGTTCCTGCGCGGGCCGCCGCCAAGTAGCCTCATTAGATCGGAGAATTGCACCGGCACTATCATGGCCGGAGAAGCATCATGTTGAGAATGGTGTTGTTGGGCCTCCTCATCCCATTGGGCATAGGAGCGCTTGCGGCGATGGAACTCAGAACTCCACCGCGTACTGCAATAGCGGTCGTTCAGCCCCCCGCCGAAACAACCGTCGGCATTTCCGATTCACAGGGTGCGTTGGCGAAGGCTGATAAGCTTGAAGTTAACTATGCGAAAGCCGAGGCGCCAGCGCAGCCTGCTCTGGTCAACGAACGCGTTACTCCCTCGCCGCCTTCAGAAGCCAAACCCACCATTGTATGGCCTTCGGAGACCCCGAGGATTAACCGCCCTCGGCACGATCCCAAAGCAAAGAAGGTCACTACCGCTGCCCTTCCCAAGCCGAAGCCAAAGACCACCGATATCAGGCGAACTACCGATATCAGGCGAACTGCCAATTCCGAGCGCTCAAAAGCCGCCGTCAGCGAGCCCCTGCACTGTCGGCTAAGCGCGTTTGGTGGCTTGCGCAAGGCCTTGAATACAGCCGGCTGCGAAATCTAGTTCAGGGGGCCGCGATTCCCGCGGCGCCGGCGATCAGTTCGAAGGAGCGCAGTCGCTTGGCGTGATCGTAGACATCGGACACGATCATGAGTTCGTCGGCGCCGGTTTCCGTAACGAGCGCATCGATGCCGGCGCGAACCGTATCGGGCGAACCGATGATGGAACGCGCGAGCATGCCCATCGCCTGCCTCTTTTCCGCCGGCGCCCAATAGCTCTCGATGTCGTCGATCGGAGGCTGGCTGAGGCCGCGCGCGCCGCGGAAGATGTTGGTAAAGGACATCTGCTGCGTCGTCGCCAGCCGGCGCGCTTCGGCATCGCTGCCGGCAGCGATGATGTTGACGCCGACCATCGCGTAGGGACGATCGAGCTGCTCGGACGGCTTGAAGCGGCTGCGGTAGATCTGCAGCGCCGGCATGAGAAGCTCGGGTGCAAAGTGCGAGGCGAAGGCATAGGGAAGCCCGAGTTCGCCCGCCAGCATCGCGCCAAAATTGCTCGATCCCAGAATCCATAGCGGCACTTCCGTTCCAGCCGCCGGCACCGCCTGGATGCGCTGGTTGGGACCGGCCGGCGCCAGGAAGGCCTGCACCTCCAGAACGTCCTGCGGAAAATTTTCGGCGGCTTCAGGCGTGCGGCGCAAGGCGCGCAGCGTGAGCTGGTCGGTGCCGGGGGCGCGGCCGAGCCCAAGGTCGATGCGGCCGGGAAACAGCCGCGCCAGCGTGCCGAACTGCTCGGCGATGACGTAGGGCGCATGGTTCGGGAGCATGATGCCGCCCGCGCCGACCCGGATGGTCTTTGTTCCCGCGGCGATATGACCGATCACGACCGACGTCGCGGCGCTCGCGATGCCGGCCATGTTGTGATGCTCCGCCACCCAGATGCGGCGATATCCCCAGGCCTGGGCATGAACCGCGACATCGCGGGCGTTATAGAGCGCGCCGCGCGCATCGGTCTCTTCAGTGACGCGGACGAGATCGAGGATAGACAGTGCAGTCATGAAAACTCCCGAACGAAACCACTTGAAATGACGCCGCCCGAGCTACAAGGCCGCATGCTTGCTAGTCCGAAACGGCAGGCTTCATCCGATTCTTCTCCCCCCATATGGATATTGTCACCGCGGGGGTCAATCTGCTGAAATCGAATGGCGACCAACCGACAGCGCCGGGCGCGTCGCTGCGCCGACCGCTATCGGCCGCGCGAAGCGGTCATTTGGCAAACCGGCGATGTTCGCTAAGTGCGAACCTTTCCGTAAGACGGCGGTGACAACGCTTTGCGTGCTCAGGCAATTTCTGCATTCGTAGACATCGTGCATCACGCCTGTCGTATATGGGCCACAGGAATGCGGAGCCCGGGCTTCCAGCTATCACGGCCGGATTGCACTAATCGAATGCAACGCCAATCCGGTATTCTTTGCGCCAAACAACGCGGCACCGCAGCTTCAATCTGTCTTCAGGAATTATTAATGTGAATTCTCTGGGCACTCGAACCAGATCAGATATCTCGATCGCTGCCCCAGTTGCCGAGATGTCGCGAATTACGCAGCCGATCTTATCGCCGCCGTGTTCTATCTTCGCGGGCTTCGTAACACGATAGCGGGGCGCAATACGAGTTTCGACCATAACCGGTCTCCCCGGTTGAAAGAACACAAGTCGGAAAATGACGTTAGTTTAGAAACTGATCTTTGAATTCGGATATTCCTGGCTCGTCGGGATCTCGCGCGCCGCATCGCACAGTTCTCTAATCATGTTGACCGCTTCGGCAGATGCGGTGCCGGGGGCAGTCGTGTTTTGCGCTTCAGTACTTTCTGCGGAAACCTTCAACAGGCCCGAAATTCTCATTAATGGAAGCATTGATCGCGTGCCGCGACGAGATCAGCGAGAGCCGCCCCAGAAGGCGAACTAGACGAAAATCCGCCCACTACTGCATTCCATCCAAGGATTATAAACATAACCTTGAAGTATTGCGGGTTCCTTAAGCGATGCCCGTGAAAGAACTCGCCGGCGGCGGCGGCATCGTTCGTCGCGAACGCTCATCCACAGGTTAGCAGTGCCGCTTGGCATCAAAACGGGCGTCATCTGGACGACCGCTTCTGGCGCAAAGCGGCCGCTCAGCAAATGCGGTGCTATTGATTCCGGCGGGCCGCGACGACATCGCGATACAGGGCAGCGTAGCGGCTCGCCCGACTGCGCCATGATACATCCGTCGACAAGCCATTGTACTGCAACCTTCGCCAGGCTTGCTGGTCGTGCCACAGGATATTGGCTCGTTGCAGGGCGCCAGCGAGGGCGTCGGCCGTGACGGGCCCAAACTTCAAGCCGGTTGCTGCGCCACCTGCCTCACCTACGTCAATGACGGTATCCGAAAGGCCGCCGACCTGCGATACGATCGGGACAGCGCCATATCGCAAGGCGCAAAGCTGGGTCAGGCCGCATGGTTCGAAGCGCGACGGCACGACGAGGGCGTCGGCGCCGGCTTGAATGAGATGGGCGACAGCTTCGTCGTAGCCGATCAGAACCGCTATCCGGCCCGGGTGCGCTTTTGCGGCGGCCTGATAAGCATGCTGGAGATCCGCCTCTCCGCTCCCGAGCAAGACGAGTTGCATCCCCTCCCCGAGGATGGTCGGCAGATTCTCGAGGAGGATATCCAGTCCCTTTTGCCAGGACAGCCGGCTCACCACGCCGAGCAGCAGTGCGTTTGGGGATGGATCAAGACCAAACCGGCGCTGCAGGGCCAGTTTATTTGCCGCACGGGGATCCAGCTCGGTCGCGCTGAAACGCGCGGCGATGTCGCGGTCGGTTTCCGGGTTCCAGACCGATATATCGATGCCATTGAGGATGCCGCTCAGGACCTGTGACCGTTCGCGCAGCAACCCACCCAGCCCCATACCTCCCTCACTTGTCTGAATCTCGCGCGCATAGGTCGGCGAAACCGTCGTGATGCGATCGGAGAATTGCAGGCCCGCTTTCAGGAAGCTGATCATGCCGTAATATTCGACGCCGTGAATCGAGAAAGACTCGCGCGGCAAGCCGAACACATCGAGCATGTGATGCGGAAACTTGCCCTGGTAGGCCAGATTGTGGACCGTCATCACGGTGGCGGGCCGGCGCTGATGGGCAAGGTGCAAATAGGCAGGCGCGAGGCCAGCCTGCCAGTCATGGGCATGCACCACATCAGGCACGAACGACGGAATGGCGCCCTGGCCGATTTCGGACGCCATCTTCGAAAGCGCGGCAAAGCGCACGCCGTTATCAGGCCAGTCCTTGCCATCAGGGGTGACGTAGGGGTTGCCGGGCCGCGCAAAGAGATGCGGCGCGTCGAGCACGAGCAAGTTGAGGTTGCCATGCACGCGACCGAGCAGGCGGGCCGGTCCGCCAAAAAACTCCGGCACATGAAGGAACTCCTCCGCGACCGCAAGCGCCTTGATGACATCGGGGTATCCCGGCACCAGGGTCCGTGTTTCGATGCCATATGCCTGTAGCGCAGTCGGGAGCGCGCCGACGACGTCGGCAAGACCACCTGTCTTGACGATCGGATAGATTTCAGAGGCGACCGCAAGGACGCGAAGCTCGCTCATGCATCAAGCCTGTCGATCATCGGCTGCGTGATCAGCGTGATACCCTGCGCCGTGGTTCGAAACCGTTTCGCATCGAACTCGGGATCTTCGCCGACCACGAGACCTTCCGGGATTTGAACGCCGCGATCGATCACGACATTCTTCAACCGCGCATGCCGTCCCACATTCACGTAAGGCATGACGACGGCATTTTCCATTTTTGCATAGGAATTGACATGCACGCCGGTGAACAGCAGGGAGCGGCGCAATGCGGCGCCGGATATGATGCATCCTCCGGAGACCAGCGAAGTCACCGCCTGTCCGCGCCGGTCCTCCTCATCGTGAACGAACTTGGCGGGCGGCGTGATCTCGGCATGGGTCCAGATCGGCCATGCACGGTCGTAAATATCGAGCTCGGGTAAAACGTCGGTGAGGTCGATGTTGGCGGCCCAGTAGGCATCGACAGTTCCGACGTCCCGCCAATAGCTCCGTGGATCGCCGTCGGACCTGACGCAGGAGGTCGAGAATTGGTGCGCCACCGCCCGGCCGTTCTTGACGAGGTAGGGAATCAGGTCCTTGCCGAAATCGTGGCTCGAATTCGCGTCGTTCGCGTCGCGCCGCAACTCGTCGAACAGGAATTTCGAATCGAATACATAGATCCCCATGCTGGCCAATGATTTGTCGGGCTTGCCAGGCATCGGCGGCGGATCGGCCGGCTTCTCAAGAAAGGATTTCACGATGCCGTTGTCGTCCACATGCATGATCCCGAAGCCGCTGGATTCCGCACGCGGCATTTCCAGGCAGCCGATGGTGACGTCCGCGCGTTGCTCGATATGCTGCTTCAGCATACGCTCGTAGTCCATCTTGTAGATGTGATCTCCGGCGAGCAGCACGATGAATTTGGCATCGTGCGACTCGATGATGTCGATGTTCTGATAAACCGCGTCCGCCGTTCCGAGGTACCAGTTGGTCTCCGAGACGCGCTGGCTCGCCGGCAGGATATCGAAGCTCTCGTTGCGCTCCGGTCGAAAGAAGTTCCAGCCCATTTGCAGGTGCCTGATCAGGCTGTGGGCCTTGTACTGGGTTGCAACCGCGATCCGGCGAATTCCGGAATTCACCGCGTTGGAGAGGGCAAAATCGATGATGCGAGATTTTCCGCCGAAATAGACCGCCGGCTTGGCGCGCCTGTCGGTCAGCTCCAGGAGCCGGCTTCCACGACCGCCCGCAAGAACGAAGGCGAGCGCATGGCGTGAAAGCGGTTCGTTGACGATGGCCATTTTTGTCCTCCCTGGGAACCACAACGCAGCCCCCGACACCTTCTCTTGTCCGGAAGGCAGGGTCGAGGGCCACGGGACCGATAGTAGCGGGACGATTGGTTGATCGGAAAGTGGTATGTAAAACGGCCGAGTTCTGACGTTTGTTCCGTCCACGGAAGGCGGTGCCGTTCCACCGGGCCGAATGGCTGCTGCGCGCAAAGCGGACATTCGACGATTGGGCGGCGTGGGCTAAGTGCCATGAACGGACATGCCGCCTATTCGATGACCTGGTCGGCGCGGGCAACCAGCGTCGAAGGCACGGCGAGATCGAGTGCTTTCGCCGTCTTCAGATTGATCTTTAGGGTCACCGCGGTCGGCTGCTCGATGGGAAGGTTGGCCGGCTTCTCGCCCTTGAGAATGCGATCGACATAACTCGCCGCAAGCCGCCACAGTTTAAAAAAGTCAGCAGAGTAGGACATCAGGCCGCCCTGCTGGACGGCGGTGCTGAATGGATAGATCGCCGGCAGTCGGTGCTCCGCAGCCCATGCAATAATCCGAGGTGTACTTGGTTCTATAGAGGCATCGGTGGTCACAACAAGACCGTCAAAACCGCCGTTTGCGATTGCGGCAAAGCTAACCTCGATGTCGTTGGGCTTCGCCGAGAACGCGGTCAAATCGAGGCCAAGCGCACGCGCCGCTGCCTGCAACCGTTCCATTTCCAGGACGATGCTCGGATTGTCGGCATTCCACAGCACCGCAACGCGATGCAGTTTCGGCAACGCCTCTTTCAGCAGTTCCAGCCACTTTTCGCTGTAGTCAGCCGCAAGCAGCGAGAGCCCGGTGACGTTGCCTCCCGGCCGTGACAGGCTAGCCACGAGACCCGTGCCGACTGGATCGCCGGATATGCAAACGATCGGCACCGTTGAGGTCGCGCGCCGCGCCGCAAGGCTGATGGACGTACCCACCGTCACAAGAACGTCGACCTTGAGCGCGAGAAGCTCGGCAATGAGTGCCGGAACCTTTTCGATGTCGCCGTGAGCGTATCGGTCTTCGAACGCGAGATTGCGCCCGATTTCGTAGCCCTTGTCGACTAGTCCCTGACGCAGGCCGGCGCCGCTCACGTCCGTGCTACGTTCCCCGATCCAGACATAGCCAACCTTGGGCGTGCCCGACCGCTGCGCACGTGCCACTACCGGCCAAGCCGCCGCCGCGCCGCCGATGAGACCGATGAACTCGCGGCGCCTCATGCACACCCCCGTCTCGGAGGCAGCATCATAACTGCTCAAACGGACGCCTTGATAGAGGTTAAAACCGGGCTCACTACTGCAACATGAGATGCTGGCCAATGTCCGCTCCGGGTCAAAAAACGGACCAGAGGGAACGTCTGCTGCTGGAGCGCCCAGCGGGCATTCGTTGCAAGCCATCAAGAACGCATCATGAATCGCACGATGGCGAGAGGTTCGGCGCGCGGCGCGATAAAAAGAAAAAGGCCGGCGGGCATTACGCCGCCGACCTTGTCTTGCAACTGCCGGCTCGGGGGTCCGGTTCCGTTGCTTTGCATTCCGTCTTGCTGGATTGGTAACGCCGAGCATCGGCGAACACCATTGCATGCAGGTATGGTTCGGCCGTCCCGAGGTATCCTGCCGCTACGCGATTGGGATGGAGCTAGCTATCCCTTGGTTTAGGGCACATATCATGCGACCGGACCGACATCGTCATTTCCGGCCGGGGTCGCCTCGCCGCTGGTTCTGGAATAACCGCTCCGGGCGCCAGGCGGCCGTTCGGCGATGACCCGTTACGGGCCGCCTGCCTTCAACACTTCGAACACCGCGGCCGTATCCTGATCGCCCAATCCCATCGCCATGGCCTGTGTGTAAACCGGTTGCGTCGTTGCAAAGAGCGGCGTTTCACAGCCGACGTCGCTGGCGAACTCCGCGATAATGGCCATGTCCTTTTTCCAGGTCGAGATCCGCATCGTTGCCGGTTCATAGCTGCGGCTTGCCATCATCGGGGCCCGCATCTGAAACATCCGCGAACCGCCCGCGCCGGGAACGATCATCTCGATCACCTGATTCAAATCGAGGCCGGCCCGTTCCGCGAGCAGCATCGCTTCCGCCGAGGCGACGTTGTGAATGGCGACCAGGTGATTGGCGACGAACTTCATCCGGCTGCCATTGCCGTATTCGCCGAGATCGGCACTTTGCTTGGCAAAGTCGGCAAACAGACCGCCACAGCGCGCGATCGCGGCTTTATCGCCGCTCGCATAGACGACGAGGTCCCGGACCGCGGCCTGGGCGCCGGTGCCGCTGAGCGGACAGTCGAGCGCGATATGACCTGCAGACTCGAGAATTTGCTTGAAGCGCACCTTGTCGGCGATGGTGAAGGTACTGAGTTCGACCACGATGCGCTCACCCTGCGCACACGCGGCGATTTCCGTCGCGACGGCATGGGCAGCCCCGGCGTTGGGCAGGCTCGTCATGATCGTCGCGGCACGGGCGGCGACAGCGCTGGTGCCATCGACGATATCAACGCCGGCAAGCGCAAGCTCGCGCCTGCGCGCCGGCTCGGTGTCGAATCCGACGACGGCCCAGCCGCGCGTGGCGAGGTTGCGGGCGATGGCGCCCCCCATGATGCCCAGTCCAATGATACCCACTGTCCGATCTGTCACGTGACCTCCAGCCTGTTGACTCCTGCCAACAACCAACCCGCCCGACGATTCTCAGCCAACCGCGGGAAATCATATCATTGGCGGTGCTTCGCGGTCCGGCTCAAATCCGAATTCCTCCCGGAATGGCCGCTGTTGGCGCACAGCGGGCTTTCGCCAATTGAGCGATGCTCGAAATACTGACTTGTTGCCAGTGGTGCTGGACGCTACCTTCGTTTGCTCGATTTTTTCGACTACGCTATTTTTCCTGGAAGCTCAAATGATCTGCCCGGGTTGCCAGCACGAAAACAGCGCGGAAGCGAAGTTCTGCGAGGAATGCGCTTTCGCCCTGGCACCTGTTTGTACGAGTTGCGGCAACCAGTTGTCGCCCACGGCCAAGTTCTGCTCGCATTGCGGTCACCCTACGGGCCGGAGTGTGCCGACGTTTTTGTCTTCGCGCTCTTTGGCGCTGAGACCGCCGACCCCGCGCCACCTCGCCGAAAGAATCCTCACTGCCAGAGCCGAAGTCGAGGGCGAGCGAAAGCAGGTCAGCGTGCTGTTCGCTGACATCACGGGGTCATTGGAGCTGATATACGGCCGCGATCCCGAGAGTGCGCAGGCGATCCTCAATCCCGTGCTCGAGCAGATGATTGATGCCGTCCATTACTATGAGGGGACGGTCAACAGGCTTTTGGGTGACGGGATCATGGCGATCTTTGGCGCGCCATTGGCGCACGAGGATCATGCCGTGCGCGCTTGCTACGCCGCGCTGATGATACAGGAATCTGCCGCCGAACTGGCCGACCGTGCCGAACAGCCGCTCAAAATTCGCGTTGGGATCAACTCCGGGGAAATTGTCGTCTGTGCCATCAGTAAAGATCTCGATATGGAATACACCGTCGTTGGCGAGACCGCGCATCTGGCGGCTCGCATGGAGCAGATGGCGCGGCCCGGCTCGATCCTGACGACAACACAGACCATCCGCTTGGCGGAAGGATACATAACCGCGCGGTCTCTCGGCCCGATGCCGATCAAGGGACTTGCCGAGCCCGAGGAGGTCTATGAACTCGTTGGCGCAGGCCCCGCGCGCACCCGCTTGCAGGCGGCAACCATTCGGGGCTTAACCCAGTTCGTTGGCCGCGAGACCGAACTGGATCAGCTCCGCCGTGCACAGCAGCCAGTGGCCACCGGGGCGGGCCAATTGGTCGCCGTTATCGGCGAGGCCGGCGTTGGCAAATCGCGCCTTCTTCATGAGTTCACCCACTCGCATCGACTGCTTGGCTGGCTGGTGCTTGAGACCACGGCGATCTCGCTCGGACGGGGAACGAGCTACCTGCCCGTGGTCGCGCTTCTCAAGAGCTATTTTGCGATCCAGGACCGGGACGAGCAGCACGAAATACGCCGCAAGGTAGTCGAGAAAACAATCGCGCTCGACGAAGGGCTTGAACCGACGCTTCCGGCGCTATTGGCGCTGCTCGACATACCCCTCGATGACGCCGGCTGGCACGCGCTCGATCCGGCCCAGCGCCGGCGTCGCTATCTTGACGCCGTAAGAGGCCTGATACTGCAGGCAGCGCGCAGGCAGCCGGTTCTCCTGATCTTCGAAGACCTTCATTGGGTGGACAACGAGACGCAAGCATTGCTCGACGCCCTGGCGGGCGCTCTCGGCTCGGCCCGGCTGCTGCTGCTGGTCACGTATCGTCCCGGCTACCAGGACGTCTGGGGCTCCAGGCCAAACTACCGTCAGGTCAGGTTAAGCGTGCTGCCGACCCAGGACACCCATGACCTGCTGGAAGTGCTGCTTGGCCGGGATCCCGAACTTGACCCGCTCAAGCAGCTTCTCATGGGGCGCGGCGGCAATCCGTTTTTTCTCGAGGAAACTGTCCGTGCCCTGGTGGAAACACAGGCCTTGTCGGGAGAACGAGGTCATTATCGGCTGATGCGCCCGATTGGAAATATTCAGGTGCCACCCACGGTACAGGCCATCCTGGCGGCGCGCATCGATCGGCTTCTCCCCGGCGACAAAAATCTACTGCAGATCGCGTCCGTGGTGGGCCGGGAGATTCCGTTGGCGGTGCTTCGACCCATGGCCGATTTTACCGAAGAAGCACTCGATCATGCGCTCGAACATTTGCAGACGGCCGAGTTTCTCTTTGAGACCGGACTTTACCCAGACGTTGAATATACATTCACCCATGCGCTCACCCACGAAGTGACCTACAATGGGCTGCTGCGGGCACGACGGAGCTCGCTCCATGCGCGACTGGTCAATGCGATAGAGACCTTGTATCGGGATCGGCTCGGCGAACACATCGAGCGCCTGGCGCAGCATGCCGTTCGTGGTGAGCTGCTGGAGAAGGCTGTTCGATACCTCCGGCAGGCCGGACAGAAAGCGCTGTCGCGTTCGGCGCTCGAGAACGGACGGGTCTGGTTCGAACAGGCCCTCTCCATCCTCGAGAAAGTGCCCGAAACCAGGGAGAATATCGAACTTTCCATCGATATCCGGTTTGATCTGCGCAACTCGCTTCACCCGCTGGGCCACCTCGAGCGATGCCTGGATCACCTTCAGAAGGTGCAGGTGCAGGCCACGCAGCTCGGCGACAAGCGAAGACTCGGTCAGGCTTCATCGTTCCTGTGTCAGTATTATCGCCTGATGGGGGAGCTCGATCCCGCCACCGAAGCCGGCGAACGCGCCATGGCGATCGCGGAAGAGCTCGACGAACTGCCGCTGCGGATGGTGGTGAGCGGACATTTTGCGGCCCTTTGTGCCGCCAGGGGAAATCACCGTCGCGCAGCAGAGATACTGGACGCGGCCGTTGAGCGCCTTCGCGGCGACATTGCCACCGAGATGATGGGCACCACGGGGGTTCTTGGCGTATTCATGCGCGGATATCTTGCGTGCTCGCTCGCCGAACTCGGCGAGTTTGAGCGCGCTGCGTTTTTCGCCAAGGAGGCCGTCGAAATCGCCGAAAGCGCGAACCAGGTCTACAGCCTCGCCTTTTCCTATTACTGCAAGGGCACCGTTCTGGCGCTGCAGGGCAACGTGGCGCAAAGCATCGCGGTGCTCGAGCAGGCCCTCAATCTCGGCCGCTCGTGGACGCTTCCCCTGGTGCTACCGCTCATCGGCCTAGCGCTCGGGCACGCTTATTGCCTGGCGGATCGCGCGGACGAGGCGATCGCGCTGCTGGAAGAAACCGAACGCGACGGAAACACCATGCATCGCCTCGGTGGCCACGCCATGATTCTGGTTCGCCTGGGCGAAGCCTATCTACAGGGCGCCCGCACGGCCGACGCAGAGCGAACCGCCCGGCGAGCGCTCCTGATTGCGCGCAAACAGGGAGAGTACGGTTATGAAGCCTACGCGCTCCGGCTCCTTGCCGAGCTTGGACTGAGTGACCCCTCCCCTCTCGACGAGAGCGAAACCAATTTTCACGAAGCCCTCCGAAAGGCCGAGGCGTTCGAGCTGCGTCCCCTGGCGGCGCAATGTCACCTCGGGCTCGGAAAACGCTACAGATCGGCCGGCCAGAGCGGAAGCGCCGAGCAGCACCTCAATGCGGCCGCAGTCCTGTTCCAGCAACTTGGCATGCAATTCTGGCTGGAGCAGACGCAGTCGCAGCTTGCTTCATTGTCCTAGAGCGTTTTCCAGCGAAGTGGACACCGGTTCGCGTGAAGAAAACGCGTCAAAAAAAGAATCTAGTGTCCTGAACCAAAAGTTCGGGGCATTTTAGACCTTCGCAGGCGAGTTGTAAGCGCAGAAGCGTTCGATTGAG
>NZ_JAFCLX010000067.1:0-34323 GCF_018130205.1 Bradyrhizobium sp. AUGA SZCCT0222
AACAAAATGCACACGAGCATACAGGGCAGCGGAGAACACCCGGCCTTCCCTGCGCAATGGCTTTACGGCTTATGCCGCGCTCTCCCCGGAGACGAGTTCTTGGTTGACTCCGTCGCTACCGTTCCCGCTTGCGCTTCTCCGACAGCTTGACGCCTGCAACGGGCGCCAGGACCACACGGTTTTGCCGTACGCTTAGTCCGCGCCATCGTCTCAGCGCAAACAAGCGTCCACCGCAACCCGCCCAACGTCCGTGACGACGGCCGACGCCCTTCTGAGTAGGACGGGATGGGCGAATATATGCCCCTGATTTGCGTTCTGGTAAACAGAAATATTTTTTATTTTGGGACTTGACATGATTTCCGACAATCCGAACTGATTTGCCCGTCTGGTTGATTTGTCGCACGCGGATCGCAAGATTGCGCTTGCTTGCGAGGCGACGCAGCAACAGCGGTCGGGCGGATCGTAGCCGAAGGCGTAATCCGCCAGGGGGCGACGCCTGACATGGTATCTCGCCAAGATACGAATACCTTGCAATACGTATCTCAATGAGATACGTTGCAACATGATCAGGAGCTTCAAAGGGAAGTTTGCCGAGCCGATCCTTCAGGGCCGCGCGATCCCTAAGGGCTTCCCGGCAGATCTCGCCAGGTCAGCTCGCCGTAAGCTGATCATGGTAGACGCCGCCACCTTTCTTGAGGCCTTGAACTCGCCTCCCGGCAACCGCCTTGAAGCCCTTAAGGGAGACTTGGCGGGCAAACACTCGATCCGCATCAATGATCAATGGCGGGTTGTGTTCCGGTGGACCGATGCGGGTCCCGAGGATGTGGAGATAGTCGACTATCACTAGCCAGTCCGGCCGATTGTGGCCACCGATCAGGAGATCAGTCATGGCAAAGAAACTTCCGCCGGTTCATCCCGGCGAAATCCTGCGGGAGGAATTTCTTGTTCCGCTCAAGCTGACACCTTATGCGGTCGCCGCCGCGCTGCACGTGCCGCGCACCCGTATCGAGCGCATCGCGCGCGAGGAAAAACCCGTGACGGCCGACACTGCGCTCAGGCTCGGGAAATTCTTCAAGACCGGCGCGGCGTTCTGGATGAGCATTCAGGCGCGCTTCGATCTCGAAACGGCCGAAGACGCGCTCGCGCCGCAGATCAAGAAAATCGCAGCCTACAAGGCGGCGTGAGAATTACGGCATATCCATGCCGCAAACAAAAAGGGCCGCTTGAATGAACAAGCGGCCCAAGTCTAGGGAGGAAACGCCCAAAGAGGGCAGCGACAGCGCGAGGCGCCGCCGCACAATGCATGTAGGTACGAAAAAGCCCTGATCAATACCGAGGGCTCACGCTTCGCGCGGATTCTTAATTCGATCTTTCGATAAGAATTGCGGACGCACAGGCGTCATTACGAGCCAACGGGTCGCGCGAATGCGCGCCCGATGACAGGCTCCGCGAAACAATCCATACCGTGACAAGCTGCCCTATGGATTGCTTCGCTTCGCTCGCAATGACGGCAATTTGCGAATGCCCCCTCACTTCATCAGCCCCTGCACCTCGCCACGAAACGCCTGCCGTGCCGCATCGCGCGAATAGAACATGTGGCCGCCGGGATAGACGACGAGCTTCACGCGAGCAGGGCTGGCGAAGGCAGGCAACCCGTCGAGGATGATTTTCGAGGCAAAATATGGCGTGGCGAGATCGAACAGGCCGTGGCCGACCAGCAGTTTGATCTTCGGGTCGAGCGCGAGAATCTGCCGCAACTGGGAAACCGACTCGGCAGGTCCGCGGCCGAAATCCCACGACCGGAAGACGCTGTCGTTGAGCAGATGGTACGAGCCGTCCGGCCGCCAGTTCAGTTTGCGCGTGGTGAGATCGACGGCGGCGCTGGTCAACGGCGCCATCAGCGAATCCCCGGAGGGATCGCCGAAATGCGAGGAGTCGGAATCCGGATAGGGATCGAAGCCCGACACCGACGCGTCATAACGTCCGGTCACCCGGCCGTTGCGGCGGTCAAACTCCCTGCGGAATTCGCCGACCTCAAAGCGTCCGGCAAGCCGGCGGCTCACGGCCTGATCGATGCCGGTCAACGACGCGACCTTGTCGGCGAGCCGGTTGGTGGCCTCGGTGTCCGCTTGCCCCTTGAGCAGGTCGCTCACAAACTCGCCGCGCGCGTAGCGTTCGACGTCGGCGAGATCGGACCATTTCACCGGACCCTTCGCTTCACGCGCCACCGCGGCCATGGTGGGTAGCCTGTGGACGTATTGCAGCTGGCTGGAGCCGGAAAACTCGCGGTAGTCGAGCAAGGGAGAGACCAGGATCAGCCCGCGCACGCCAACGCCCTGCTGGGTCTGCAGGTTGCGGACGATCTTGGGGCCGCGGATGCCGCCATAGCTTTCGCCGGTGACATATTTCGGCGACAGCAGCCGGTCGTATTTTTCGAGCCAGCGCCGGATCACCAACGCGATCGAACTGACGTCGCCATCCAGGCTGAAGAACCGCTTGCGCGCGTCCTCTCCCGTCGCGACGAAGCGGCTATAGCCGGTGCTCACGGGGTCGATGAAGACCAAATCAGTGAAGTCGAGCCAGGTCTCGGCGTTGGGCACAAGCTCGGGCGAAGCAGAAGCGATCGCGCCATCTCCTGTAATCGACAGTCGCCACGGTCCGGCGGTGCCGAACTGCAGCCACGCCGATGAAGCGCCCGGCCCGCCATTGAACAGGAACGTGACCGGCCGCGTGCCGCGATCGGTGCCGTCGAGCTGGTAGGAGGTGTAGGCGATGTCGGCCTGCGGCTCGCCTTTTTCGTCGAACAGCCGGATCGAACCTGCGTTCGCGGTGAAGGCCAGCGTGCGCCCGGGCAGCGCCAGCGTCTGTCTGGTGGTGGAATCCGGCGGCAGCCGATGCAGATCGGAGACTGGCTGCGGGGTGGCGGCTTCGCCGCGCCGTCCCCCGCCCTTCTGTCCCTGCGGCGGCTGCGGCGGGAGCGTTTGACCCGGCGTCGGCGTCGCGGCGGGTTGCTGCTGCACGGCCGTCGGGCTTGCGTCCTGGGCGCGCGCGCCGGCCACGCAAGACAACATCACAAGCGTGATGGCGAGTTGCATATGACGCCGCGCGGTGAAGCGAAAAGCCATGACGTCCTGCTCCCTAAAGTCGCTTGCTCCGTTGCGCCGCGGATTTCAGCCTGGGATGGCGACAGAAGGGCTGTGCTACAACAGGACGAAATCCGCCGGCATCACAATCCCGACAGTATTGCGTGAAAGCTATCGGAATAACGCGGAATCCGTGGCTTCGGCATGGTTGTCCTCGCCGACCGTTAGGTGATATCGGTCGGTTCCGCCGGCGGACCCGGCCAATTATTTTTGATTCATCCATGAAACCATTTTGGCGCTGGCAAGACTAAAGAACCTGCGCTTTCCAATGGGGACCAAAATGAAACGTGCGATTGTTGCCTGCCTCGGCCTGCTGGCGCTGGCTTCTCCCGCCGCGGCGGATTCACCGGTTGCGGTGGTCGAGGACATCAAGGGCAAGGTGACCGGCGCCGAATTCATGGACTATGTGACGGCCCGGTCCGTCATCAAGATCGCAGACGGCGGCTCCGTCGTCCTCAGCTATTTGAAGTCCTGCCGGCGCGAGACCATCACCGGCGCCGGCACCGTTGTCGTCGGCAACGAGGAGAGCATCGTCGATCAAGCCGTCCTCAAGGCGGAGAAGACGAACTGCGATTCCAACCAGGCCAACGCCACCACCAAGGACACCAGCGCGGTCGCCGCCACCCTGCTCCGCAGCGCCACAACCGCTTCGCTGCCCGCGCCGCAGCTCACGCTTTACGGCGCCTCGCCGTTCGTGCAGGCCAAGGGCCGCGGCACGCTGGTGGTGCGCCGGCTCGACGTCGCCGGCGAGCGTCACCAGATCGCGCTCGGCGGCACCCAGCTCAAGGGCAAGTTCGTCGATTTCGCCGGCGAGAACGTCGCACTCGTCCCCGGCGGTCTCTACGCCGCCTCGTTCAAATCGTCGGAAATCGTGTTCCGGGTCGACGCCCAGGCCCAACCTGGCGCGACGCCGATCGTCGGCCGGCTGCTGCGGCTGGACTAGGCGTGCCGGACCTCCGCGCTTGAGAATCAGGCGCAGCACGCGCAACCAGATGGTGATCGCCGCCATCGCGCTGGTCTGCGCGGCGGCCTCGGTTTCTCCGGCGGTCAGGCCGATCCGAGGGCTCTCGCTCGATATTCTCACCGCGCTGCGCTGGGAAGTGTTTGGCCGCAGGCAGGATCCGGCGGCATCTCCGACGGTCGTCATCGCGATCGACGAGGAAAGCCTGCGCACCGCCCCGTTCAAGGGCTCGCCGATGCTGACCTGGACCGGGGAGATCGGCCGCGTGCTGACCGCGACCCTGGAAGGCGGCGCCAAGGTCGCCGGCTTCGACGTGGTGATCCCGACATCGATCGAGCAGTCGGAGATCCCGTTTGGCGACAACATGCTGGGCACGAGGGTGCGCGGCTTCGACCGCGACTTCCTGCGCGCGCTGGCCGGCGCGACAGTCAACGGCAAGGTGGTGCTGGGCGAAACGCTCGGCGGCAACCAGCCGGTCAGGCCCTCGGCCGGGCAGCGCATCGCGGTGCGGCAGCAGCAGAACATCCGCCCGCTTAACGTTCATACCGACCATGACGACGTGGTGCGGCGCATGCCGCTGACGTTCCCCATCAACGGCGCGAAAGTGCCTTCGATGGCGGTCGAGCTGGCGGCGCGCGCGATGGGCGCGGCTCCCGAATTCGACAAGAATGGCCGGATGACACTCGGCGGTTACCGGATCCCAGGCCGGGTGCCGAACACGCTGACGCTGAATTTCGAGGGCGGCGCGGCCGACATACCGACTTTTTCATTTGCCGACCTGCGCAACTGCGCGGTCAAGGACGACAAGGACTATTTTCGGCGCTGGTTCGACGGCAAGGTCGTCATCTTCGGCACCGTTCTCGATATCGAGGACCGGCGCATGACATCCAAGCGCTTTGCGACCGGCATCGAGGGCGCGCGCACGCCGCGCTGCGCGGCCGAGAGCACGCCGGTCTCCGCCGCCTTCAGGACCAGCACGATCGCCGGCGTCTATATCCACGCCACCGCGGTCAACAATCTGATCTCGCGCAACGCGGTGGTCGAACCGGGGCCGCTGTCGCGCTTCCTGATCGCGGCCGTGTTCGCGGCGCTGGCGGCCTTCGCCGCGTGGCAGCTCAGACCGCTCGTCGCGGCGACGGCCTGGGCGGTCATGGTGGTGGCCGGCATCGCCGGCGCCACCCTCGCCTTCAACCACGCGCTGGCGCTCCCGGTCGCCGAGCCGTTCCTCGCCAGCCTGATGGCGCTGGCCTCGACGATCGGTTTCCGCTTTGTCGTCGCCGACAAGGATCGCCGCCTGCTGCAGAAGAGCTTTGCGCTGTACCTCGCCCCGCACGTCATCAACCGGATGCTGTCGTCGAACAAACTGCCGGAGCTCGGCGGCGAGACCCGCGAGGTGACGGTGTTCTTCTCCGACATCGAAGGGTTTTCGCTGATCGCCGAGAAGATGTCGCCGGACAGCCTGATGGAGCTGATGAACGAATATCTCTCTGTCATGACCGACGTCATCGAAAGCCATGGCGGATATGTCGACAAATATATCGGCGACTCCGTCGTGGCGGTGTTTGGCGCGCCGGCCGACGATCCCGACCATGCCGCCAATGCGGCGCGCGCCGCGCTGGACTGCTGCACAAGGTTGGCCGAGCTCAACGTTTCCTCGGCGCTGTTCCACGAACACAAACTGGCGCAGCGGATCGGCATCAATTCCGGCGAGGCGCTGGTCGGCAATTTCGGATCGCGGCGGCGCTTCAATTACTCGGTCATGAGCGATGCGGTGAACCTCGCCTCGCGGCTGGAGGGCGCCAACAAATTCTACGGCACGACCGTCATCGCTTCGGAGACGACGGTGGCCCTTGCCGGCGACGCTTTCGCCTGGCGCGAACTCGATGCGATCAGAGTCAAGGGACGCAACCAGGCGCTGAAAATCTACGAATTGCTGGCGCTCTCGACCGGGCTTGCCGCTTCCCGGCAGGCGCTGATCGCCCATTACGCCGACGGACTTGCGCATTGGCGGGCCCGCGAATTCGAGCTTGCCGCAAAATGCTTCGAGTGTTCGGCTGACACCGACCGGCCGGCAGCGCTGTTTTGCCAGCGCGCCCGGGAGTTGGCTGAAAATCCGCCTGATAGGGATTGGGACCCGATCCGAACCCTGCAGGAAAAATAGCCGCTCCGGCCCTTCGGCTTGGGTTACATCCCTGACGGGGCGCCCTTCCATCTCGACAAGCGCCGCCAAGGTGTATAGACGAGCGCGGCGCAATCCGGCGCCACCATGAGCCCGTAATCCGATGGCCAGCCCCAAGCGATATGACCGCATCGCCTTCGTTGCGAGCGCTTCCGCGGAGGCGCAGGCGGCACTGGCGGAGCTGGTCAGGCTTTACGGCAATCACGACCCGGATACGGCCGAAATCCTGGTGGCGATCGGCGGCGACGGGCTGATGCTGGAAACGCTGCACCGGTACATGCGGACCCGCAAGCCGATCTACGGCATGCATCGCGGCACCGTCGGTTTTCTGATGAATGAATTCTCCACGCACGACCTGCATGGCCGGCTGGCCGCGGCGCGCGAGACGCTGATCAATCCGCTGTTGATGCGCGCGACCGATATTCACGATCAGGTGCATCTGCATCACGCCATCAATGAAGTGTACCTGTTTCGTCAGACCTATCAGGCCGCGCATGTGCGCATCCTGATCGACGAGCACGAACGCATGGCCGAACTGATCGCCGACGGCATTCTGGTGGCGACGCCGGCCGGCTCCACCGCCTATAACCTCTCGGCGCAGGGGCCGATCCTCCCCATCAATGCGGCGCTGCTGGCGCTGACCCCGATCAGCGCGTTCCGGCCGCGGCGCTGGCGCGGCGCCCTGCTCCCCAACACCGCCTTCGTGGTCATCGAAGTGCTCGAGGGCGGCAAGCGTCCGGTCGCCGCCGTGGCCGACCATGACGAAGTGCGCGACGTCCGCCGCGTCGAGGTGCTGTCCGACAAGTCGATCTCGATGCGGATGCTGTTCGACCCCGGCCACAGCCTGGAAGAACGCATCCTGCGCGAGCAGTTCGGGCATTAGCTGTCGTCCCGGCTGCCCCGTCGTCCCGGCCTTGAGCCGGGACCCATACCGCGTTGTGCTATCGGTTGGAGCGACGTAGCTTGACGCCTTCCTTTTCCAAAACATGGGCCGCGGCGTATGGGTCCCGGGTCAAGCCCGGGACGACGTGTTGCGTGTTGATAGAACGGTGACATAAGCTGCCGCCAGATTCCCCGCCGCGCCCCCTTCGCAACCATTCGTTAACCGACCCCGCGATATGGTTAACGCCGGGTGTACCGTGTTGCCCGGTATGCGCTTAGGGCCGGACCATGTATCGCATCGATTTCAACAAGCTGCGGTTTCTGATTTGCGACGACAACCCGCATATGCGCCGCATCCTGCGGACGCTGCTGCACTCGTTCGGCGCGCGCGAGGCTTATGAGTCCGAGGACGGCGCCACCGCCCTCGAAATGTACACCCACTACGTTCCCGATATCGTCATCACCGACTGGGCGATGCCGATCTTCGACGGCCTCGAACTGGCGCAGATGATCCGGCAACCGGACTCCAAGGGCAACCCCTACGCGCCGATCATCATGCTGACCGGCCATTCCGACAAGCGCCGCGTGACGGTCGCGCGCGACGCCGGTGTGACCGAATTCCTCGCCAAGCCGATCTCGGCCAAGGGGCTTTATCAGCGCATCCTCAACGTCGTCGCCAACCCGCGACCGTTCATCAAGACCAAGACCTATTTCGGACCGGACCGCCGGCGCAACACCAACAATGCCTATATCGGCCCCGAACGCCGCATCGGCGGCGAGATGGAAGTGATGCAGCAGCCGTCGCTGCTCGACAAGGCGCGATCCAGCGTCTAACGCGCGACACACGCGAGGAACCGATCATGGCGAAGGAAAAACCCGGGAAGCTGGAGGTCACGAGCTTCGCCGATCACCACGTGATCACGCAGCCAAATCCCTTGCGCAAGGTGCTGCTGCGCGTTCCCGAATCCGACCTCGACGATCCGGTCGGGCGTGCCGAGAAAGCGCTGGCCGGGCTGTCGGGTGAATTCAAGAACTGGATGGCGATCGAAGCCGACCGGCTTTCCGCCGCCCACGCCGCCATTCTGCGCAGCGGCTTCACCGACGACGCCCGCGAAGAACTGTTTCGCGCCGCCCACGACATCAAGGGAGATGCCGCGACATTCGGCTTTCCCTCCGCGGGCGCCGCTGCCGAGAGCCTGTGCCGCATCATCGAACACGCGCCCGATCTCGACCAGGTGCCGTCGGATCTGATCAGGCATCACATCAACGCCATTCAGGCCATCGTCCGTGAGCGCACCAAGCTCGACACCGCGGCTACCGCCGGCGTGCTCAGCCGTTCGCTCCGCGGCATCGCCGACGAATTCCTCACCTATGCCAACCGCGACCGCCCCGAGCATCTCGAAGCGATTTTGGCGCCGAGCATTATTCCGGTGGAGTGATTTTGTCGTCCCTGCGAACGCAGGGACCCATACGCCGCGGCTTCTCCGTGGGGCGATGTGGTAGTTGCCTTTTCCAACAATTCGCGACGGTGGTTATGGGTCCCTGCGTTCGCAGGGACGACACCGAATTTGATGTTGGAAAGTCGGCCTACGCCGCGATCAGATCGTGCCCGATCGGCGCGATCGCTTCTTCCGCCACCAGCTCGTCGCAGAACTGGCGGGCTTCTTCACGCGCCGATTCAGTTGCAAAACGGCGCAGCAGGATCAGCAGCGGCTCGGCGGCCTTGCGGTCGGTCTCGCAATGGGTCAGCACGCGCTCGACCATGCGGCGGCGAAGGCGCGCCGCACCACCCAACGTGTCGACATAGCCGGTCTCGTGGCTGACCTCGAGCGCGATCCGGAAGGCGGCGAAGGTGGATTCCGGCAAGCCGGCCCGGATCAACAGCGCCTGCAGGCTGGCGCCGCCACGGTCATGCAGCAGCGCGGTGACGCGGGCGTGCGGCAGGCCGGACAATTCGGCCAATGCAGCATCGAACAGTTCGAGATTGCCCGACAATAGCGCGCGCAGGATCAGGCCCGCGGTGAGCTGGCCGGTGGCGCGCAAATGCTGCACCAGGCCCTGCATGTCCTCGCCGCGCGAACGCGCCGCGATGTTGACGGTCGAGCGCTCGCGCGCTTCGCTGGCGAGCCGCCCTGCCCGGTCCGGGCTCAGCCAGTTTTTGGCGACGACGAATTGCGCCAGCGTGTCGGAAAGTTTGGCGACCAGCGCCATGCGCGTGGCGGACGGCAATCCCTCCAGCACCAGCATCGATTCACGGATCGCGGCGAGATGGCCGTGACGCTCGACGATGCGGTCCCACGAGAATGGCGCCAGCTCCGCATAGGCGTTCTCGATCAGCTCGAGGGCGGCGGCCGGCGAGCCGACTTCGGCAATCGCGGCGGATACCGACGGCGGCAGATTGACCCGGCGGGCGATCGCGCACTGCGTCTCGCTGTTGCCGGTCGCGACGATGTCGACGAGGTCGGCATCGATCAGCAGCGGGGAATGTTCGAGCACCGGCAGCGCGATCGACGGCTGATCGAGCGCGAGCGCCTGCACGATCGCGGCGGGCGCTTCGGCGCTGCGCGCGAACACCTGCGACATCGCCTGGCGGACCAGCGGGGATGCATCGTCGAGCAGCATCAGCAGCGCGCCTTCGGCGGCGGCGCGATCGTCCTCGGAGAGATCGGAAATCAACCAGGCCCGCGCCAAAGACCGCGTTGCCTCTGCCCGCTCGCCTGCCGGAGCGGTACGTATCCAACTGATGAACTGCCGAACGATCATGGTCTAGCCGGCCTACGCAACCCGAAACGACACCGTGACGCGGTGCCACTGTCATAGAAAATAAACCATGACGCTTAACAAAGGGTTCACCATAAACGTTTGGGATTATTGACGTTTCGTTAAGGGAACCGGCGCGCGGGGCCGGACGGTAGATAACCGGCCTCGCCGCGCACCGCTGGCGCTACCGCCGAAACCGCCCGGATTTGACGCGTTCTCTTGACGCGAACCATCTCGACAAGAGGCGCCAATCCTTGCCTAACTACCCCCTGATATTTCCACTGGGCGAGGCGTAGGCATGCGCTCAATTTTTGTTTTGCCGATATTCCTGCTGGTCTTTTCGACCATGAACTGCCGGGCGGAGAAGCGCATTGCGCTGGTGGTTGGAAATTCCAACTACCAAAGCGTCAGCCCGCTCGCCAACCCCAGGAACGATGCGGCGTTGATCGCCGAGACGTTGCGCAAGGTCGGCTTCATCCTGGTCGGCGGGCGCGCGCAAATCGATCTCGACAAGCCGGCGTTCGATCGCGCGATCCAGACTTTTGGTAACGAGCTGACGGGCGCCGATGTCGCGCTGTTCTATTACGCCGGCCACGGCGTGCAGGTCCGCAACGTCAATTATCTGGTGCCGATTTCGGCCAATCCGGTGAAGGAAGCCGACGTCGATTTCCAGATGGTCGACGTCAACCTGGTGCTCCGGCAGATGGAAGGATCCGGGACCAAGCTGAACCTCGTGATCCTCGATGCCTGCCGCAACAACCCGTTTGGCGGGCGCGGATTGCGCAGTACCGAGAGCGGGCTTGCACAACTCCGCGCACCCGAGGGAACGCTGCTGTCCTACGCCACCCAGCCCGGCAACGTCGCGCTCGATGGCACCGGCAGCAACAGCCCCTATACGTCGGCGCTGGCGCAGGCGATCCAGAAACCGGGGCTCGACATCTTCCAGACCTTCAATCAGGTCGGCCTGCAGGTCAAACGCGCGACCGGCGGTGCGCAGCAGCCCTGGGTTTCCTCCTCGCCGATCGACGGTTCGTTCTATTTCGCAAGCACGACACCGAACGCGCCGGTCGCGGCGCCGCCACAAAGCGTCGTGTCCCCGTCTGCGCCGCCGCGGCCGGTAGCGATCGATCCCACGCTGGAGCAGCGCGCGACCGCCTTTGTCATCGAGGACATGAAGCAGTCGCAGGGCAGCACGGCTGACTTTATGAACTACGCCCGCCGGTCGCTCGACGAACGAATTGATTACTATGGAAAATCAACGCCTCGCGACGAAGTCCTCAAGGACAAGGAGAGATACGTCAAGAACTGGCCTAACCGATCGTACCGGCTGCAGATGGATACGATACGAACCTCGTGCGACCAGGCGAGATCGGTTTGCCAGATCAGTGGTGCGCTGGAATTCAGTCATTCCAATCCATCGAACGGCAAGAAATCCTCGGGCACCGCATCGTTCGAATACGGCATCAGGTTTGGCCCCGACGGCGGCAAGATATTTTATGAGCAAGGCAAGACGCTGTCGGCGCAGAGGTAAGCCACGGTCTGTGTGCTGAGCAGCCTTAGCTGCTGAACGTGCCGTTGCGATCGCTGAACAGATCAAGCCGGCCCGGTGCGCGGACTTCGGGCTTCTGTCCCGAGATCGATGGCGTCGTCGGCGTCGCCGAGGCGACGGTGGTCAGCGACGATCCCCTGCCCCACAATTCCTGCACCGCAGGCGAAATCGGCTGGCTGCGTTCGCCGGCCTGGAACAGCGAGCGGAAGATCGGCTCGGGCTGCGCGGAGGCAGTCTGCGATGTCGCGGCGACCGGCGTCACGCTGCGGGTATCCGGAAAGCTCGACAGATAGGCCGCGTTATCGATCGCAGGTGCAGCCTGCGCCGCGGACGTTGCTTGCGTGGCGCTCGCGACGGTCACGCGGCGCGGCAGGTCACCGCCGACCGCCGCCATCGCGGTGCGGGTGGCCGGCGAATTGGCGGCGCTGGCGTAGCGCGAGTTCAGCACCGAATAGACCTCGGAGACGCTGCGGCCACGGCCCGAACGATCGTAGAAGATCGAGCGGTTGGCCTCGGCGGCGGCCGGAAACATCTGCACCGCGGAAGCCCGCGGATTGTCCTCGGCGCTCGAGATCAATTTTCCCGCGCCGCCGACGCCCATGAAGTGCGCCATATAGAGTTCGGCATCGCTCGGGCGGCGGCCGATCTTGCCGGTGAGCTTGAAACTGTTCGACTGGGTCAGCACCCCCGCCATCGACGACGCCGCTTCCGGATTGTCGCGCAGCTTCATGATCTCCGCACGCGCGGTCGGGTCGCTGACCGAATAGCTGCCGGAGGGATTCTTGGTGATGGCGTCGGCATATTTGCCGTAGCCGAGCTGGCTGCCGGCTTCCTTGACGGTGCCGAGCCAGGTCTGGTCGATGAATTGAAACAGCCCGCGTGCCGACGAGGTCGTCGCCGCCGCCTTCGGGTTGAAGTTGGATTCCATCTTGGCGGTGGCGAGGAGATATTCGAAGCTGGCGCCGGTGGACGAGGCAGCCTGCTTGATCGAGCCCGCGATCTTCGCGCGCGTGGGGTCGACACCAGCCGTGGCGTTCAATGTGTCGACCGACATGTTTCCTGGTGCCCCGCTCCCCGCGAAACGACCGCGCGGCCTGTGCGAAAATCGCAATCAGCGCCCAATAGTGAGCCACACTGGGACAGTTATGGTTAACGGGAGGTTAAAGAGATGCCCGGGTCTTTCCGGGATGCGCTGTTGGCGAAGGCGCGCCACGATTTCAGCCGGCATCTCGGCTACAGCTCGCTCGAGATGAACTGCTTGAATTCGGCGGTCTGCGGCCGGGCGAACAGTTCCGACGTCAGCCCGCTCTCCCAGATCTTTCCCCGATGCATGAAAATGACCTGGTTTGCGACCTTGCGCGCGAAGCCCATTTCATGGGTGACGGTGATCATCGTCATGCCGCGTGCCGCGAGATCTTCCATGACGGCGAGAACTTCTGCGGTAAGTTCTGGATCAAGCGCCGAAGTCACCTCGTCGAAAAGCATGACTTGGGGGGACAGCGCGAGCGAACGCGCAATGGCGACCCGCTGCTGCTGCCCGCCGGACAACTGCTCGGGATAGGAATCGATCTTGTCGGTCAACCCGACGAGTCGCAGCACTTCGGCAGCCTTGGCCTGCGCGGCGTCCTTTGGCTGCTTCTTCACCAAGGTCAGCGCCAACGTGATATTCCGCTGCACCGTGAGGTGCGGGAATAAATTGTAGCCCTGAAAAACCATGCCGACATCGTGGCGCAACTGGGCGCGAGCTGCCTTGCCGGGCCGGCCGACTTCATGGCCGCAAACTTCGATCTTGCCGGCCTGGATCGTCTCGAGTCCCGCGATGCAACGCAGCAGCGTGCTCTTGCCGGATCCGCTGCGGCCGACAATGGCCACGGTCTGGCCACGCGCCACCTCGAGGCTCACGCCGTCGAGAACGCGCAACGTCCCGAACTCTTTCACCACGCCTGTAACCTGAACGACGGTGGCGCTAGTGGCTGGCGCGGCCTGCATTGGCTCTCCTTTCGAGGAAACGGCTGGCCAGCGACAGCGGGTAGCACATCGCAAAATAGATTGCGGCCACGATACAGAAGATGATGAAGGGCTCGAAGGTCGAGTTGTTGACGATCTGGCCGGCGCGCGCGAGTTCGACAAATCCGACCACCGAAGCCAGCGACGTATTCTTCACGATCTGGACCATGAAGCCCACGGTCGGCGGAATGGCTATTCGGACGGCTTGCGGCAATATCACATAGGCATATTGCTGGAAGCGACCGAGGCCGAGGCAATCCGAAGCCTCCCACTGCGTGCGCGGCACCGCCTCGATGCAGCCACGCCAGATCTCACCAAGAAAGGCGGCGGCATACAACGTCAGCGCCAAACCGGCCGCGACCAATGGCGCCAGCTTGTAGCCGAGGATGCCGAGGCCGAAATAGGTCAGGAACAGCAGGATCAGAAGCGGCGTGCCCTGGATGAGCTGGATGTACCCGCCGGCGACGATGCGCAGCGCCTGGCTCGGCGAGACCCGCATCAGCGCGATCGGCAGGCCGACGAGGACGCCACCCGCGAATGCGATCAGCGACAGCAGCACCGTCCATTGCGCTGCTGTGACGAGATACCAGATGTGGTGAGCGTTGAGCTGGATCATAGGGCGGTGCCCAGCCGCCGGCGACGCTCGAAGATCACGAGGCCGATGGCCTTGAACGCCAGCCTGTAGAGAAGGGAAAGAGCGAGATAGATGACCGCGACAATGATGTAGACTTCAAAGCTACGATACGTATCGGACTGCACGTTATTGGCGACGGCGGTCAGCTCCTCGGCCGAGATTTGCGACGTGATCGACGATGCCAGCATGAGAAGTACAAACTGGCTGGAGAGTGCGGGATAGACCCGCTCGATGGCCGGCAAGAGAACGACGTGCAGGATCGACTGAAGCCGCGTCAGGCCCAGGCAATCCGCCGCCTCGAGTTGGGTTCGGTGGACGGACTGGATGCCCGCCCGCATGATCTCCGTCGTATAGGCGCCCATATTCACCACGAGCGCAATGACGGCAGATGTTTCGGCCGAGAGTTTGAGGCCCATGCTCGACAGGCCGAAATAGACGATGAAGATCTGCACCAGCAGCGGCGTATTGCGGATCAGCTCCACATAGAAGCCGACCAGCAGCCGCAACGGACGCCCGCCGTAAACCCGGGCGACCGCGCACAGCGTGCCAACGACGAAGCCGAGGGCGATCGACAGTAGCGTAAGCTGGATCGTAAGCCAGGCGCCGTTCAGGAATGCCGGCCACTTCTCCAGCAGGAACGAGAAGTCGAACTTGTAGAGCATCGCCGCCCGGTCCTGCCGTTTAGTTGGCTGCCTTCAGCAACTGCTCCACCGGAATGTCGACGCCATGATACTTCTTGTAAATTGCGCCGAGCTTCCCGTTCTGAAGGTTGTCCGTCACCCAGCCGTTCACCCATTCCTTCAGCTTGGGCTCGTCCTTGCGCATGCCGATGGCGAGGTAGAACGTCTGCATGGTGATGCGCGACTCGGCCGTGCGTGCCGGGTTCTTCTTGCTGATTGCCGGCAGCAGCGAGCGCGCCGTCGCGAGGATGTCCACCTGGCCCGACGCGAATGCGAGCGCCATCGTGGCGTCGTCCTCGTAGCGCACCAGCTGGGCGCCTTTCGCCTGCTGGGTAAGATCGGTGTCCTGCGTCGTGCCGCGCACGACGGCGACCTTCTTGCCGGCCAGGTCGGACATCTCCTTGAGCGGGACCGCGCTCAGCGACGCCACGACCGACGGGTGATCGGCATAGGGAATCGAGAAGTCGATCACCTTGGCGCGATCGGGCGTGATCGACAGCGTGGAGACGACGAGGTCCGCCTTGTCGGTCTGCAGCATCGGAATGCGCGTGGGGCCCGTGGTGGTCACCAGTTCCAGGGAGACCCCGAGATCCTTGGCGAGAAGCTGCGCAGTATCGACGTCCGATCCAGTCGGCTGCAGCTTGTCATCGGTCATGCCGAACGGAGGGATGGCCGTGTCGATGGCGATCCGGACCTTGCCCGCCTTCTTGATGTTATCGAGCGTATCAGCCTGTGCCGATGCAAACGATAGCGACAGGGCTGCGAGCGCCAGACCTGCGATCAGGCGGCGAGAGATGATCATATTGGTCATGGCTGGTCCTACTGCTTCAGAATGAGATCGGGCAGGTTGTCACCGAAGTACTTCTTGTTCAGCTCGTTGAGCTTACCGTTCTTGAGATTGGCTGAAATCCAGGCGTTGACCTCGTCCACGAGGCGCTTCTCGTCCTTCTTCACGCCGACAGCGAGCTTGAAATTGTCGAGTACGAATTTCAGCTCCACCTGCCGTGCCGGGTTCTTCTTGTCGATCTGCGGGACCATCATTTCCGCCGTCGAGAAGATGTCGACTTGTCCACTGAGGAAGGCCTGCGTCTCGGTGGCGTCATCCTCGTAGCGGACCAGCTTCATCCCCTTCGGCCCCTCCTTTGTCAGCTGCGTGTCGTGCGTCGTGCCGCGCACCGTGCCAACCGTCTTCCCGTCGAGCTCGGCCAGCGACTTCACGGAGACGGACTTTGGGGCCGCGATGACCGTTCGCAGCACGGCATAGCCTAACGAGAAATCGATGACCTTCGCGCGCTCCGCCGTGTAGGAGAGGCTCGAGATCACGAGATCGGCCTTGCCGGTCTGAAGTGCTGGAATTCGAGTGGCACCGGTGGTTGGCACGTGCTCGAACTCGAGTCCCCAATCCTTGGCGAGAAGCCGTGCCGTGTCGACGTCGAGGCCGGTCGGTTGCAGCTTGTCATCCGTCATGCCATAGGGCGGCACGCCAAGATCGATGGCGATACGGATCTTGCCGGCTTTCTTGATGTCGTCCAGCGCGTCCGCGTGCCCGAGGGACATGGCGGCTACCATGGCCGTAATGGCGAGTGCCGTCGAAGCTACGATCTTTTTCAACATTGCCTCCTCCCGTTTGTCTTGTTTCTTGGCGTTTACTTGTCTGGCGTCCTAGCGTTCGGCATCCATGATCGCGAGCTTGGCCACCCGGCGCCGGAATTCCTCTGATGTAGAGAACGTGGCGCCCAGATAGGCCGCGATCAGATCCTTGGCGAGCCAGGGACCGACAATCTGGGCGCCGATGCACATGACGTTGACGTCGTCGTGCTCGACGCATTGATGGGCAGAATGGACATCGTGGCACACGGCGGCCCGAATTCCCTTCATCTTGTTTGCGCCAATCGAGGCGCCGACGCCCGTGCCGCACACCATGAGGCCGCGCTCCGCCTGCCCCGTCGTGATGGCAGAAGCGACCTTGCGTGCGATATCCGGGAAGTCGACCGGAGCGGGATCGAAGCTGCCGACATCCAGCACCTCGTGGCCGCCCTCCTTCAAAAAGGCCAGCACATCCGCCTTCATGGGAAAGCCCGCGTGATCCGAACCTACGACAATCTTCATGTGGTCTTCCTGCTGTTCGCTCGTCTCTTCGGTTGTAGATTTGCCGCCGACGAGGCCGTGATGCCGCCTATTTCACCGATGATGGCGCGCCTTCGGTATTCGTTGCCGATTTCAAAATGCTTTCTCAGCGTTGCATCGGCGCGGTCCGGATCGCGGGCGACGATCGCCTCGAAGATGCGCCGGTGATCGTCGATCAGATAGGTTTTCATCGAAGGGAACGCCTGCACGAGCTCGCGGCGATTGCGATGCACATGCGTCAGCAGGCCCGCCATCGAATTGTGAAGCACGGCCAGCGTCTGCGAATGCGACGCGAGCACGATTGTGCGGTGGAATTCGTAATCGGCGACGCCTCCGGCGTCGGCCTTGTCGATCGTTTCCGCAATCTTGCCGAGTGCCGTCTGCAGGCGTTCGAAATCGGCGATATCAGCGCGCTCGCAGGCGAGCCTGATCGCCTGGCACTCGATCGCGACGCGGGCCTGCATCACGTCATCAGGCATGTCTGCCTGTTGGGCGAGCGCGAAGGTGAAGAAGTCATTGAGGACTGAGACGTCCGGTCGCGTCACGACAGTACCGATGCGATCCCTGATCTCGACAATGCCGAGCATCGTGAGGGCCCGCAGCGCTTCGCGAACGAGCGGCCGACCTACGCCGAGTTGAATCGCCAGATCTCGCTCGGAGACCAGCCGATCGCCGGGTTTCAGCGAACCGGCGAGCAAGCGGTCGCGCAAGAAGGCGAACACCTTCTCGAATCCCTTCTCGCCCTCGTCTGCTCGCTTCAGTTCCACCCGTATTCCTTCGCTGATCTTACCTTGGTAAGACCAGTAAGCAGACCAGATGGCGTCGTCAAGCTCTTGAGTTGGCGTTGGCGCTAAAAGCAATCGTTCGAGCCGGACAAGGTTTGACCCAAGCGGACACAATCCACCGCGCGGAATATCAGCCTCAACGAGCCTCGCCTGAACTACATCGCCGCTACACTTCGCCACCAAGCCAGGATGGCGCGTCCCGTGCTACTTCTGCCTCCCGCCCGGGGGTTCACAACCGGGCGAATGACAAGAAACCAACAGGGCAGGAAAATGAAAAAGCTGACACGGCGAACGTTCGTGACTGGTTCGGCGGCGATGTTGTGTGCCCCGTCCGTGAGGACCGAGGCGCAATCCTCCTGGCCCACGCGCCAGATTCGCATTCTCGTGCCGTATCCGGCGGGCGGCCAGACGGACGGCATCGCGCGGGCTTTCGGCGACTATTTGGCACGGCAGCTGGGAAAGACGGTCATCATTGAAAACAAGGCCGGCGCTGGCGGCGTCATCGGCGTGGCGGAAGCCAAACGCGCAGAACCTGACGGTACCACCATCCTGTGCACGATTTCTTCGTCACTCATCCAAAACCGTCTTACGGTGAAGGACCTTCCCTACGATCCTGAGAGCGACTTCGTTTATCTGACGATGGTCAGCGGCGCCGGGGGGCCGGTGGTGGCGGCGAAGAAGACGGGAGCAAAAAATCTTCGAGAGTTCATCGAGTACGCAAAAAAGGTCGGCAGCCTGAACTGGGGATCGTACGGCGTGGGTTCGACGCCGCACGTCCTGATAGCGACAATGGCGAAGCAATACGGCATTCAATTTCAGGTCGTCCAATATCGCGGCGAGGCGCCGATGTGGAATGACATCGCGGGGCAGACGCTGGATGGCGCCGCGGGAAGCCATGCCGCAGCAGCACCCGTCATCCAGGCGGGAACCGGAAACCTGATCGGCGTGGTAGGCAGCCGCCTGCCACCCTATCCGGACACGCCTACAATGACTGAACAGGGCGCCGTCGGCGACTTCTACGACCTGCGCGCATTCACCACCTTCGCTGTACCAACCGGAACGCCGCAGGATATCGTCCAGCGGATCTCGGAGCTATTGATCCAGGCCGGATCCGACTCCAAGGTCCAGCAGATGCTGAACAACTTCATTCTGAGTTCACCAGCCAATCTCGAAACGACGGCCCGTATTTTCAAGCGCGACAGTGATGTGATGCTCGGTATCCTGCGCGATCTTGGCGTCAAACCATCGGAGTAGTCACCGAGCGGCCGACGAGACCGCCAGCGCAACAACGGATCATTTCCGATACACCGCGTTCGGATCGAACAACCTGTCGGCATCGACAAACGACAGCTGTGTGCCGCCATCTCCCGCCGCCACCGCGCGGTAGAAGCACGACTGGCGGCCGGTGTGACATGCCGCGCCGTGCTGCTCGACGCGGATCCAGATCGCGTCCTGATCGCAATCCATCCGCATCTCGACCACGCGCTGGGTGTGTCCGGAGCTCTCGCCCTTGCGCCACAGCGCCTTGCGCGAGCGGCTGAAATACCAGGCCTCGCCGCTGGCGATGGTCTTGCGCAGCGCCTCGTCGTTCATGTGCGCGACCATCAGCACGTCGCCGGTCGCAGCATCGGTCGCCACGCAGGTCAAAAGACCCGACGCGTCGAATTTGGGCTGGAACGCCAGCCCTTCCTCGCGGTCGTTGATATCTGCGGATGTGGACACGATAGGCCTCGCAGCTTCAAAAGCGAGGTTACCGGGCCGGTCCTCGCACCATGGACAGGAAACGCGCCTGCTCCGCCGGATTGTCGCGGAACATGCCGGTATAGCGGCTGGTGAAGGTCATCGCACCGTGCTTGGCGACGCCGCGCACCGACATGCAGGTATGCTCCGCCTCGATTACGACGGCAACACCGCGGGGCTTGAGCACCTCGTCGATCGCGGCCGCGATCTGCGCGGTGAGATGCTCCTGCGTCTGCAGGCGGCGCGCGAAGATGTCGGTCAGGCGCGCGAGCTTCGACAACCCCACGACCCGTTCGACCGGCGTATAGGCGATATGCGCCTTGCCGTAGAACGGCATCATGTGATGCTCGCATTGCGAGGTGAATTCGATGTCGCGGATCAGGACGAAATCGTCATAGCCGGCGGTCTCGCCAAAGGTGCGGTCGAGGACTTCGGCCGGGCACTGGTGATAGCCCTGGTAGAGTTCGTCGAAGGCCTCGACGACCCGGCGCGGGGTGTCGAGCAAGCCCTCACGGCCGGGATTCTCGCCGATATAGCTGAGCAGCGTACGGACGGCCGCTTCGGCCTCGGCGCGCGACGGGCGCGGCTGGTCGGCACGGACGGCGGCGGCCAGGAATTCGGCGGGATCGAGTTCGGCGGGGCGGGTGTCCGGCGCCACGTCAGGCGATTTGACCTCAGTCTTGCCGGGGCGAAGGGATTTGATCAATGCGTCCATGTCTTCTCCGTTCGACCGGTCCTTCAGACCGGAGTGTCACCGGGCAGACGGGGCGGCTTCGCCGCCGGACGCCTGAGTCCCCTTGAACCTAGCACCACCGGGGTAGAATTGGCTTCCAATCAGGCCGCCGTGGCAACATGGCCGGACTGTATTTCCGCCATGACCGTCCATATATAGGACGGTGAAACCCTGCCGCCAAGGGCGGTTCCGCCCACGGGCCCGAGACCTCGCTCCATGCTGAACGACATTTACAACAAGCGCATCATCGAGTTGGCCGGCAATATCCCCCGTCTGGGCCGCCTCCCCGACCCCGACGCCAGCGCCACCGCCCATTCCAAACTGTGCGGTTCCACCGTCAAGATCGACCTCAAGATGGACGGGCCGGTGGTTTCCGACTTCGCCCATGACGTGAAGGCCTGCGCCCTCGGACAGGCCTCCTCCTCCATCATGGCAAGCCATGTCATCGGCTCGACCGCGAGCGAGCTGCGCGAGTTGCGCGAGACCGTGCGCAAGATGCTGAAGGAAAACGGCCAGCCGCCGCAGGGCAAATGGGCCGACATCGCGCTGCTGGAGCCGGTGCGCGACTACAAGGCCCGCCACGCCTCGACCATGCTGACCTTCGATGCCGTGGTCGATGCCATCGGCCAGATCGAGGCCAGGGCGAAGCAGCCGGCGTAGGCGCAGCGGAAAACCCTCTCCGTCATTCCCGGGCACGCGAAGCGTGAACCTCAGATGCGCAATTGCGCATCGGGGAATCTCGAGATTCCGGGTTCGATGCTGCGCATCGCCCCGGAATGACGGCTGGTATTGAAGCTACTTCTGCGGCTGAGTCTGCGCCGGCGCGGCGGTGCCACCGGTGGGAACCGCCGCTTCGGCGGTCTTGGTCGGCTTCGCCGGATGCACGGGCGCCTGCTCTTCGACCGCGGAGCTGACGAAGCGATCCTGCGTCGGCTTGGACTTCAGTTCGGCAACCGGCGTCGATGAGTCACGCGGCAAAACGTCGGCCACGGCGTCGGTCGTGATCAGATTGGTCAGCCGCAACTCGGCGGCGGACAATTTGTGCAGATCTTCCCACGGCGGCACGCTGAGCGCGAGCGACAACAGATCGCCGGTTCCGCCCATGTCGAAGGTGAACTTGGCGAGCCGGCCGATGTCGCGCTCCACGATCATCAGATCCTGCGCGGTATAGCTTGCCGCCTTGGCGTCATCGGCGCGATCGCCCATCCAGATCTGATGCACGCGGACATGGGAGGCCGGCGACACATACCGCGTCTTGCCCGACAGCAGCAGGAACACGCACATCGACTCGCAATAGGCTTCCGGAACGACATAAGCGCGTTCGCCCTGCGCCGTCTGCGTGCGCACGGTGGTGCCGACCGTCGTCAGCGCGCCGAGGGCACGGAACCTGCGGCCGAGCGCAATGGAATCGTTGACCGACCCGCCGCTGGAATCGAGCACGATGGTGGCGCCGCCAAGCTGGCGATCGCGCGCGAACTCTTCGAATGCTTTGGGACTGTCCGCGGTGACGATGCCGACGGCGGAGACCCAGCCCTTGCAGTCCGGCTGGCATGCGACCCACTTGAAGTGCATCGGCAGTTTGCGTTCTTCGAGGCTAACGCCGGCGTGCGCCGAGTTGACCGGCGTCGCGATCTCGCCAGGCAATGCGATACAAAGGGCGGTGGCGCCAAGCAGCGCCAAGCCGCGAATTTTTGCCGACGTCACAAACCTCAATTTGGTTCCTTCCCCCAAGCCCTAACGGCGAGCAACGGCAATGGCCCCACTTCAACGCCACATGATTCCGTCATATCGGCGCTATCAAAAAGGTAACCGTGCGCTTTGCGAGCGTCCATAGTACCTTTGCTGCATCGCCGATAAACCATCGGATAATTCCCAAGTGTGGCGTAAATATCCGCGAATGTTCAGTTCCTTACCTTGGAACCCCGCAAGAGTACGGAGATCATTCGGGCAGGCCCCATGAAACAGTCATTCACGCCCTCCTCACAGTGCACAAAATCACATTGCACCAAATCACGTTGCATGGATTGTGCCACGACGGCCCGGCGCTTGCCCCGCAACGCGGGGCGCGGGCTGATCTGGATTTACCGGCACACGCTGTCGCCGCTGGTCGGCTACAACTGCCGGCATTTGCCGACCTGCTCGGTCTATGGCGACGAGGCCATCGAACGCTTCGGTCTTTGGGGTGGCGGATGGATGACGCTGGCGCGGATATTACGCTGTCAGCCCTGGGGCACGTCCGGCATCGACAACGTCCCGATCGCAAAACCGCCGGGTGCACGATGGTATCTGCCGTGGCGCTACGGCCGATGGCGGGGCGTCAACGCGCCGTAGCGCTGCGTGATGAGTGAACACGACGCATTGAAATTAAGCCGAACGAGCTAGCGCCAGAAGAAGAAGCCGCCTCTCGGCTGCGGTTCGATAGGCGCCGGCGGACGCGGCTTCCTGGGACGCGGTGGCGGCGGTGGTGGCGGCTCGGCCGATGACGTCGTCTCCTGGCTGCCAGAGCCGTCGTCGGGCAACCTGACCGACAGCAGCAAGTTCGATTCATGCGTGCGCCAGCGGTAGCCGATACCGAAATCCATCGGCTGCGCGCGCCTGAACAGCTCGGCATAGGATTGCTGATATCGTCCCGGGAATTCGTCGATCGGGCCGGCATAACGGCCGAACGGGAAGAAGCGCCATTTCTTCGGGCTGTAGTAGTGAAGCGGAACGCCGGAATCGTCCTGGATGATGGTGGCGCTGTTGGCGAGGATGTAATCGCGCACCGTGGTGAAATTGCCGGAGTGCAGCAAATAGGACGCGCTCTTGATCAGGCTGTTGCCGGGCGCCAGCGTCGAACAGAATTTCAGAAAGCCCGTGACCTTGACGCCGGAATTGGAAAGGTCGGTCGAGAAATAATACAGCGTCTTTTCCGCGCCGTCGCTGCCGGCGAAGACGATGCGCGTGCCGCGCACCGCGTTCGGCCCGGGGTTCTCGTTGCCGAAATACGCCGTGCCCTTGTCGTCCAGCGCCACCGGCGTGACGCTGCGGATGGTCTTGCCAGAGCGCGCCAGAAACACATAGAGGACCGGCAAGGTGCCGTTGATCTGGCCGGCACTCAGATCGGTCTTCATCTGTTTGGTGATGAAGAAGCTGAAGCTCAGGATCGAACTCAGCGAACGCTCCACGCTGTGGAGCGCGGCGCTGACGCCGCCGCGCGGCAATCTTGTCAGATCCGGCACCGAGCCCGGCGGCTCGAGCGCGCTCAGCACATAGGTCGTCGCCTTCGAGTAGAACGCGTTGGCATAGAGGAAGTCCGGCCCCGAGAACATGTAGAACATGGTCGGCCGCGGTGCCGCCAGATTGCTGTCCGCCCAGGCGCGGATCTTCGACAATTGCCGCTGCTCGAGCTGCGCGAACGCATTGTCGAAGAATTTGGCGTGGCGCTGCCAGGCCGGTTCCCTGGTCAGCGGCATCAGCGGTGAGTCGGCCGAGGGCATCATGCCGGCGAGAAACCTGGCGGTATCGTCGGCGGTTGCCGGATCGGCGGCGCGCGCGGGCAGCATCACCACGAACAGCATCGCGGCCACCAGCGCTACGATTCTCAACGAGGCAATTGTCACCGCGGCAATTTTCAACGAGGCAGTTTTCAACGAGGCACGCATCTTCATTCGCTACCCGCAGACGCGGCCACCGGGCCTTGATCGGCCCGCTTGCGGAAAACGGCGTAAATCAGAAGTCCTGAAAGCATGATCAAAACACCAAGGAACACCCGCAGCGGTTGTTCGGTCAAAAGATAGTACATCATGAAGCCAGTCACGAGCAGGAAAACCAGCGGCGTGACCGGGTATCCCCAGGCGCGGTAGGGCCGCGGCAGGTCGGGGTGCGTGATGCGCAGCTTGATGACGCCGAGCACGGTGAAGAACGAACAGAACAACAATGCGAACTGGATGAATTCGAGCACCGCTTCAAAACTGCGCGTGAACAGCATCAGGCTCGCCACCGTCAGCTGGAACAGAATGGCCCAGGGCGGCGCGCCGCCGCTCGACCGGCGCGCGAACGGGCGCAGCACCGGAATGTCCTCGCCCATGGTCATCATCACGCGCGGTCCGATCCACATCATCGCGCTGATCGAGGAGATCAGCCCGAAGCAGATCATCGCGCCGACGATGCGGCCGCCGAACTCGCCGAAGATGTAACTGCCGGAGACGCGGGCAACGTCGAGCTGACCCGCCAGCTTGTCGATCGGCGCCGAGTGCAGGAACACCGCGTTCAGCGCCACATAAAGCACCAGCACGATCAGCGTCCCCGCCAGCATCGCGCGCGGCACGTTGCGCTCCGGATCGTGCACCTCGCCGATGATGTAGGTCGCCGCATTCCAGCCCGAGAACGAATACATCACGAACACCAGGCTGATCGCGAACGGCGCGCTGACGATGTGCGAGAAGTCGGACGCCGACGGCGCGAACGACAACGGCTGCGGCGTCGCCATCAGAAATCCGGCGACCAGGAAGGCCACAATCAGCAGCACCTTGAGGATGGTCGCGATCAACTGGAAAGTGCTGGAGTGCCTGACGCCCGTGAGCTGCACCAGCGACACCAGCCAGACCACGCCGATGGCGAGCGCCAGCGGTGGCGCGTCCGGAAAGACCGATTTGCCGTATTCGCCGAACGCCATCGCGGCGAGTGCGACGGGCGCCGCAAATCCAACGGTCGCCGACACCCAGCCCGCCACAAAACCGAAGGCCGGGTGAAAGGCGCGGCCGAGAAAGTTGTACTCGCCGCTCGAGCGCGGAAACATCGCCCCGAGCTCGCTATAGGCAAACACCCCGCACAGCGCGACGATACCGCCGACGGTCCACAGCAACAGGATCGAGAAGCCGGAAGGGATGTCCTTGACCTGAAAGCCCAGGCTGGTGAAGACGCCAACCCCGACCATGTCGGCAACGACGATGGAGATCGCTACCGCGACCGAAATGGTCGAGCCGCCGCCGGGACGCGGGCCGGACCATGCCGCGCTGCCCGTTTCTGATGCCGCCATTTCGACCGTACCTTCAGCGCCGCACGCCTGAACCCTCATGGTGCAGGCTGGCGCCGCCCAATTCAAGCAGCGTTAACAACGATTTAAATCAGGCAGCGATTTGGGTATCCAGATACCCAACGATCTCTTCGGCCTTTGCAGTGCACCCCGACATTGCGAAAACAAGATGGCGGGGGCTCACAATCAGGACACGATTGGATGGTCTCCTCGGGACTTCCGGATGTGGGGAGCTTTCTCCGGAAGCTTAACGTCGCCTAAACACGATCGAGGTACGCCGGTTAACGGTGGATCTTGGGTGGTTCTCAGGTGGTCCTTGGGGCACGGGGTGGATGGTCGGAGCGGATCCGAAATTCCAGATAGATCATCGCGCGAACCGGGTGATTTCCCCGGCGACGCAGCGCCATGCCCAGCCCCGGCATACCCATCCTCGTCGTTGGCGCTGGGTCGCCGTCGCTTCGCTTTTTGCACCCCTGTCCTTTGTCCTGGTTCAATGCGGCAAGGCGCCCAGCGCGGACATGCTGGCCGCGAACGCGCACGCCACCGCCGGCGACAGTTTTGAAGACCGCTTCCCGCAGCCGCGATTCGCCGACCGTTTCCCGACCGCCAGCGAAAGCCTACAACAGGTACAGCAGCAAGTTGCGTTGGCCCCGGCGCAACGCAAGGTGCGAACCGAGCCGGTCAGGGTCGCCTCGCTCAATCCCACGCTGACGCTCCCGCGCCAGAGCGAGCGCGAAGAACTGACCACGCTGGTCAGCATGAAATCCTCCGCCTTCCCCTATTTCGGCACCAATCCGCGCTCCGAGGCGCCGTTCCTCAACATCACCAAGGGCGATCGCAAGGGCCATCGCAGCTATGGCGGCCGGGTCTATTGGCAGGATGAGACCTACAATGACAGCCGCGTGCTGGTGCACGTCCCCGAGACCTTCGACGTCCGCAAGCCCGGCGTGATCGTGGTGTTCTTCCACGGCAACGGCGCGACGCTGGAGCGCGACGTCCGCGACCGCCAATTGGTGCCCCAGCAGATTTCAGATTCAGGTGTGAACGCCGTGCTGCTGGCGCCGCAGCTGGCGGTGAACGCCGCCGATTCCAGCGCCGGCAAATTCTGGCAGCCCGGCGGCTTCAAACGCTTCATGGACGAGTCGGCGACCCACCTCGCCCGCCTCACCGGCGATCCGAAATCGGCGCAGGCGTTCGCCAACATGCCGATCGTCATTGTCGGCTATAGCGGCGGCTTCCTGCCGACCGCCTGGAGCCTCGACGTCGGCGGCGCCACCAACCGCGTCCGCGGCGTGTTCCTGCTCGACGCCGTCTATGGCGAACTCGACAAGTTCGCCAGCTGGATCGCGAACAACCGTTCCGGCTTCTTCGTCAGCTCCTATACCCGCTACACCAAGCGACGCGATCAGGAACTGATGTCGATGCTGCGCGACAAGGGCATCACCGTCACCGAGAACATGGACGGGCCGCTGCGCCCCGGCAGCGTCGTGTTCGTGCAGACGCGCGACGGTATCACCCATCGCAGCTACGTTACGCAGGCCTGGACCGAGCATCCGGTCAAGGATGTGCTGGTCAAGATGGCGGCTTCGCCACAGCTGACCCGGATCGCCAGCGCGCCGTCGCCCGCGAACCGGTAATCGGTCGCCTCAGCGATCGAAGACTTCTTCCAGCTCCTTCCCATCGTACCGCTGAATTCCACTGATCGAATTGTGATGTTGATGGCCCAACGATTTAGGGCGCGCAGCATTGCCCGACGCAGGGCCGCACCATAGGGTGCATACATTACATGATACAACTTTTGGGGATGGATTTTGCAGGACGGCTTATACAAGGTTGAATTTCATACGGTTCATGGAACCGGCACCGGCGTGATTTACGCCTTCGGCGGCAAGCTTCGGGGCGGCAATTCGGCTTTCGCGTTCATCGGCAATTACACCGACAAGGGCGACGGCATTCAGGCCAAGGTCACCACCGAGCGCCACAACCCCGATCCGGCTTTCAAGCCGCTGTTCGGGACCGACATGGTCACGCTGACGCTGAAGGGGGCCGACAACGGCAGCATGGTCGACTTCGAAGGCACCGCGCTGCAATTGCCCGGCGTCACATTCAAGGCCGTGCTGACGCGGATGGCGGATTAAAGCGTTATCGGTTCACGAAGAAAAAGTCCTCGCGTCCGGGCAGCGAACCATACGTGTAAGGCTCCTGCCGCCCCGCGGTCGCCTCCATCACGTCATCGCGGACGAGACGGAACAGCTTGTTGATCTCGACGCCTGGCGTCGCGATCCGCTGCACGACCGCGACCGCAAACGGCGAATAATCCCCCTCGCCGTCCAGCGCGGTCTCGCCATGCTTGGCGGCGTAAACGACCAGCGATGCGCCCTGCACCTTGACCTCGCCAAGCCCGCGGCCGACCGAGCGCGTCTTCGCGCCGCGCGTGTCGCCTTCGTTCGAAGCCGGCGCCCGCGCGGCGGCAACCGGCGGCGGGCTCGATGTTGCCGAATTCGCAAACGGGTTGTCCCGGCAGGCATCGAGCATCACGAGCTTGAGCTTCTTCGCGCCGTCGATCGCCGCCATCACCTGATCCAGCGGCATCGCCTCGAACAGGGCGTCGCGGCCGGATGCCAGTTTGGCATCGACCGGTATCAGGTAATTGACGCCATTCACCTCGATTCCGTGGCCGGCATAATAGACCATCGCCCAGTCGGACTTGTCCGCGGCCGCCGCAAACGTGCGCAGCGCCTCGGTCATTTTCTCGCGCGTCACGTCGATCGCGACCGTGACGCTGTCGAAGCCGATCGCGCGCAATGTGCCCGCGATTTTTTCGGCGTCACGGCGCGGATTCTCCAGCACCGCAACCGATTTGTAGGCGGAATTGCCAATGATCAATGCGGCCCGGCGGCCCTGTTTTGCCGCCGTAGCCTTGGCCGCTGCGGGTGCCACGACGGGTATCGCAACGGCCGGGGTCGGCACCGAATTCGTCGAGGCCGCCCTGGCGGGGGCCGGAAGGATGGTCGGCTGCGGCACACCCGAGGAAAGCGCCGCAAGACGCGCCTCGGCCGTTTCACGCGCGGATTTCGACAGGTCGCCCCGGCCGGAATTCTCGCTGATCGACAGCGCGTTGCGGAACTCGGATTTTGCGCGCTCGAGATCGCCGGTGCGTTCGAACGTCAGTCCGCGGCCGGTGAGCGCCGGCGCGAAGTCCGGTTCGATCCGGACAGCCTGGTTGAAGTCGGAAAGCGCTCGGTCGTATTCGCCCATATAACGCAGCGTCTCGCCGCGCAGCGTCAGGCCAAGGGCGATGCCGGGACCGCCGGCGTAAAGCTCGATGGCGCGGTCCTGGTCCTGCAACGCACGCTCGAGGTTTCCGGTGCGACGCCAGGCGTCGCCGCGGTTGGCATAGTATTTGGCGTTCTTGGGCGCGAGCTTGATCGCAACGCCGAAATCGGCGGCCGCCTTTTCATACTCCCCCATCGTCTTCAGGATCAGCGCGCGGTTGTTGTAGGCCGAGGCGCGATAGGGGTCGTTGTTGATCAGGGAGATCGACTTGTTGATGTCGGCAAGCGCCGCAGCGTAGTCCCCCTTGTCGCTGAACATGTTGGCCCGCTGGTTATAGACCGCGGGATCGCGGGGCAGGATCGCAGCGGCTTCGTTCAGCACCTCGATGCCGCGATCGAAATCGCCTTTGCAGTGCTGCCAGTAGTACGAGATCCACAAATGCAGATCGTAATAAGCGGAGCTCTTTTTGGAGGGCGAGACGTCCTTGGCGCGCATCAGGTCGGCAAACCCGGCGTCGCATTTCTTCTGGTTGAGGAGGCTCTGCGCGCGGTACGACAGCGCCAGCGTCAGCTTCGCCGCGGACCGGCTGGTATCGATCAGGATCGTGCAGGCCGCGACGCGGTCATCCAGTTCGCTGGTGCTTTTCAGCGGACCGACCTTGCAGCCGCTTGGCTGCTCGCGCGCCATCGCGCTGTCCGGCGCCAGACCCACGGCCGCGAACTGAAGCGCCACTAAAGCGGCATACGCCGCGGTATTGCCTACCCTCACGATGCCCCCTCGGATTCCCCACGGCGAGGGAAGCACGCGAACCTGGTCTTGTCACGATGACGCTGTGTGGAACTTTGGCGTTGTGCGCGCTTGCATCGCGCGCGTCAGCGCGGCGCAACGCCGTCACGCGCACCGGTCGCCTGCACGGTGGTTTTTGGCGGCGGACAGGTCGCCACCAAGAGACCTCACAGGAGCGGGATACGTATCATCGCAGGGATCGGCCGCCGATTTTCTTGATATTGCCCGATTGCAGGAGCCGAATCCCCTGCTATACCGCCTGTTCCCGCTTACCTGCGCTCGTTCGCAGGAGTGAGCTCAAGGAGACGCCAATGCCTGACAGCAATGCACCCGCACCGGGATTCCAATTTGGCCTTGCGAACTTGAAACCGGCCGAACCCGTGCAAAAAATCACCCTCACCTTCCCCGATGGCGCCAGGCGCGAATTTCCCCAGGACATTACCGGGCTCGAGATCGCCAAGGGCATCTCGCCGTCGCTGGCCAAGCGCACGGTGGCGATGGCGCTCGATGGCGTGGTCGCCGACCTCAACGATCCGATCTCGGGCGATGCCAGGATCGAGTTCGTCAACCGCGACGACCCGCGCGCGCTGGAACTGATCCGGCATGACGCCGCCCACGTGCTCGCCGAAGCGGTGCAGTCGCTGTGGCCGGGCACGCAGGTCACCATCGGTCCGGTGATCGAGAACGGGTTCTATTACGACTTCTTCCGCAACGAGCCGTTCACGCCGGAAGATTTCGCCGCGATCGAAAAGAAGATGCGCGAAATCGTCGCGCGCGACAAACCCTTCACCAAGGAAGTCTGGTCGCGCGAGAAGACAAAACAGGTGTTTCGCGACAAGGGCGAAGCCTTCAAGGTCGAACTGGTCGACGCCATTCCCGGCGACGAGCCGATCAAGATCTATTTCCAGGGCGACTGGTTCGATCTCTGCCGCGGGCCGCATATGACCTCGACCGGCAAGGTCGGCAACGCGTTCAAGCTGATGAAGGTCGCGGGCGCCTATTGGCGCGGCGACAGCAACAACCCGATGCTGACGCGCATCTACGGCACCGCCTTTGCGAAGCAGGAAGACCTCGACCTCTATCTGAAGCAGATCGAGGAGGCCGAGAAGCGCGATCACCGCAAGCTCGGCCGCGAGCTCGACCTGTTTCACTTCCAGGAGGAAGGTCCCGGCGTGGTGTTCTGGCACCCGAAGGGCTGGACGGTGTTCCAGGCGCTGATCGCCTATATGCGCCGCCGCCTGACCGGCGATTACAGCGAGGTCAACGCGCCGCAGATCCTCGACAAGGTGCTGTGGGAGACTTCAGGCCATTGGGACTGGTACCGCGAGAACATGTTCGCGGCGCAATCCGCCGGCGACGAGGCCGAGGACAAGCGCTGGTTTGCGCTCAAACCGATGAACTGTCCCGGCCATGTGCAGATCTTCAAGCATGGCCTGAAGAGCTATCGCGATCTGCCGCTGCGGCTCGCCGAATTCGGCGTGGTGCACCGCTATGAGCCGTCGGGCGCGATGCACGGCCTGATGCGCGTGCGCGGCTTCACCCAGGACGACGCGCATGTGTTCTGCACCGAGGCGCAGCTCGCCGACGAATGCCTCAAGATCAACGACCTGATCCTGTCGACCTATGCGGATTTTGGCTTCGAGGGTGAGCTGACGATAAAACTCTCGACCAAGCCGGAGAAGCGCGTCGGCACCGACGAGATGTGGGATCACGCCGAGCGCGTGATGGCCACCGTGCTGTCGGAAATTCAGGCCAGCGGCAGCAACCGCATCAAGACCGCGATCAATCCCGGTGAAGGCGCGTTCTACGGACCGAAGTTCGAATATGTGCTGCGCGACGCCATCGGCCGCGACTGGCAATGCGGCACCACGCAGGTCGACTTCAATCTGCCGGAGCGGTTCGGCGCGTTCTACATCGATGCCGACGGCTCCAAGAAGGTGCCGGTCATGGTGCATCGCGCGATCTGCGGCTCGATGGAGCGCTTCATCGGCATCCTGATCGAGCATTTCGCCGGCAACTTCCCGCTCTGGCTGGCACCGGTGCAGGCCGTCGTCACCACGATTACTTCCGAAGGCGACGAGTACGCCAAGGTGGTCGCCGCCGCGGCGCGGCGCGCGGGCCTGCGCGTCGAGATCGACCTGCGCAACGAGAAGATCAACTACAAGGTCCGCGAACACTCGCTGGCGAAAATCCCGGCCCTTCTCGTCGTCGGCAAGAAGGAAGCCGAGTCCCATTCGGTCTCGGTCCGCCGGCTCGGCAGCGAAGGCCAGAAGGTGATGCCGACCGACGAGGCGCTGGCGGCCCTGGTCGAGGAAGCCACCCCGCCTGACGTCAAGCGGGCCAGGCTCGAGACCTGATGGCTGACGAGCAGGAGCTTCCCGCTTTTCCGATCCGGGCTTACCAGCTGATCCCGGATCCCAACCGGCCGACGGTGGTGGCGCTGGCGATCGAAACCGAACAGGGCCACAGCCTGTTTCTGGCGACGCGGGAAATTCTGGAAGACCTCGGGAAGGATCTGCTGGAGCGGGCGGCGAAGATGCCGCCCCGCAAGCCTTAAGCGTCGTCACAATCGATCTAAACTGGCTTTCGGTGGCCTCCTTGCCTCCCTATCTGCGTGGTAGGCAATTGCCCAATCCTGTCCGACGAAAGAGACTCTCGTGCCCGATGCCCTTGAACTGCTGAAACTCCGCCGCTCCATCAAACCGCGCGAGATGAGCGGCCCCGGCCCCTCGGCCGACGAACTCGACACCATCCTGACTATCGGTTCGCGCGTGCCGGATCATGGCAAGCTGACGCCGTGGCGCTTCATCGTGTTCGAAGGCGATGCGCGCGCCCGTGCCGGCGACGTCATCGCAGCAGTGTTTGCGCGCAAAAATCCCGGCGCGCCGGCGACCGATATCGAGATGGAGAAACGCCGGATGATGGACGCACCACTGGTCATCGCCGTGGTGAGCTTTGTGAAACCGCACCCCAAGGTGCCGGCGTGGGAGCAGGAATTGTCCGCCGGCGCCAGCGCCATGAACATCGTCACCGCGGCAACCGCGCTCGGCTACGGCGCCAACTGGCTTACCGGCTGGTTCGCGTTCGACCGCGACGTGCTCGAAGGCCTCGGCGTGAAGCCGGACGAAAAGCTCGCCGGCTTCATCCATATCGGCACGCCGTCAAAGCCCGCCGAGGACCGCCCTCGCCCGGCGCTGTCGGATATCGTGACGCGGTTCTGATCGTTACGCCGCCTTTGAGGTACGCGGGCCGAATCCGGACAATAGGCGTCGCTGCCCCATTCCTGAGGAAGGCGGGAGCGCAACTGGCGATCTCATCACCGATAAAAGCCACTGACCGGGCGCCTGGCGGGCTCATATGCGCCTGAAGCCGCGACTTCTCAAATGGTTGAGGAACGATCCGTGCTGAGGGTGGTTTAACGCGCACTGCAACATTTGTCGGGTGGCCGACGTTTCGTGCAGGCACCCCTGGTGTGAGCATGACCCCAATGAATCGACTAAGCCGGCTTCCGACATCCGTCAGGCGGAACCGGAACGCTGCAGCGGGACATTCCTATGCGGTGGCCGCAGTTGTTGCGGCAGGAGCGCTGGCGGCGACCGCGCTCCTGAACCGTCATCTTGCGAAGAAGGCAGAGCACGACAATCCGCCGGCCGGCCAGTTCCTCGATGTGGACGGTGTCCGCCTGCACTACGTGGAACGAGGTTCCGGCGAGCCGCTGGTGCTTCTGCATGGCAACGGCAGCATGATTCAGGACTTCGAATCCAGCGGATTGGTGGACCTGGCCGCCAAGAGCTACAGGGTCATTATTATCGACCGTCCCGGTTTCGGCCACAGCAGCCGACCGCGCAATGTCGTGTGGACGCCCGATGCCCAGGCTCAATTGATCCAGCGCGCGCTTAAGCGGCTCGGCGTTTCACAGGCGATCGTACTCGGGCACTCCTGGGGCGCATCGGTGGCGGTCGCCCTGGCTCTCAAGTTTCCCGACATGGTGCGCGGCTTGGTTCTCGCCTCGGGCTACTACTATCCTACCCTGCGTCCCGACGTCGTGGCCCTGTCCGCCCCGGCTGTGCCCGTTGTGGGCGATATCATGGGCCACACGCTGTCGCCCATGATCAGCAGACTGATGTGGCCGCTCATGATGGCGAAGATCTTCGGACCCAAGTCGGCGCCTGCCAAGTTCGAGCAGTTCCCGAAGGAGATGGCGCTTCGTCCTTCGCAGATCCGCGCTTCGGCCGCCGAGTCGGCGCTCATGATTCCCGATGCCTTCCATTTCGAGGACAAGTATGCGGAGCTTAAGATGCCTGTCGTCATCATCGCCGGCGAAGACGACCGGCTGATCGACATCGACAAGCAATCGGCCCGGTTGCATTCCGACGTTTCGCAGAGCGCGTTTCACCGCGTCCCTCAAACCGGGCACATGATTCACCAGACAGCGACGGGCGAGGTGATGGCTGCGATCAACGAAGTTGCCGGCAACGGCCCCTAGGCCACAATCAATTCACGAAGTGTTTTCGTGATTTCAGGTCCGTGGGGCGGATTGGAGCCGAAGGCGCAATCCGCCGCCCGGGGTACATCGCAAACGTGGCCTGTGCTCTATCGTCGCGCTTGCGCTGTCGGCGAGCGGAGAATGCGAGAACAATGATGACCCGCAGCGATCGAGCCAAAATGGCGGATTACGCCTTCGGCTCAATCCGCCCCACGAGTTGTCGGATATCGTGGCTCGGTTCTAGGATTAAATCGGAACGGGCCCAATTTTCTGATTCAATTTCAAACAGCCAGGCAGACCACGGCTTCGCGATCTCGCGGCGCTGATCGCCCGAGGTTTGCAGGTAATTTTCGCACCTCTCTAAAGAGAGGGCGCAGGGAATGCCGGGTGCGCGCTGCACCCGCGGTCTCGTGTGCGATTGTGCATAAGAATGCTGCACACGAGCATACAGGGCAGCGGAGAGCATCCGACATTCCCTGCGCAATGGCTTTACGGCTTATGACGCGCTCTCCCCGGTGAGACGGCCTCTATTGCCACCGTCGCCCTTCGGAAGCGTTGGCTCCCGAAAGACTTGACGC
>NZ_JAFCLX010000068.1:0-33995 GCF_018130205.1 Bradyrhizobium sp. AUGA SZCCT0222
CTCAATCGAACGCTTCTGCGCTTACAACTCGCCTGCGAAGGTCTAAAATGCCCCGAACTTTTGGTTCAGGACACTAGAGCCCCGTTCCGATTCCATCGGAACGGAAAAGGCTCTAATCCAGCCAGCGTCGTCCGATTGAGCTACAGTCCGCTCGGAGGTCGATCATGGACGCAGGCAGTTTTTCGCGGCAGCCCCCGGGGCGCACGATGAAGGTTCGCTGCTGCATCGTTGGCGGCGGGCCCGCCGGCATGATGCTCGGCTATCTGCTGGGTCGCGCCGGGATCGATGTCGTGGTGCTGGAAAAGCACGCCGACTTCTTTCGCGATTTTCGCGGCGACACCGTGCATCCCTCGACCCTGCAGGTGATGGACGAACTCGGATTGATCGACGGATTTCTCAAGCTGCCGCATCAGCGGCTGCAGAAGATGGAGGGGCTGTTCGGCGGCGCATCGGTGCGGATCGCCGATCTCAGCCGGCTCAAGGTGAAATACCCCTTCATCGCCTTCATGCCGCAATGGGATTTCCTGAATTTCCTGCGCGAAAGCGGCAAGCGGTTTGCCTCGCTCAAGGTGATGATGAGCACCGAAGCGACCGATCTAATTGAGGACGGCGGCCGCGTCGCGGGCGTGCGCGCAAACACGCCGGAGGGCATGATCGACATCGAGGCGGATCTCACCGTCGCCTGCGACGGCCGCCATTCGCTGGTGCGCGAGCGCGCGGGCCTTGCGACCGAGGAAATCGGCGCGCCGATGGACGTGCTGTGGTTCCGCGCGGGAAAAACGGAAAACGAAACCGAAAGCGTGTTTGCGCGCGTCGAGCCCGGCAGGATGATGGTGACGTTCGATCGCGGCGATTATTGGCAATGCGCCTATATCATCGCCAAGGGTCAGTACGACGCCGTCAAGGCGAGGGGCCTGCCGGCGCTCCTGGACGACGTCGCGCGGGTCGCGCCGATCCTCAAATCCGGTCTTGCCGACGTTAAAAGCTGGAATGACGTCAAGCTGCTCACGGTTGCGATCAACCGTCTGACGCGCTGGACGCGGCCCGGCTTGCTTTGCATCGGCGATGCCGCGCATGCGATGTCGCCGATGGGTGGTGTCGGCGTCAATCTTGCGGTTCAGGACGCGGTCGCGACCGCCAATCTTCTCGCGGCCAAGCTCGTGAACGGCTGCCCGCCGGAGAACGAACTGGATGCGGTGCGCCGGCGCCGCGAATTCCCGGTGCGGATGACGCAGCGGATGCAGGTCGTGGCGCAAGACAGCATCGTCAGCGCCGCGCTGAAACCCGGCAATCAGCCGCTGAAAGCGCCACTGGTGATGCGCCTGATCACGGCGGTGCCGTGGCTGCAGGGTATCACGGCGCGCTTCATCGGGCTCGGCGTCCGGCCCGAGCATGTGCAGTCGCCGGCATCTGCGGAATACTGAACAAGCTGGCTGCGGCATGATGGGTTGGAGTTGTCGTGCGCGCGAAGCACCAACGATCTCGCGTCCCGGCGCGCAGTGTAGCGCCTCCGCCAATACTTCCTCAGCAAGGTTCACGGGGTGGCGCGAGTCGATCGACGAGTGTAGCGGTCCCGCCACAGTAACAGACAATCCGTCTTGCTCACGGACGTTGTAGCCCTCAAAGTACCCGCAGCGACAAGCCCGGTGCCTGCTGGGACAAATGCTTCGCCTGGAATCTAGGTACGATCACGCTACAGATTCAAACCGGTCCCACAGGGAAGTTTAAGATGAAGAAGCTGGTTATTGCGCTTTCGGCGGTCGTGACATTTTCCTCCCCGGCTATTTCAGCTGACATGGCTGCCAAGGCTCCGATGAGGGCGGCACCTGTCGCCTATGCGCCATCCTGGACCGGTTGCTACGTCGGCGCCGGCGGTGGTTACGGCATGTGGAATCAGGAAAACGCCCTTTTCGACGAGAACCCGCCGCCTAGAACGCGTGAAACGGCCACGGTTACCTCGGGTGGTCGTGGCTATTTCGGCACCGTACAGGGCGGCTGCGACTATCAGTTCGCCGCAATGGGCACCGGGTTCGTAGTTGGCGCCTTCGCCGACTACGATTTCGGCAGCATCAAGGGCAAGCACAATGTGCCCGGTTTCAATATTGTCGCCGACGACAAGATGAGCTCGGCCTGGGCTGTCGGCGGTCGCGTCGGCTGGCTCGTGACCCCGAACTTGCTGACCTATTTCGTAGGCGGCTACACCCAAGCAACCTTTGATCGCCAGGATTATGTCGAAGCGCTTGGCCCTCCCATCGCTACCGGCAATCATACTGACAAGCGCACCTACAAGGGCTGGTTTCTCGGCGCTGGCGACGAATACGCACTGGGCTTCCTGCCCGGCCTGTTTCTGGAAGACCGAATATCGCTTCTCGGAATTCGACATGGAAATCAATCCGGTTCGCTTGACTGCCACCGGCCTCTCGGTTGGCTTCACGGAGGACTCCAAGAAGTACATTCACACCGTCCGCAGCGCGCTCGTCTATCGCTTCAACTGGGGCGGCCCGGCCGTTGCCAAGTACTGATCTTCCGACTGATCAACTTAAAGGCCCCGGCAAATGGTCCGGGGCTTTTTTGTGCACAGCTTCCTGCGCATGCTCGGCACACAGACGGAGAAAACTTGATTGTCAAGATTTGTCAGTTTGTAAGGCACCAATCCTTGTAGCGCCGTGAGCATCATCGTGCCCGACTGGCACGACAGGGTTGGGCATTCGGTTCGGTCTACTTCAGGGTCGAACGCTTCGCCAGCGCAGCGAATTTCCGGTGCGGATGAAGCAGCGGATGCAGGTCGTGGCGCAAGACAGCATCGTCAGCGCCGCGCTGAAGCCCGGCAATCAGGCGCTGAAAGCGCCACTGGTGATGCGCCTGATCACGGCGGTGCCGTGGCTGCAGGGTATCACGGCGCGCTTCATCGGGCTCGGCGTCCGGCCCGAACATGTGCAGTCGCCGGCATCTGCGGAATACTGAACAAGCTGGCTGCGCATGATGGGTTGGAGTTGTCGTGCGCGCGAAGCACCAACGATCTCGCGTCCCGAACGCAGCACCTCCGCCAATATTTCCAAGCAAGTTTCACACGGTGGCGCGAGTCGATGGACGAGTGTAGCGGCCCCGCCACAGTAAGCGACAATCCGCCTGGTTCGCGACGTTGTAGCCCTCGCAGTGCCCACGGCGACAAGCCCGGTGCCAACCAGGACACGTCAGGATTTCGGTTGTCGATGTACGCTCCCCAATTCTGATAGAGGGGATTATTCAAAGTGAAGAAACTGGCACTCGCAGCTGCGATCCTTGCCGCCAGCGTGGTGAGCGCGTTCGCCGCCGACATGGCGGCCCGCCCGTACACCAAGGCACCCGTTGCACCTCCGGTTGTCACCTATGACTGGTCCGGTATCTATTTCGGCGGCACGGTCGGCGGCGCATGGGACACCACCGATGGCGTTCTCTACAATGCTGTTCCCGGCGCTCTCTGGAGGACGGATAGCCAAAGTCGGTTGATTTACGGCGGCTTTGCCGGAATCCAGAAGCAGTGGGGCAACGTTGTTCTCGGTATCGAAGGCGGCTGGAACGGCCTGGACAATGGCTTCAACAACACCCCTGGCACTGGTGTCCTCGGCCCAGGCTGCATTTACGGCGGTGGGGCGTCGTGCCAAAGCCGCATCAATGACATCGGGTACATCGGTGGCCGGCTCGGCTATGCTTGGAATCGCTTTATGGTGTACGGCCAGGGCGGCTACGCCCGGGCTGACATCGATACCCAAGTCTACCTCCCCGCGGCCAACCTTACGATCGCGACGGCCAGCGCCGCTCATGGCGGCTGGTATGCCGGCGTCGGCGGCGAATACGCGGTTCTGGACAACCTCGTTCTCGGCATCGACTACAAGCACTACGAGTTCGACAGCGAGCAGCACAATTGTAACCGGGCTGTAGTCGGCTGCACCGTGGTGGACCTCCGTAATGTCTCGGCGAAGGTCGATTCGGTGATGGGGCGGGTGAGCTTCAAGTTCAATCCGTGGTCGGCCGGACCGGTCGTCGCCAAGTACTGAGAGTCGCTGCCTGCTTGAAGCGGAATACCGAACAAGCTGGCTGCGGCTACGACATCACGCGGTGAGGCTGTAGCGGCCCCGCCACAGTATGAGACAATCCGCCTGGCTCGCGACGTTGTAGCCCTCGCAGTGCCCACGGCGACAAGCCGGTGCCAGCTGGGACACGTCAGGATTTCGGTTGTCGATGTATTCTGCCCAACTCTGATAGAGGGGATTATTCAAAGTGAAGAAATCGGCGCTCGTCCTGTCCGCGGTTGCGGCATTTGCCACCCCGGCTTTCGCGGCGGATCTTCCCGCCCGCATTTATTCCAAGGCGCCGGCAATGGCCGTGACGGTGACGAACTGGACCGGCTGCTATGTCGGCGGTGGTGGCGGCTACGGCATGTGGAACCAGGAAAACTCGACCTCGGGCTTCGGTCCGCCCCCCATTCCGATTAGCGATACCATAACAACTGGCGGTCGCGGCTATTTCGGAACGGTGCAGGTCGGTTGTGACTACCAGTTTGCGGCGGCGGGCGGAAACTTTGTGGTCGGCGCCTTCGGCGACTACGACTTCGCCAGCCTCAAAGGAACGCTTGCTCCCTCCGGGGCCTCTATGGTTGGTGAGGAAACGATGAGTTCGGCCTGGGCGGTCGGCGGCCGTCTCGGCTGGCTGGTCAGCCCCAGTTTCCTGACCTATTTCTCGGCCGGTTATACCGAGGCGACTTTCGACGGCACCGACTTTAGACGCAACTTCCCGCCCTTTGGCGTTTCAGCCAATCGCTTCCAGGATAAGCAAACTTACAAAGGCTGGTTCATCGGCGCCGGCAACGAATATGCGCTGGATATTCTGCCTGGCCTGTTTTGGAAAAACGAATACCGCTTTTCGGAATTCGACGTAGCGACCAATCCCCTTCGGAATACCGTAACGGGGGTGTCAAACACTGCGGAGGATTCCAAGAAATTCCTCCACACGGTCCGCAGCGAGCTGGTCTACCGCTTCAACTGGGGCGGATCGGCCCCGACCAAAGCGTACGCCCAGGCTCCTGCTTCGCCCGCGCCCGTGGTGAACTGGACCGGGTGCTATGTCGGCGGCGGCGGCGGCTATGGCCTTTGGAACCAGGAAAACACCACTTACGATGACGGTCCGCCCCGAACGCGGTTCAGCGAGTCGGCGACCACGGGGGGCCGTGGCTATCTTGGAACGGTGCAAGGCGGCTGCGACTACCAGCTGGCCGCTGCAGGCGCGCGCTTTGTCGTTGGCGCCTTCGGCGATTACGATTTCAGCAGCCTCAAGGGAAATCTCAATCCGCAGCGTGTTAACGGCGTTGGCGACGAGAAGATGAGTTCGGCCTGGTCGGCTGGCGGCCGTCTCGGTTGGTTGGCGCTGCCCAACCTTCTGACTTATGTCTCGGTCGGCTATACCGAAGCGACCTTCGACCGCACTGATTTTACCGGCATCTCTGCCCCCTTCGGTGTTCCGGCCGGCCTCTTTACGGACAAGCGCACCTACAAGGGCTGGTTCATCGGCGCCGGCGACGAATATGCGCTGAACTTCCTGCCCGGCCTGTTCTGGAAAAACGAGTATCGCTTCTCGGAGTTCGACGTGGCGACCAATCCCATTCGGATCACTGCAACGGGCCTGCCGACTGGCGTCTCGATCGACTCCGAGAAATACACCCACACCGTTCGCAGCCAGCTGGTCTACCGCTTCAACTGGGGTGGCGGTGCGGTCGTTGCGAAGTACTGATCTCTGCTCAATCAGCAGCTGAAAAAGCCCCGGCATGTCCGGGGCTTTTTTCGTTGCGGAAGTGCGTCAGCGTGACGTCGGCGTTAGCCCATGACCGAGAACCCGCCGTCGATCGGGATCGCGGTGCCGGTGGTGAAATCGGAGGCGGGCGAAGACAGAAACACCGCAATGCCGGCGAAATCGTCGATCACGCCCCAACGCGCCGCCGGCGTGCGCGCCAGCACCTTGTCGTGCAGCCCGTCGATCTGCGCGCGGGCGCCCCTGGTGAGATCGGTGTCGATCCAGCCCGGCAGCACCGCGTTGACCTGGATGTTGTCCGGGGCCCAGGCCACCGCGCAGGCGCGCGTGAACTGCACGATGCCGCCCTTGCTCGCCGCGTAGGCTGACGCAAAACTGGCGCCGAAGATCGACATCATCGAACCGATATTGATGACCTTGCCGCCGCCCGCTTGCTTCATCGCAGGGTAGACCGCCTGCGAGACCAGGAAGGCGCTGGTGAGGTTGGTCTGGATCACGCTGTTCCACTCGGCGAGATCGAGCACGTGCGGTGGTTTGCGGATGCTGATGCCCGCATTGTTGACGAGGATGTCGATCCGCCCGAGTTCGCCGGCCACGCGCGCGGCCATGGCGTCAACCGCCGCCTTGTCGGTGACATCTGCGACCACCGAAATGGCCTTGGCGCCGCTGCGCGTGAGCTCGGCGGCTGCGGCAACCGATTTGGCTTCATTGCGCCCGACAACCGCAATCGCGGCGCCGGCGTCCGCCAAACCGCGGGCCATGCCGAGCCCGATGCCGCCATTGCCGCCGGTGACGATGGCCACCTTGCCGCTGAGATCGAAAAGTTTTGCTTTCATTGTTGTTGTCCCATTGTTGTTATCGACAGAGCCGCGATCAGCTCTTGCCTTGCCAGATCAGGATCAGGCCGACGGCGCCGAGCACGGCACCATAGCCCGCCCATTGCAGCTGGTTGACCATGAAGCTCGATTGCGGCCAGGTGATCGCGCCGGTGCCCTGGCCGATCCAGAGCAGGCCGACGGCGAGCGCTAGAAAGCCAACAATCAAGAGCAATCTGGCCATGGATACTCCCCGCTGCCGCTTTCGAACGGCTTGACCGGCGTCCCCGGAAACCATTGCCGAGGCCGACCGAGGCTGTCGATCGAATACAAAGCGGGCGGCTTCGGCAAGGGCGGAAATGATCAGGAGACTGATGATCGGGGGCAGGCTGCGCCGCGCTTACCAACAGCTCAAGACTGCAACTCGGGCCAGGAGCATGCGGGCGCGGCAACGACCTCACGCAACCAGACACAAAAAAAGCCCCGGATGATGCCGGGGCTTTTGAGCTGCTGATTTAGCAGAGATCAATATGTCGATCAGTACTTGGCGACGACCGGGCCACCCCAGTTGAAGCGGTAGACCAGCGAGGTGCTGATGGTCTGCACGAAAGGCTTGAACGTGATATCGCGGCCAAACAGGGCGTTGGTGCCATCAAGGCGTTCCGAGAGACGCTTGCTGTCGAGATAGGCAGCGCGATATTCAGTTTTCATGAACCAGCCCGGCGCGGTGATACCGAAGATGTTCAGGTTGTTCTCGACGCCGCCGCCGACGAACGCGCCACCGGTGTTGAAGCGATCGGTGTGCAGACCGGAAGCAGTACCGGTGTCCGAATTCAGCAGCGTGCTGCCCGTCCAATACGTTCCGGTGTAACCGGCGTTGACGTAGGACAGAACGTTCGGGGCGACGAGATAGCCGAGGCGAGCACCGACGGCCCAGGCGGTTTCCATCTTGGTGGTACCGACGATACCCCCGGTAATCGAACCTGCGCCGATCACGCCCGCATCGCCGATATTGCCCTTGAGGCTGCCAAACGTGCCGTCGCCGAACACGCCGAACACCCACGACGGGCTCGCTTGCCAGTCATAACCAACGCCGACAGTGCCGAACCATCCATCACCACCCGTCCGGGTGTTCGTGCAAATAATGCAAGTACCGGTCGCGGTAGCATCGACGCCTCCGTTGGCATCCCAGACGCCGCCGCCGCCACCGCCGAAAATGTAAAAGCCCGTCCAGCTCGGAGCCATCGCCACCGGAGCCGGAGCCTTGGCATAGCGGGGGGCCATGTCGGCTGCGAGAGCCGGGGCGCTGAATGCCGCAACTGCGGTCAGAGCGAGCACTAATTTCTTCATTGTCCAAACCCTCAATCTTAAGCGTCGTAACCGACCGCCCAAATGGTGCGCTTGCACCGATTCCCGAAACTCAGTGTCAGGACTATACGCAGTTCCACCCAAAATGCTGTTGCGGGGCGGCCACACGCCTTGAGAAACGATCAAGTGCGCCTATCGCGAACCTTTGGCGCTGCATTGAGCACAAAAAAAGCCCCGGGCGCTGCCGGGGCTTTTGAGCTGCTGAAGTTCAGCAGGTATCAGTTGCTCGATCAGTACTTGGCGACGACCGGGCCACCCCAGTTGAAGCGATAGACCAGCTCGGTTTTCGCGGTGTAGACGGTCAGTCTGCGCGAGTCGATGTTGCCGCCGTTGGCTAGGTTGAACGGGGCGACGCCGGCACCGGCGCACTGCGTACCAGCAAATTGGCAGGTGAGGCTCGAGTCCCCGCGATCATACCAGGAGGCGCGGCCTTCGCTCTTCACGAACAGGCCGGGCAGGAAGTCGAGCTGATATTCGAAGCCGCTGCCGACGAAGAAGCCGTCAAACGTGCGGCCCGGAACCTGAAGGCCGGTTGCGCCGAACGCAGCGACGGTCTCCCGGAGATTGTAGGCTTCGGTGTGCGCCTGCGTGTAGCCGGCGTTGAAATAGGTCAGGAATGACGGGTTCACGAGATAACCGATCCGGCCGCCAACAGCCCAAGACCAATCCATCTTGTTTTCGCCGACGAAGGTCGCACCGGGGCCGAACACGCGCCAAGCATGGTCACCCTTGATGTCGGAGTAGGTGCCGTCGACGAAGGCGCCGACAACCCAGCGGCCGCTGAACTGGTAATCGCAGCCCACGCCAGCCGTTGCCAGCCAGCCGTCCGAACCGGAGGTGGAGCCGATGACGTTGGTGCCGAAGGGGGCGGCACCGTCGCGCGAGTAACGGTCGGTACGGGAGATGCCGTAGCCGCCACCGCCACTGATCCAGCAGCCGGTCCAGCTGACGGCCGGGGCAACCGCGACCGGAGCCTTGGCATAACGGGGAGCCATATCGGCCGCGAGAGCCGGGGCAGTCAAGGCTGCCATCGCGGTCAGAGCGAGCACCAATTTCTTCATTGTCCAAACCCTCAAAATTAAGCGTCGTAACCGACCGCCCAAATGGGGCGCTTGCACCGATTCCATAAACCCAGTACCGGGAATATACGCGGTTCCATTTAAAATGCTGTTGCGGGGAAAACACATCCGATCGAAAAGGAACTGCGGGAAAGAGCCTGAAAAATAGGCACAATCAGGTGCCCCCATGGGGGTGAAACACGCCGAAATCGGCCGGCAAACCCGACAATCGCGTGCAGTCGCCGAGATCGCCCCGGAGGTCAGACGTCCAGCAGATCCTCGCTGGCAAACTCCGCCTTGTCGGTGATGAAGGCGAACCGGGCCTCGGCCTTGGTGCCCATCAGCCGCTCGACCGAATCGGCGGTGCCTTCGCGGTCGTCGGCCAGCAGCACCACGCGCAGCAGGGTGCGCTTGGCCGGGTCCATCGTGGTTTCCTTGAGCTGCGCCGGCATCATCTCGCCGAGGCCTTTGAAGCGGCCGACATCGACCTTGGCATTGGCGTTGAATTCGCTTCTGAGCAGCGCGTCCTTGTGGGCGTCGTCGCGGGCGTAGACCGTCTTGGCGCCGTGGGTGAGCCGGTAGAGCGGCGGCACTGCGAGATAGAGATGGCCCTCGTCGATCAGCCGCGGCGTCTGCCGGTAGAAGAAAGTGATCAGCAGCGAGGCGATATGGGCGCCGTCGACGTCGGCGTCGGTCATGATGATGATGCGGGAATAGCGCAAATCTTCTTCACGGTATTGCGCGAGCGTGCCGCAGCCGATCGCCTGCATCAGGTCGGAGAGCTGGGCGTTGGCGGTGAGCTTGTCCTTGCCGGCGGAGGCGACGTTGAGGATCTTTCCGCGCAAGGGCAGCACGGCCTGGGTCTTGCGGTCGCGCGCCTGCTTGGCGCTGCCGCCGGCCGAGTCGCCCTCGACGATGAACAGCTCGGAGCCTTCGGTCGCGGTGTTGGTGCAGTCGGCGAGCTTGCCGGGCAGCCGCAGCTTCTTCACTGCGGTCTTGCGCGAGGTCTCTTTCTCGGCGCGGCGGCGCAGCCGCTCGTCGGCGCGCTCGACTACGAAATCCAGCAGCTTGTTGGCCTGCTGCGGATTGCCGGACAGCCAGTGGTCGAACGGGTCCTTGATCGCCTGTTCGACGATCTTCTGCGCCTCGGCGGTGGCGAGGCGGTCCTTGGTCTGGCCCTGGAATTCCGGCTCGCGCACGAACACGCTGAGCATCACGGCCGCGCCCACCATCACGTCTTCCGAGGTGATCGGAGCGGCGCGCTTGCCCTGGCCGATGCGCTCGGCGTGATCCTTCAGGCCGCGCAACATCGCGCTGCGCATGCCGGATTCGTGGGTGCCGCCGTCGGGCGTCGGCACGGTGTTGCAATAGGAGGAGAGGAAGCCGTCGGCGTCCGCCGTCCAGGCCACCGCCCATTCGCAGGCACCGTGGGCGCCGTTGCGTCCCGATTTGCCGGAGAAGATATCCGGGTGCACCAGCGTGTCGGCATGGATCGCGGCGGCCAGATAATCCTTCAAACCCCCGGGGAAGTGGAATTCGTCCTCGGCCGGCACCTCTTCGAGGCCGCGCAGCAATTCAGGATCGCAGCGCCAGCGGATCTTCACGCCACCGAACAGGTAGGCCTTCGAGCGCGCCATCTTGAACAACCGTTGCGGCTTGAAGGCCGCCTTGGCGCCGAAAATCTCGGTGTCGGGCTTGAAGCGGATGGTGGTGCCGCGGCGGTTGTTGATCTTGCCGAGTTCCTGGAGCTTGCCCTTGGGATGACCACGCTCGAAGGTCATCTTGTAGAGTTTTTGTTCGCGTGCGACCTCGACCTCGAGGAGCGAGGAGAGGGCGTTGACCACAGAGACGCCGACGCCGTGCAGGCCGCCCGAGGTCTCGTAGACCTTGGAGTCGAACTTGCCGCCGGAATGCAGCGTGCACATGATGACTTCGAGCGCGGATTTCTTCGGAAATTTCGGATGCGGGTCGACGGGAATGCCGCGGCCATTGTCGGTCACAGTCAGGAATCCGTCGGCGCTCAGCGTAACCTCGATAAACGAGGCATGCCCGGCCAGCGCTTCGTCCATGGAGTTGTCGATGACTTCGGCGAACAGATGGTGCAGCGCCTTTTCATCGGTGCCGCCGATATACATGCCGGGCCGGCGCCGGACCGGCTCAAGACCTTCGAGCACCTCGATATCGGCCGCGGTGTAGCCGGCTTCGGCGCTGTTGGACCTGGCGGCAACCTTCAGCGAGGCGCGGCCCTTTGTTTCATCGGCCCCGAACAAGTCGCTGGCGGATTTGGTTTTGGCAGATGTTTTCAATGGCTTGGGCATGGTTCTTCATGTGATGCGCGCAACCTGGCGCAGCGAATCGGTCTGCCTGACTATGCCACGGATGGGCTTAAAAAGTGACGGCCGGGCCGAACGCTGCAACCGCATCGGGCGGCCGTACCACGAGATAAGTGCTGTTGTCAGGCGCGGAACACGGGAGAGCGGTTAAATCACGTCCCGTGCCCGCCTTTGTGACTTGATGTCACGCAACGGGCTGGCGTACCTGTTCCAAGGCCATGGGCTCGCGGGTTTGATTCAATGGCCGGATTGGGGCTGGAAGGCGTTTAAGGGATGCAAGATTTTGCGCGCGCCCTGGCTGATTTCGTGCGCGATCATCAGGCCTGGGCGGCACCGGTTGTGCTGTTGCTGGCGTTCGGCGAATCGCTGGCGTTCGTCTCACTGGTCGTTCCGGCCTGGGGGGCTCTGGTCGCCATCGGCGCGCTGATGGGCGTCAGCGGCATCAACTTCTGGCCGATCTGGATTGCCGGCGGCATTGGGGCGGGGCTCGGCGACTGGGTCTCCTACTGGTTCGGCTTCAAATACAAGGAGCAGGTGGCCCAGATCTGGCCGCTGTCGCGCTATCCGGAAATCCTGCCTCGCGGCGAGGCTTTTGTAAAAAAGTGGGGCGTGCCGTCCATTTTCATCGGGCGGTTCTTTGGACCGTTGCGGGCGTCGGTGCCGCTCGCCGCCGGCATTTTCGAGATGCCGTATTGGCCGTTCCAGATCGCTAATTTCGTCTCCGCGCTGGTTTGGTCGGCAGCGCTGTTGCTGTTTGGCGACGTGATCGCTCACGTCATCGAATGGTTGTGGCGGTTGATGTGACGCAGACGCTGCCCGCTCCGGAATAAGCCACCGAGGCGGGGGTTAGCCCTCAAGATTGGGGAGACACCGGGCTGCCCGCCGTCGCACCGTCGTCATCGCGTTAGCATTGAAACGCTGGTAGAAGCGGCGGCAACCAGGGCCGAGAAAAACGTCAAGGACACGTCAATAAAGCGGGAAATCCCGCGAACCGCAGGCATCGTCTCACCGGGAGGACATCACATGGAATTGACACGACGTCACGCACTCGCCGGAGCTGCGGCTCTCGCTGCTTCACCTCTGTTGCCCAGCATGCCGGCCAAGGCGGCCGCGCCGGTCGCCGAGAAGCAGGCTCCGAGTTTCTATCGTTACAAGGTCGGCGACGCCCAGGTGAACGTCATCTCCGACGGCATCAACAACTTCGCGCTGGGCGATACTTTCGTGCTCAACGTCAAAAAGGACGAAGTCAACGCCGCGCTCGAAAAGGCGTTCATGCCGAAAGACAAGGTGAGCATCCAGTTCGCGCCGCTCGTCATCAATACCGGCGGCAAGCTTGTCGTCGTCGACACCGGCAACGGCCCGGGCGCTTTCGCGTCGAGCAAGGGCAATGTCGGACAGTTCGCCAGCAACATGGTCGCCGCCGGGATCGATCCCAAAGCCGTCGACATGGTGGTGATCTCGCACTTCCACGGCGACCACATCAACGGCCTGCTGACGGCCGACAACGCGCTGGCATTCCCGAATGCCGAGGTGCTGGTGCCGGCCGCCGAGTGGAAATACTTCATGGACGACGGCGAGATGGGCAAGCAGACCTCCGACCGGATGAAGGGCGTGTTCGCCAATGCGCGCCGCGTGTTTGACGCCGGACTGAAGAAGAAGGTCACGCCTTACGAAATGGGCAAGGACGTCGCTCCCGGGCTGCAGGCGGTGGCTTCCCACGGTCACACGCCGGGCCACACCTCGTATGTCCTGTCGTCCGGTTCCGACAAGGTTTTCATCCAGTCCGACGTCACCAACCTGCCGGCGTTGTTCGTCACCAATCCAGGCTGGCATCTGATGTTCGATCAGGACCCGGCGATGGCAGAAGCCACCCGCCGCAAGGTCTATGACATGCTGGTGGCCGACAAGATGCGTGTCCAGGGCTTCCATTATCCGTTCCCGGCCAATGGCTTTGTCGAGAAGGACGGTACGGGTTACCGGCTGGTGCCGGCGCCGTGGAATCCGGTGATCTAGGGTACCGTCATTCCGGGATGGTCCGAAGGACCAGACCTCAGGTGCGCAATTACGCACGGGAATCTCGAGATTCCGGGTTCGGTCCGCTTCGCGGCCGCCCCGGAATGACATGGAAAAACTTGACGCCGGGCGGGCGCGGCCCTATAGGCACGCCCATGATCAACGCTTCGACCAGCATCATCGCCCGCCGCCGCCGCATTATCGCGGTATGGGCGGTTGTCTGCGTTTAAGATCATCGCCTCTGCCGCCGGATACGATCCGCGGCTCTTTCCCTTCAAGACACGCGGTTTGATCTGGCGGCTCCTACGTCAAGCAGGAGTTTGAAATGTATACGCCGCCTCCGTTCAAGCCCGACCGTGCCGCCAGCCTGGCGTTTGCGGAAGCGCGCGGCTTTGGCCTCGTCTGCGCGTGGGATGGTGCCAAGCCGATTGCCTCGCCGCTGCCGTTCTATCTCGGCTTTGCCGATGACGGGACGCCGAACGCGCTGTTTCATGTTGCCCGTCATAATCCGCTGGTAAAGCTCGCCGGCGGGGCCTCGTCCTGGCTGCTGGCCGTGAACGGCGCGGATGCCTATGTGTCGCCCGACTGGTACGTTTCGCCCGATCAAGTGCCGACCTGGCTCTACCAGGCCGTGCACCTGACGGGCACGGTACGGGCACTGTCCGACGACGAACTGGCCGAGCAGATCGAGACGCTCAGCGCCAAGTTCGAAAACCGGCTGTTGCCGAAGAAGCCCTGGTTGTCGTCGAAAATGACGGCCGGGCGGCTGGACGCCATGAAGAAGGCGATCGTGGGTCTGGTGATGACGGTTGAGGAGATCGAGGGCAGCTTCAAATTGAACCAGCACAAATCCGACGCCGACTACTCAGCCATCAGCAATGCGCTGGCGTCACAGGGTGACGCTGATGCAGCCGAGATCGCAGGTCTGATGCGCGAGGCGCGCCCGCAGGCCTTCATGACCGACATTACCGACACAGCAGCAACGAACGACGCGACGACGCTTGAAAGGAACGCGCCATGACCCTGACCGATATCAAGCCGCACACGACCGGCGACACCAGGAAGCCCACCATCTTTGTCGATGGCGCGTCCGGAACGACGGGCCTTGGCATTCAGGAGCGGCTGCGCCTGCAGGGCGACGTCGCGCTGAAGAGCATTGCCGAGGACAAGCGCAAGGACGCCGGCGCCAAGCGGGCGTTGATGGAGGAGGTGGATCTCGTGATCCTCTGCCTGCCGGACGATGCGGCCAAGGAAACCGTGGCGTTGATCGACGGCATGGGCGCCAAGGGACCCAAGGTGCTCGACGCCTCGACGGCGTTTCGCGTCGCGCCCGACTGGACCTATGGTTTTGCGGAACTCACGCCTGACCAGGCCGACAAGATCAAGGCGGCACGGAAGGTCTCAAACCCGGGCTGCTATCCGACAGGCGGGATCGCCCTGCTGCGCCCACTCGTGGACGCGGGACTGCTGCCGGCGGACTATCCCGTCACCATCAATGCGGTCAGCGGTTATTCCGGCGGCGGCAAGTCGATGATCGAAAGTTTCGAAGGCGGCACCGCGCCGTCCTTTGAACTCTATGGTCTTGGCTTCGAGCACAAGCATCTGCCGGAGACGCAGCTGTACTCACGGCTGACGCGGCGGCCGATATTCGTTCCGTCGGTCGGCAACTACCGGCAGGGCATGCTGGTGTCGGTGCCGTTGCATCTGGACGCGCTTCCGGCCAAGCCCGATGGCGCCCAACTGCATGCCGCGCTCGCAAAGCGGTACGCGGGCAGCAAATATGTTTCCGTGATGCCGCTCGAATACGCGACGTCAAAAACCGGACGGCTGGAACCCGAAGCGCTCAACGAGACCAACAAGCTCGAGCTCTACGTGTTTGCGAGCCAGCAGCATCCCCATGCCGTGCTGGTCGCGCGTCTCGACAATCTCGGCAAGGGCGCCTCCGGAGCCGCTGTGCAGAACATGCGGCTGATGCTGGGGTTGGCCGACAGTTAGGCCCAAAGCCTTACGCTCAAGCCGGCATCACGCCATCAGCGCGATGCCGGCGCTGCCCGTTCGGCCGTCGGGGGCTTGCGAGCGCATCCCAGAACCGCAGAATCCATAGTTGCGTCCGGCGAAGGCGGGTCTACTGTTTTACCGCAACACGCGGCTGATGCTGAGCCTCGCCGACAGCGAGAGGAATTCGTGGACGAGGCGACGCTTCAATTCTACCGCGGCCATGCCGAGGCTTACGCGGCGCGCGAGATCACCTCGCGTCGGGCAAGGCTGGAGGCGTTCGTCTGGCTGCTTCCGCCTGGTGCTGCCATTCTCGAACTCGGATGCGGCGCCGGCGGCGACACCGCTGAAATGCTGGCGCGGGGCTTTGACGTGTCGCCGACGGATGGATCGCCGGAAATGGCCGAGGTGGCCTCGCGCCGTCTCGGCCGTCCGGTCGGGACGCTGCTGTTCCATGACATCGACGCGGTCGAGACTTATGACGGCGTGTGGGCCAATGCCTGCCTGCTGCACGTTCCGCGCGATGAACTAACGCAGGTGCTGTCGCTGATCTGGCGCGCGCTGAAACCCGGCGGCGCTTTCTTTGCCAGCTTCAAGACCGGTGACGCTGAAGGCCGCGACACGCTGGGCCGCTACTACAATTACCCGTCGCCGGATTGGCTGCGCGAAACCTACGCCAGCGCGGGCAACTGGAATTCACTTGAAATCGAGACCGGCGAGGTCATCGGCTTCGACAACCAGTGGGCACCGATGCTGTTTGTCGTGGCCCGGAAAAGCCTCTGATCCGATGGTCCTTCAGTCCGGCAAGACAATTTTCCGCGTTCTGATCGTTCTCGCGATTGCTCAGGTCATCGGATGGGGCACGATCGGGCTTCTTGCGGTCGTGGGCGGGCAGGTCGCCGCCGATCTTCACATGGACATCTCGGCGGTGTTTGCCGGCAACTCGATCTTCTATGTCCTGATGGGTCTGTGCGCTCCGATCCTGGCAAGGCCGTTCACGCAATTTGGCGCCCGCCGGGTGATGATCGCGGGGACCATCATCGGTGCGCCAGGCTTCATTCTGCTCTCGCTGGCACACGGCCCGATACAGTTTTTCGCTGCGTGGGTGATCCTCGGCACGGCCGGCAGCGCCACGCTGGCCACGGCCGCCTACATCATGCTCAACGAGATCGCCGGGCGGGATGCGAAGCGCGGCATCGGCGCCATGATGCTGGTGACCGGGCTTTCCAGCAGTGTTTTTTGGCCCACCACGTCGTTTCTGTCGGACGTCATGGGCTGGCGCGGAACCTGTCTGGTCTATTGCGGGATGCTGCTGCTGTTGTGCCTTCCGCTCTATTATTTCGGATTGCCGCGTCGAACCGAACCAAAAGATGAGGCGATTTTCGCGGCGCAGCCGGCGGGCACGTCACCTATCGTGAAAAAAAGCACGTTCTTGCTCATCCTGGCTGCGCTCGCGCTCAATGCATTCGTCGCCTTCGGATTCAGCGCCGTGCTGATCGAGCTTCTGAAGGTGGAGGGCCTGTCGGCGGCCACGGCCGTTACCTTCGGCTCGATGCTGGGCGTGATCCAGGTCAGCGCCCGGGGATTGGATTTTCTTGGCGGCGGGCGGTGGGATGGGATCACGACGGGGCTGTTTGCCGGCTCGGCTATCCCTGTGGCGATGTTTCTGCTGATGATCGGCGGCGCATCGCATTGGGCGATCGCGGCCTTCATTCTGCTGTATGGCATGGGCAGCGGCGCTTTCGCGGTCGCCCGGGCGACCATACCCTTGGTGTTCTACGACCAGGCCGAATTCGCCAAGGCGACCTCGCGCATTGCGCTGCCGCTCAATCTCATTTCCGCAGCTTCGCCTCCGGTTCTCGTTGGCTTGCTGACGAATTTCGGCAGCAACACGCTGCTTGGCCTTGCGATGGCATGTTCGTGCGGGGCTCTCCTGATCCTGCTCTGGCTCAGGAAATTGCGTCCGACGACCGGGGCGATGGCCGCGAACTGATCGGGATGCATGGGGTGCCGGTATCAGAGGCAGTAGAGGATCGCCAGCGCCAGCACGGCCCGTGCGGGGGAGCCGACGGTGACGGCCAAGGTGGCGGAACACCGGTGGTCGGACTTGAGCAGATCGCGCTGTTTCCCGTGATTCGACGGTCGCCAGTATTGACCGGCATTGCGACCTTTAGTTGAATGACCCACCGCGTCCTGGCACACGGCCGTGGCGGATGGGGGCAGGATGTCGCGTATTGCGATCGTCATCGGGGTCAACAAACCGAAAGCGCCTGCGCCTCTGCAAGGCGCGGTGAACGACGCCAAGGCGTTTTCCGACTGGATCGCCAAGCAGGGTTTTGAAGTAAGGACCTTCACCGACGACAAGGGGCCGGTCGCATTCGCCAGCATTTTTAACGAGGTCGAACGCGTCGTTGACGCGGCCACCTATTCGCAGGTCGTCTTTTACTTCGCTGGCCATGGCTTTCAGAGCGGCAGCTCGGAAATCTGGTTGCTCTCGGGCGCTCCGAACAACGCCAGCGAAGCGATATCTGTGGAAGCCTCGGTGATGGCGGCCCGGGAAAGCGGGCTCAAGAACGTGGTGTTCATCTCGGACGCCTGCCGGTCGATCCCCTCGCGCATGCAGGATAGCCGCGTCGATGGCGGCTCGATCTTTCCCAACGTGCCGCTTAAACGGCGTACGCGACCGGAGATCGATCGCGTGTTCGCAACGCTGCCGTCGCTGGTGGCGGTGGAAGCCGCGAAGGCGGACGACAACGCGCGCCTGGGAGGCATCTTCACGAAGGTGTTTATGGCGGGCTATCTCAATCCGCCGCCGGCCTTCATCGATAAGGTCCCGGAGAACGGCGGACTCATCGAGGTTGTGACAAACCGTAAACTCAAGGAGTTGATTTACGAACAGGTCCAGGATGCGGCCTCGGAAGAAATGCCAAAGGCAGGGCAAACTCCGGAGTTCATCCTGGAATCGGTACAGGCCTATGTCGGTCGTGTTGCGCGCGTTACCAGCCCGTTGAATGAGTTGGGCTCGGGATTGGAGACCCTCGGTCCCCGAAGGCGGAAACGTCTCCGGCGTGCGGCGCCCGTCCCGTCGGTGGCTGCACTGGCGCTCCAGGCAATCGAAGCGGCTGCTCAGGGGCAGGGTGCCCGGGATGCGGCCGCGGCCGTTCGGAAAATCGGCCATGATGCCAGCATATCCGACGCGATCGATCGCTATCTGGTTGACGCCCCGGTCGACCATTTTGAAACTCAGACCGGCTTTGCGGTGACCGGTGCACAGGTTGTCGGGGCAACCTCGCCGCAATTTCCAGCCGAAATTCTAGGAACACAACTTGTACGCCTTCATCCGGCACGTATCGACGCTCCCTCGACAAGCGTGCTGATCGAATTCGACGGCGGCAGCGGCACGGTGTTGCCGGGATTGCGCGGTTACATCGGGCACGTCTTCGTCGATGGCGGCAGGGTAAGCAACGTCAATTACGTGCCATCGACGAACAGCAAACGGTGGAGCGAGTACCAGAACGTGCGCCGGGATATAGAGGCATTGCGCGCCGCCGTTGCGGCTGCCGCCAGCCTCGGCGTGTTTCGGATTGCGCCTCAGGAAGCACAGGCATTCGCCAACAATGTAAGACAACTCAAGGTATTCGATCCCGCGCTTGGTCTGTATGCCGCGTACGCCTTTGCCAGTGCCGGTATCGACGATCAGGTCGAATCGGTGCTGGAGTACATGCGCGGGGACTTGGTCGCGGAACTGTTTGACATTGCAATGCTGGCGCGCCGAGGAGTTCGGCCGCGCGAAGCCGGCGCAGATGCCGCAACCGATCTTCCGATCCTGCCGTTCTGTCCGATGTTGCGGCAGGGCTGGTCATTGCTGGCAGTGCGAGACGCCCAATTGCCGGATGCCGTGCGCAAGGCACGCGATTGGTTGCTACCGGCCCTATGGACCACTTTCGCGCCGCAAGGCGTCGAGCTTTTACGCGAGGCAATAAAGCGGGGCGATTTGCAATGAGATTGCTGCTGATCCATGGCCGGGCACAAGAAGGCAAGTCGTCGAAGGTCATCGAGGACGAGTGGATGGCCGCGCTTGGTCGCGGATTCTCGGGTATCGGCGTCAGAATGCCAGCCGGCCTGCAGATCGACGCACCTTTCTACGGCGACGAACTCCAGAAGCAACTGGCGCGTCACGACCTGCCTCCCGCCGACGGCGTCGCGACACGCGGCGGCGCCATGAACGACGAATATGCGGCATTCCTGGAAGATGTGGCGATCCAGCTCAGGAGCGACGACAAGGTTACGCATCGCGAGGTCGAAGAGGAAATGGGGCCGGTACCGCAGCCGCGTGGTCCGGAAAACTGGGAATGGGTTCAGGCCATCATTCGCGTCATCGATCGCCGCACCCCCGGCGTTTCAAACTACAGCATCGGACAATTGCTTCGTGACGTGTTCATCTACGCCAACGATCCCAAAACCCGGCGCGAGATCAACAAGATTGTGGCGGCTCAACTGACGAACGAGCCCACCGTAATTGTCGCCCACTCGCTTGGCTCCGTCGTTGCTTATGAGGTGCTGCGAGAGCATGCCGGCAACTCCGTGCCAAGGCTCGTCACGGTCGGATCTCCGCTTGGAATCCGCGCCATTCGCGACAAGCTCGCAACGCCGCTCACGATGCCGACCGGGATTCGGGACTGGTACAACGCATTCGATGACCGCGATGTCGTCGCGCTCTATCCGCTCAATACCGAGAATTTTGCCATCAAGCCGCCGATCAAGAACTACCCGTTTGTGAATAATCACACCGACAATCGGCACGGCATCGCCGGGTATCTCGATGATGCCGATGTCGCCACTCAGATCGCCGCGGCGCTCGGCGCCTGACGGACCTACGCACGACCTGACAGGGCACGCTTCCGTGAAGAAGCCGTGCGGTGGATGCACGTAACGTTCGGGATGCCCTTCAAAGCACCTGGAAGATCGCCAGCGCCAGCACGGCTTGCGCGAGGAAGCCGACGGTGAAGGCTAGGGTGCGGAACACCGGCAGGCCCAGCGTGTAGACGATCAGATGCGCGACGCGGGACCAGAAATAGACCATGCAGGCCATCACGGTCCATTTGGTGGAATAGTCGGCCGCGTTGAGGATCAGCACCAGGGGGGCGAAGATGATGAGGTTTTCGACCGCGTTGTCATGCGCGAACATCAGCCGGTTGGCCCATTCCGAATGCGGCTTGTCGTTGCGCGAGGGATTGGCCATGGCGCCGGAGAGGCCGCGGATCTGACAGCGATTGATGATGTAGGGGACCCACAGCAGACCGGTCAAAATCACGGTCAGCGTCAGCCAGAACAGTTCACGCGTCATCGTTTCCCCCTCAGTCGATTTTCGAATCCCGATACGGGATATCAGCTTATAGCCAACCCTGCAGGCTTGCGCTACGCGCGGACGCGAACGTAGCTGCCGGGCGCATCCTCGATCGGCGGCATCGCCTCGGAGCCGACCGCGCGCGCGGGCACCATCTCGGCGTCGAGGCCCTCCAGCCATTGGCGCCAGTCCGGCCACCACGATCCCTTGTGCTCGGTGGCGTTCTTGAGCCAGTCGGCCAGCGTGACGTCCTTGATGTTGTCGTTGGTCCAGTACTGATATTTTCCAGACGCCGGCGGATTGACCACGCCGGCGATGTGGCCGGATCCGGACAGCACGTATTTGACCGGCCCGCCGAAGAACTGCGAGCCGTACAGCACCGAATCCGCCGGCGCGATGTGATCTTCGCGCGTCGCCAGATTATAGACCGGCACCTTCACCTTCGAGAGGTCGAGCAGCGTGTTGTCGAGCACCATGCTGCCGGTGGACAGCCGGTTCTCCAGGTAGCAATTGCGCAAGTAGAAGGAATGGTTCGCCGCCGGCATCCGCGTCGCGTCGGAATTCCAGTGCAGCAGGTCGAAGGAGGAGGGCGGTTGTCCCTTCAGGTAATTGCTGATGACGTAGGACCAGATCAGGTCGTTCGAGCGCAGCATGTTGAAGGCCATCGCCATCTTGCTGCCTTCGAGCACGCCGGCCGCCTGCATGTCGCGCTCGAGCGCCGAGATCTGGTCTTCGTCGACGAACACAAGCAGATCGCCGGCATGGGTGAAGTCGACCTGGGCTGCAAAGAACGTCGCCGAGGTGACGCGCACGCGGCGCTTTTCGGCGAGCCACGCCAGCGTCGAGGCGAGCAGGGTGCCGCCGACGCAATAGCCCGCGGTATGAACCTTCATCTCGCCCGTGACCTTTTCGATGACGTCCATCGCGGTCAGCGGTCCCTGCCTCATGTAGTCGTCAAACGTCTTCTTGCCGAGTTCCTTGTCCGGATTGACCCAGGAGATCACGAACACGGTGACGCCCTGATCGACGCACCATTTGATGTAGGATTTTTCGGGCTTGAGATCGAGGATGTAGAACTTGTTGATCCAGGGCGGCACGATCAGCAGCGGCGTGCGCAGCACGGTCTCCGTGGTGGGCGTGTACTGGATCAGCTGCATCAGCTCGTTCTGGAAGATCACCTTGCCCGGCGTCGTCGCCATGTTGACGCCGACGACGAGGTTGGAGGGATCGGACTGGCGGATGCGCAACGTGCCGCGGCCGGCTTCGATGTCCTCGGCCAGCATCTTCATGCCGCGCACCAGATTGTCGCCGTTCGACGCCAGCGTCTCGCGCAGCACTTCCGGATTGGTGAAGACGAAATTCGACGGCGAGATCGCATTGCTGATCTGCTGGACGTAGAATTCGGCCTTCTTGCGCGTATGCGGATCGATGCCTTCGGCGTTCTTCACCAGTTCCTGCGCCCATTGCGTGGTGAGCAGGTAAAGCTGCATCACGAAGTCGAAGAACTTGTTGGTCTTCCACTCCGGATCCTTGAATCGCTTGTCGCGCGGCGACGGCTCGATCGCGGGCGGGGCCTCTTCGCCGGCCATGCGGCGCACCGTCGAGCCCCAGAGATCGAGATAGGCTTTGGCCATCTTGACCTGCAGATCGGACGCCCGCTCCTTGTCCGACAGCCAGTATTCGGCGACCGTACCGAAGGTCTTGATCACCTCGGCGATTTCGTTTGGTGGCTTGTCCCTCGGTTCGCCGTTCTCGCGCGGCTTCAGATAGGCCGCAAGCGCCTGGCCGCTGCTCTCCATCGCTTTCGCGATATTCATGGCAAAAGCTTCAGCGTTGAAGGATTTCGCAGCGTGGATTTCGGTGTTAACGTCGGTCATGTCTGGGACACTATAACTTCATTTCGAGTTCGTCACCGCGCCTGACGGCGGCGGTAGTATTGGGTTAATCCTGTTGCACTGCGATAAAATTTCTCTGTTCGGACACATTGAAGCCGCACCGATTGAGTTACTTCTTCTGGCTTTAATCGTTTCGGGCGACAATGGTTTGAAGGGTTGCGGAGAATTTGACGCAGCTCGACGATTCAGCGCTGCAAGGCGCATACCAACAGCTCTTGCCAGCGCGCGCTGTGCACACGATATAAGGCAACGGGACAGGTATTGGGGACTTCCGGACGGATGCCGGTGGATCGGATCATAAGGCTGTGGTCGATGGCCGCGCTGCTCGCAACCGCGCTCGCGGTCAGTGGCTGCTCGACGTCGATCGCGGATTTGCCAGGTGTCGGTGTGCCGGGCGACGCGCCCGCGCGTCCGAAGGAAGCCGGCGGCTATCTGCCGGTCCACGACCTGCCGCCGGAGCGCGACGAGGCGGTCATCAAGCCGGCGGAGCAGGCCAAGATCGAGGGCGAGCTGCGTGCCGCGCGGGATCGTCAGGCGGCCGCGGCCGCTGCGCCAAATCCTGCCGCCAAATAACCTGTCTGTCTTGACGCGTTCGTGACGCGATCCTGCCGCCGCCCCGGATCAAGTCCGGGGCAGGCTTTCGCTTGAAAACGCTATAGTCTCTGGCGCTGCGGGACGCCCGTGCTAAAAGAGCCTTAATTCAACCGCATCACGGTCCGGCACTCAGGATCCTGCGCCTGAATTCGCTCTAAATCATTGATTGAGCGCGAGTTTTGGACGAGGCCGAATTCGGCTTCGAAAACCGCAGATTCTACCGATTCTGTCCCGCTGGTCGTCGGAGCAAGGGTCCCATGGAAGATTTCTACCGCATCCGCCGTCTGCCGCCTTACGTGTTCGAGCAGGTCAACCGGGCCAAGGCGGCCGCGCGGAACGCGGGTGCCGACATCATCGACCTCGGCATGGGCAACCCGGATTTGCCGACGCCGGCCCACGTCATCGAGAAGCTGAAGGATACGCTGGGCAAGCCGCGGACCGACCGTTATTCGGCCTCTCGCGGCATTACCGGGCTCCGCAAGGCGCAGGCCGCCTATTACGCGCGCCGGTTCGGCGTCAAGCTCAATCCGGAAACCCAGGTCGTAGCGACCCTGGGCTCCAAGGAAGGCTTCGCCAATGTGGCGCAGGCGATCACCGCGCCCGGTGACGTCGTGCTGTGCCCCAATCCGAGCTATCCCATTCACGCCTTCGGCTTCCTGATGGCGGGCGGCGTGATCCGCTCGGTACCCTCGGAGCCGACGCCGCAATTCTTCGAAGCGGTGGAGCGCGCGATCATCCATTCGATCCCGAAGCCGATCGCGCTGATCGTCTGCTATCCCTCCAATCCGACCGCCTATGTCGCCGACCTCGATTTCTACAAGGATCTGGTGGCGTTCGCGAAGAAGCACGAGATCTTCATCCTGTCGGATCTGGCCTATGCCGAAGTCTATTTCGACGACAAGAACCCGCCGCCCTCGGTGTTGCAGGTTCCCGGCGCGATCGACGTCACAGTCGAATTCACCTCGATGTCGAAGACGTTCTCGATGGCAGGCTGGCGCATGGGCTTTGCCGTCGGCAATGAGCGCATCATCGCCGCGCTGGCGCGGGTGAAATCCTATCTCGACTACGGCGCGTTCACGCCGGTCCAGGTCGCGGCCACCGCGGCCCTGAACGGACCGGATGATTGCATTCGCGAGATGCGCGACACCTACCGCAAGCGCCGCGACGCGCTGGTGGAAAGTTTTGGCCGCGCGGGATGGGATATTCCGCCGCCGGCCGCCTCGATGTTCGCCTGGGCGCCGCTGCCGAAGGCCTTTGAGGGCGTCGGCAGCATGCAGTTCGCCACCCTGATGGTGGAAAAATCGGGCGTGGTAGTGTCGCCGGGCGTCGCCTTTGGCGAGCACGGCGAGGGCTATGTCCGCATCGCCATGGTGGAAAACGAGCAGCGTATTCGCCAGGCCGCGCGCGGCGTGCGCCGCTTCCTTGAAAGCGGCATTGAAACGTTGCACAACGTGGTTCCTCTCGCCAACCGGCGGTAGGCATGATCCCGAAAAGCGGACTTCCGGTTTTCGGAACCAGATCGTGCTTGGTTAGCTCTCTTCGGCAGGTTTTTTGGTCATGGTCGCACCCCTGAAAGTGGGCATCGCGGGGCTCGGCACTGTTGGCGCCGAAGTCGTCCGCCTCATCGAAGCGCAGGCGCGGACCTTGTCGGCGCGCAGTGGACGCGGCGTGCGCGTCGTCGCCGTCACCGCGCGCTCCAAGGTGAAGAAGCGCAAGCTCGATCTGCGCGGCATCGAATGGGTCAAAAGCCCGCTGGCGCTGGCCAATCACCCCGGCATCGATTGCTTCGTCGAACTGATGGGCGGTTCCGGCGATCCGGCGCTGTCGGCGATCGAGGCGGCGCTCAAATCAGGCAAATCGGTGGTGACAGCCAACAAGGCGCTGATCGCCAAGCACGGCGTGCGGCTGGCGAAGGCCGCCGAGAAGCATGGCGGCGCGCTGAACTACGAAGCGGCGGTGGGGGCTGCGATCCCGGTCATCAAGACCCTGCGCGAGGGGCTGGCCGGCACGTCAGTCAACCGCGTCTACGGCATCCTCAACGGCACCTGCAATTACATCCTGACCCGGATGGAGCAGGAGGGCCTGTCGTTCGCCGAATGCCTGAAGGACGCCCAGCGCCTCGGCTATGCCGAGGCCAATCCATCGTTCGACGTCGATGGCCACGACACCGCCCAAAAGCTTGCGATCCTGGCCAGCCTCGCGTTCGGCACGAAGGTTGCACAGAGCGCGGTGTACGTCGAAGGAATCTCCTCGATCGCGCCGGAAGATCTGCGCGCCGCGGAGGAACTCGGCTATCGGGTCAAATTGCTTGGGGTCGCGGTGCGGACGGCGAAGGGAATTGAACAGCGCGTGCACCCGACCATGGTGCCGAAATCATCCTCGATTGCGCAAGTGATGGGCGTCACCAATGCCGTCACCATCGACGGCGAGGGCATTCCGCCGATCACGCTGGTTGGCCCGGGCGCCGGAGGTGCGGCCACCGCGTCCGCCGTCGTTGCCGACATCGCCGATGTAGCGCGCGGGATTCGCGCCAAGCCGTTCGGACGCCCGGTTGAGCGCCTGCGCGCGACCACAAAAGCGCCGATGGAGCGCCATGAGGGCGGCTATTATATCCGCCTGATGGCGCGCGATCTCGCTGGAACCGCTGCCACCATCGCGACCCGTCTGGCGGAACAGAAGATATCGCTGGAATCGATCGTACAGCGTCATCCCGACGGCGTTGATGCCAACGGGTCGACCAAGAAAGCGTCACCTGTTCCGGTTATTCTGATTACCTATGCAACGTCGGAAGATGCGGTCTATCGTGCGCTGGAAGCGGTGCAGCGCGACAAGGTGATCAGCGGCCGGCCGCAGGTAATACGGATCGAGAAGAACTAGCGCGATTCCCGTGATCGCGCGTACGCGCAATCCACGGATTGTGCGCCACAAAGAAACGAATAGGTGGACCGTATGGTCCGCTGTGAAGACTCAAAGGAGTGCTTGTTATGTCGACTCATATTTCCGTCCCGCCGCAGCTGTTGCTCGAGCGCATTCTCACGCTTGAAATCGTGCGGGTAACGGAACGCGCTGCGGTTTCGGCCGCGCGCTTGCGCGGCCACGGCCAGGAAAAGGCGGCCGACCAGGCCGCGGTCGACGCGATGCGGCGCGAGCTCAACAAGCTGCCGATCGAAGGCACCATCGTGATCGGCGAGGGCGAGCGCGACGAGGCGCCGATGCTGTTCATCGGCGAGAAGGTCGGCCTCAACGCCGGCCCGCAGGTCGATATCGCCGTCGATCCGCTCGAAGGCACCACGCTGTGCGCCAAGAACATGCCGGGCGCGATCGCGACCATGGCGATGGCCGATGGCGGCACGCTGCTGCACGCGCCCGACGTCTATATGCAAAAGCTCGCGGTCGGTCCCGGTTACGCCAAGGGCGTGGTCGAACTCGACGCTTCGCCCGCCGACAATGTGCGCCGGCTCGCCAAAGCAAAAGGCGTCGATCCCGCAGCAATCACCGTGCTGGTGCTCGATCGTCCGCGCCACGCCGACATCATTGCCGGCGTTCGCAGCACGGGCGCCGCGGTGCGCCTGATCACCGACGGCGACGTCGCCGGCGTGATCCATTGCGCCGACCCTGACAATACCGGCGTCGACATGTATATCGGCACCGGCGGTGCGCCCGAGGGCGTGCTGGCAGCGGCCGCGCTGCGCTGCATCGGCGGCCAGATGCAGTGCCGCCTGATCCTCGACTCCGAGGAAAAGCGCGAGCGCGCCCACAAGATGGGCGTCACCGATCCCAGAATGATTTACGGCATCGAGGACATGGCGCGGGGCGACTGCCTGTTCGCCGCGACCGGCGTCACCACCGGTTCTCTGCTGTCCGGCGTCAAGTTCCGCAAGGACGTCATCGAAACCGAAACCGTCGTGATGCGTTCGGTCACTGGTACTGTCCGCTACATCAAGGCCGAGCACCGGCAGCTGGACAAGTTCCACCTCGATTGAGGAATATGCATATGGCTGGAGAAATCATCATCCGGCCGATCGGCGAAGACGAACGCGCGGCGTGGAATCCGCTGTGGGACGGTTATCTCGCCTTCTACAAGACGGCGCTGACACAGGAGGTCAGCGATCTCGCCTGGTCGCGGTTTCACGATCCGGACGAGACGATGTTTGCGCTCGGCGGCTATGTCGATGGCCGGCGCGCCGGGTTCGCACATTACCTTTTCCATCGCTCGACCTGGGCGCCGAAGCGGTATTGCTACCTCGAAGATCTGTTCGTCGCGGACAGCGCGCGTGGCCATGGGCTGGGGCGTGCGCTGATCGAGACGGTGTATCAAAAGGCTGAGGCGGCGGGGGCAAGCCGGGTCTATTGGCTGACGCAATCGAGCAACGCGCAGGCGCGTGCGCTCTACGACAAGGTTGCCGACAATCTCGGATTCATCCAATACCGAAAGGTGATTTAGTTTTCGTCATTCCGGGGCGATGCGAAGCATCGAACCCGGAATCTCGAGATTCCGGGTCTGGTGCTTGCGCACCATCCCGGAATGACAACGGTAGAAGCGAAGAACAACAAGAGCAAAACAGGGAGCAAGCATGTCCGATATTTCCGCCGTCAAGGCCTTGGTGTTCGATGTGTTCGGCACCGTCGTCGACTGGCGCACCAGCCTGATCGCGGATTTTACCAAGTGGTCCGAGAAGCGCGGCATCAAGGCGGATTGGACCGCGCTCGTCGACGGCTGGCGCGCGGTCTATTCGGCCTCGATGGATGAAGTGAGAAAGCATCCCGAACGCGGCTACATGATCCTCGACACGCTGCACCGGCAATCGCTGGAAAAGCTGGTCGCGCAGTTCGGCATATCAGGCCTTGATGACGCCGATCTGCATTACCTCACCATGGGCTGGCACCGGCTGCATCCCTGGCCGGACAGCGTCGCGGGCCTGACACGGCTGAAGACAAAATACATCATCTCGCCGCTCTCCAACGGCAATGTTGCGTTATTGACCAACATGGCGAAGTTCGCCGGGCTGCCGTGGGACCTGATCATGTCGGCCGAATTGTTCGAGCATTACAAGCCCGATCCCGAAACCTATCTCGGCGCGGCAAAATTGCTATGCCTGCCGCCGGAGCAGGTGATGATGGTCGCCGCGCATAACCAGGATTTGAAAGCCGCGCAGAAGTACGGTTTGAAGACCGCCTTCGTCGCGCGCCCGACCGAATACGGCCCCCTGCAGAAATACGATTTCGAAGCCAAGGGCGACTGGGACATCGTGGCGAAGGATTTTGGTGGCATTGCCGACCGGATGGGCTGCTAACCAGTAGCCCGCATGAGCGGAGCGATATGCGCGTATCAGAACGAGAAACTCCCGGATGTCGCGGAGTTTATAATCGGGCGCGCATTCGCGCGACCCGTTGGCTCATCCGGGCTACGCTATCTGGATTCCAAACGCCCGTAGCCGTCACGTCGTTCCCGATCCGGAGAGCGGCCGGCGCGATGTGTGGCGCATCCTCTGAACGATAACCGCGTCGCCGGTGACGCGGTAGAAAATTAGATAGGGATAAGGGCTGACGGTGACGCGCCGCACACCCGGAAGGTCGGTCGCTTGCCCCGCGTGGGGGTGCCGTTCCAGCAAGAGGAAGAGTGCCTGAATCCGCCCTCGCATGTGGTTTGCGGTTTGGGGTGATTCCGCCTCGATGTAGTCAAGCGCCTCTTCGATCTGCGCCGCCGCGCGCTTTGTGACGCGCAACTTCAAACGGGACGCTTCGCCAGGATTGAACGTATCTGTTCGTCCGTAGCGAACTCGCCCCGCGCGATCTCCGCATCTGCGTCGGCTATGTCGGCGCGTTCCTCCGACGTCAACCGGATGATCGGTTGTTCTTCGCCGGCCACCTGTAGAAGCAGGCGCGCAAGCTCGTCCTGTACCTCAGCGGGGAGGGTTCGTATGCTGTCAACGGCACGTTCCAGCAGTTTGGTCATGGCTCAAAGATAAACCTTTCCCCCGGTAGGCGAAAGGATTTCGAGCAAGAATTTGTATAATTGGCTACAGACGGCCGCTACGCCGCGCTCAATATCACCCCGTACCAGCCAAGCCCCCGATACGTCTCGTATCCCGGCGTCGCGTGAAACGCGACCAGCGTGCCTGATCGGTCCTGGTAGAAACCGCTGCGCCGTCCATCCAGTGAAAGCTGCACGCGCTCGGTGAGGATGCCCTGGCCGTCGGAGGCCGCGATGACGCGGAATTGCGAATCGACCAGCAGCACGCGGGCCTTGTCGGCGGCACCGACGCGCACGCCCTGGACGATGGCGCGGGCCTGCGCTTCCCAATCGAAATGGATCGCGAGAATGCCGGTCGCGGCGGCGTTCGCCTTGCCACCGGCGCGGACGCTGGCGCAATAAGTGGCGACTTGGGCATGGCCGAGCAGGGGCTGGGATTCAACGTCGCCCGCGACATAGTCGTCGCCCGAACGCAAAGCCCGTGCGTCGCGAAACCATTTGGTCGACGCCACGTTCTGGCCGACGACGCCATAGCGATCCGCCCGGCCGTTGGCCAGCACGTTGCCGTCGAGGTCGCAGAGCCACAGATCCAGATACACGGTATAGGCGCCGAGAATGACCGCCAGCCGCTCCGACACATGGGCGACGGCCGAAGCATCGGGGGAGGCCGCGCAGTCGACGACGGCTGAATCAGTGGCCCACCAGCGCACGTCGCAGGTGCGCTCATAGAGGTTGCGGTCGATCAGCTCGATGGCGTTCAGCGACAGATCCACCATGCGCTCGCCGCGCGACCGGTCGCTCATGCGCGCGATCGAGTTCATCAGATTGCCGGTGCGGTTGGTGAGCTGGCTTTCCAGCTCGCGGGCAATGGTTTCGACCTGCTGGCCGACGTTGCGGACTTCCTGCGCAACCACGGCAAAGCCGGCGCCCTGCGCGCCGGCGCGCGAGCTTTCGATCAGCGCGTTCAGCGCCAGCATCTTCATCTGGTTGGTGATCTTCTGGATCGATTTGGTCTTGTCGCAGGCGACCTGGTTGACCTCGGCGGTGAGGCGGGAGATCAGCGCGGAGATGTCGGATTCATCCTCGTCGGTCGCTGAATGGGCCGCGGTTTTGGCGGTCGATCTTGCAAGCGCGACGGACATCTGGAACTTCCTCTGCCTTCGCCCCCTCGATCGATCTCCTGCAGAGCGAATCGGGATTTAGGTGGGCGCACGTTCCATCCGTTGTCGCGAATCTTGCCTAATAGCGGGTTTAAATTCCGGGTTGGCTTGCGTAGTTGTACGGAGGTGAGCTGCACGTTGTTTGTGCAGGTCATTTTTTAGGCAGCGGCGGGGCTCGCTCCGCAGCGCAACGACGCGAACCCCGACGGGTGAGGTCGGGGGTCGCCGGCGCTGGCTTAGTAGGTCTTCTTCGGGACCGAGGGCGGGGAAAAGGGGTTGAAGGGCAGGGTGCCGTTGCCCAACTTGCCGCCGGTCACCGCGTCCAGTTCTTTTGCCGTCAGTTCGATCGATTTTTCGTTTGCGCGTTCCATGTTGCTTCTCCTGTTGCTGCCCCGGTGCAACATTGCATCGGTCTGACCAGGACAATGACGGATCGGCGAAGGCGGCGCTGTTCCCTGGGTGACAACCGGCGGTGAAGCCGGTTGGGCGCAATGCGCCCCGCAGGCTACGCCATGGTAGGCGTCGCGCGAATCCGCCCCCGATGATAATGCCCGCGACGTCAGTGCGCTTTCCCGAGACTTGATCGTATCCGACCAAAGCCCAATGGTGCGGAAGACATGTCCCGGCGGATATTATTGCAAGTTGCCGTAGGAAAAACCCTCGCCCGCCGGGCCAAGAAGGGGTGTCGATAATGCCAGATCCCGTCGCCTTGTTCGCCACCGTCGTCCTGCTGTTTCCGATGGGTTATTTCCTGCTGGCGGCGCCGGCCTTTCTGCTGGTGTCGCTCGACATTCCGCCGGTCACCCAGCTGTTGCGCGGCATGTTCAGCTCCTATTTCCTGATGGTGGCCATTGCCGGCGCCATTGGGACGGTCGCCGTTGCCATGACGGGCCGGCTGTTTGTCGCCATTGGAATTGCCTTGATCGCGGCCTTCGCGGTCTGGGCGCGCCGCTGGTTTCTGCAGCGGTGGGATGCGCAGCTTCGTGCCAGGGATGCCGGCGACGCCGGTGCGGTGCGCCGGCTGCGGCGGCTGCATTGGGGCGGCATGCTGTGCAATGCGGTCGAACTGGCGGTTATCTTGATCAGCATTCCCTACGTCGTCGTCACGCCGGCCTGATCAGCGCCGCAGGGCGGACCCCTCACCCAACAAGGTTACGTAGAAGTCCGGAGAAAAACCGGCATGGCGGCAATCTCCCGTTAGGGAGGTTTGCGTACGATTATCCGTTATTGCTTGGAATGATTGTTCACCATTGCGTTCGCTGAACCGGAGAGACCGCAGAGTCGGCTTTCACAGGTGGCACCATGCTTGTTCATTTCGTTACCGATGAACCCACGAAGATTCCAGCCATCCGCGCGATGCTGGAGCCGCAGTATGACGTTCAGTCCCAACTGCTGGGGACCGGCAACGCGAGGATCAGCTCAGGCGGCGTATTGATGGTTGACGCCGACCTGCGCAAGCCAGTCCCGGTGGAACAGATCAAGCGTGTCCTGCAGGACCTGCGTTGCGCTTCTGAAAAGCTGTTTGTCGTTCAGAACCATCTGCACCACATGGTGGCTCAGGCGTATGCACTAGGCGCGACAGCCGTGGTGTCGCGTCCAAAGGAAATCATATCGAAACTGCAGCAAATCGACGTCGCCCAGAGGGCGGCGCAGGCCGGCATTGCCGTTGCATCAACCGAGATCACCGATGGTGCGGCAGCCTTCGCATCCATGTTTGCGGCGATACGGGAGGGCAAACCGCTAACGCTTTCGAGTGCCGAGGACGCCACATCGGAGATCGTCAACGGTATCGAGCAAAACGGACTTGGCGTCTGGCTCGACGACGTGCGCCGCTATCACCAGGGCACGTTCCAGCACTGCCTGCTGGTCACGGGAGTCGCGGTCGGCTTCGCCCTGAGCATCAAGTTCTCCAATGCCGACGTAAAGCGGCTCGGACTGGCCGCCACGCTGCACGATGTCGGAAAGGCACGCATTCCCCTGGCTATTCTCGACAAGCCCGGACGTCTTGACCCGGGCGAAGAAGAGATCATGAAACGCCATCCGATTATCGGATACGAATTGTTGAAGGATCTGCCGGGAATTAGCCCGGAGACTCTTGATGGCGTGAGGCACCACCACGAGTTTCTGGATGGTTCCGGTTATCCCGATGGGCTGACGGCGCCGGAGATTTCCGACCTCGTACGATTGCTGACGATTTCAGACATTTTCGCCGCGCTCATCGAGTCGCGGCCGTACAGACCGGCAATGTCCCGGCAGGATGCCTACAAGATCCTGTGCGCCATGGATGGAAAGCTGGAACGGTCGCTCGTGAAGGCGTTTCAGAACGTGGCGCTAACGGCATGACCCAAAACTGCGGAATGAGGTTTGCGACGTTTTCTGCAAGGTAATTTCAGCCCGGACTTCTCATATGGAGCTAGACTAGCCATGGTGGCCGCAGCATCGCCGGATTCTATCGCGGGACTGACCGGAGCCGCAAAGGATGAGTCGGCTCAACGGGATGCCCGAATTCTGAAGCAGGTGGCGGCCTTGTTCTTGTCCAATGTCGATCGCCTTCGTGAATCCCAGATAGCTGCGTTCGATGGCGTCCTTGTGCCCCTGATCGGGCGGATCGAGGCAGCAACCCTGGTCCATCTGAGCGAAGCCCTGTCCACGACGGATCTCGCGCCTTGCGAGACCATCCGCAAGCTCGCGTTTCACGATGACCCCTTGGTGGCCGCGCCCGTTCTGCGAAACTCCAATCGCCTGTCGGAAGCGGACCTTATTGAAATCGTCAAGACCCGTAGCCAGCAGCATTTGTTGGCAATCTCCGGCAGAAATACTCTCAGCGAAACGCTGACCGATGCGCTGATGAGGCTTGGCGACGTCAACGTCTCCAACGCGCTCGCGCGAAATGCGGGAGCGCGGTTCTCCGAATGCGGTTACGCGACGCTTGTCGGGAGGGCAGAGCGTGATGAAAGCCTCACCGAAAAGCTCGGCCTCCGACTGGACATTCCCGCGAATTTGCTGCGAGAGCTGCTCACAAAGGCGACCGACATCGTGCGGGCGCGATTTTTGACGGCACCGCGACCGGTTATGCAGGCGCGTGGGACGAACGCCAAACCGATCAGCGCCGCTCCGCGAAAGAAGATTGACTACACCCAGGCGCAGGCCGAGGTCCTGGCGCTCAATCGCTCCGGCAAGCTCAACGATTCAACAGTGAACCGGTTTGCGGTTCGGAGCGAATACATCCACGTGGTGGCAGCGCTCTCGTTATTGTCTGAGGTGAAGATCGAGGCGATTGAGCCGTTGATTGAACCGGAGCGATTGTATGGACTGATCGTGGCGTGCAGAGCCAGCAGGTTAAGCTGGTCGACAATGACGATGATCATCCGAAATCGGCCCGGTTGCGCGCCGCCGACGCAACGGGAGCTCGATCAAGCTCACGAGGTATTTGACACCTTATTGCTGTCTGTGGCGCAGTGGACGGCGCGGTTCGGAGCCGATCGAATGGCGGCGAAGAAGGTTAATTGTGCTGCTGCAGCGCGGCCGTAGAGCGTTTTCCAGCGAAGTGGACACCGGTTCGCGTAAAGAAAACGCGTCAAAACAAGAATCTAGTGTCCCGAATCTGAAGTTCAGCGGACTCCAAATCGACTCGAAGATGGCGGACTCTCCGCATTTTG